>NZ_CM001976.1:2595115-2706378 GCF_000406145.1 Dickeya dadantii NCPPB 898 | reverse complement strand
GCCCCGCGCCCATCATCCCAGCCACGAATAAATTCGCCGCGCAGATCCGGCAGGACGCCGCCGGGGTACGCCAGCGCCAGTTTGGGGAAGGCGTTTTTGTCGAACGCCTGACCGTTGCATTTCAGCCAGCCGGCCGGTGGCGTCGCCTGCGGCCAGGGCAGCGGGATGCCGGCCAGGTCGGCGCTTTTCAGCACGTCGCTTAAACCCAGGTTTGCGAGAAAAGCGGATTTGTTAGCGATGTCGGCGCCGTTCTGCTCTTTGAGCAGAGCGACGTTTTTGACAAACGCGGTAGTCGCCAGCTGTGTGGAGTTCACACTTTTCTCCGCTGTTGGCGCGGTGGGTGCGCCGGTCAGCGCCGGACTATTGAGTGGTGCGTACTGCGGGTGAGGGTTGGGGGCTGCAAGATGTGCGTTGAGTTGAGTGTCGGCGTAGGCCTTGACCTGAATGGCGCTATCATCGACGTATTGACGAGTGGCCAGCACCACCGCCGGGTCAATCTTCAGGGTAATGGCTTCGGTCGTGCTGACAATCAGGATCATGCGCACGGTTTGCACCCGGCCGGACCCTTCCTGCAACTGCGGTTTATAGGTTTCGGCGCAGTTTGCGACAGCGATCAGATCGCCGTCGCTGTCGTACAGACCGATTTCGCGGATCCACCAGCCGCCTTCATTCTCAGGAATTACCTGCTCGGCCATGATCTGGTTGGTGTTTTGCGGGTCGATGCTTAGCGCGTTGAGCGCGGCGCGGCGTTTCTCATTGACCAGTTTGGTTTGAGCGGGTGTCGGCGTCGGCAGGCTGCCGCCGCCATCACCCACCGCCATTTGCGTGATAGCCAGATGGCTACCCAGCGCGGTGGCGTTAGCCAGCTTCGCCGCGCCGGTGTTCGTCAGTAAAGCAAAGTATTTTGTACTCATGCAGATTACTCATTTTGTTGACAGGAGAGGATGCCGCAGAGCGGCATCGGAGAAGCCGGGCTGGCCGACGGGCGATGACCAGCCGGTATGCCCGGCTGTGGGTAGGCTGTGTCGCCGGATATCTGGGTGCGGGCGCAGGCCCAAAGGCGTTATCAGGTTATGGGCGCTGCACCGGGGTAGGTGCGCGCCCGCGTCGGTCGTGAAGTGCGTTACCCGGGGCACAGCCTGGGTAGAGGTAGTATGCGAAGTCGGCGCTGTTGGCGCATCCGGCGGGCGTTGTTAGCGGGGGGAGACAACATCCGGCGGCGATTCAGCCATAAAAAAAGCCAGCGCAGGCTGGCTTAGAACGAGAGGGAAAATCAACCACCGACGTAGATGTCATCAATCAGGTGAATCGCCGCCCCATTGATCTCTTCGCCAGAAACGCTGATGGTTTCCGGGAAATAGGGGTAGATGGTGAGTTCGTCGCCGCTATAGGCGCCGGCGCCCATTAACAGTGGGCCGGAACTGTCCAGATTGATGTTTAACCCCAGCATCTGGCGGCTAACCGGTTTGGCGTCGGCAATCAGGCGCTCCAGCTCCTGAAAGGACTCTTCGGTGATCCCGGATTCCTGAATACCGATATCCAGCCGGAAGGTGCCGGGAGTGTCGCCGGTTTGCCACCATTCCTTGATGCGAATCAGGTATCCCAGCGGTTCAACGACCCGGCGCAGCGCGCCGATGGTGCCCTTGTGGCGGTGGATAAAGAACGCGTCCCTGATGACCTTGCGTTTGACGGTTTCCGTCCAGCTTTCATCCCAGCGGTCAACCGATAGTGTCCAGGCCAGATAAGGCAACAGCTCGACCGGGCAGGTATCCGGATTCCAGAGTTGGCGCAGGGGAATCGGCACGGTTTCCAGGCTGGCGCCGGTGACGGCAACGGCGTGTTCCAGCGGCGATGAACCGGGCGGCAGCAGGGGGCTTTTATTCATCCGTTCCCCCCAGCGTCAGGGTATAGCCGGTGCAGTGCGACGCCTGAGTATCGTCCAGCACGATATCCGCCGCCGGACGAGCCAGTTCTACCCGCTGAACCCCTTCCACATGCAGTGCGGCGTAGATGGCGGAACGGCGGATATCACGGCCCAGTCGATGCTGGGTGCTGACGTAACTCTGCAGTTTCTTCTCGGCAGTGGCGCGGATAGGTTCGGCCTCCGGGCCGGGATACAGGTAAAGCGTGGCATTGATATCGTAAGGAACGATCACTGCCGATTGGACGGTAACCCGGTCGGCCACCGGCCTAACGTCTTCGGCATTGAGCGCCGCATTGACGGTGGCGATCAGCGTATCGCTGGCCGTACCGTCGTTTTCCCGCGACAGGACCGACACCAGCACCTGAGCGGGACCGGGGCTGATGACCGAGATATCCGCTACCTGACCGCTGGCGCTGCGCCCGTGGAACTGGTAGGCGCCGATGGAGCCGGCCACGCTCAGGCCTTCGTAAGCCTGCTGAATACGCAGGCGGAAATCGGTATCGGACTCCATCACGGCGGCGATCGGGGGAACGGTGGTATTGTCAGCCGGGGTGATCACCAGTCGGGAGACGTTGACGTTGGCGCCCAACTGGTCCAGATCGTTGCCCTGAGCAAACGCCAACATCCCGGCCTGAGCGGCTTCATTGATGCGCTGGCGCAGCAGCAGCTCGCGGTAAGCGTTTTCCTGCAGCAGTTTCACCATCGGCTCCGATTCCAGCGTCAGGGCGCGCGCAATGGCTTCGCGCTCGTCGGCGCTGTAGAGCGACAGCAGGGTTTCTTTGCGTGTGGCGTACAGGGTTTCATAATCCAGCGTTTCGACCACGCTGGGGGCGGGTAACTGACTTAAATCGATAAGAGGCATGATCTCAGCTCACGGGAATGGTTAACGAAAGGGATGTGCCGTTGCCGGCCAGGGTGCCGGAAATATCCACAATCAACTGGCCGTCGTAGTGGCTTTCCATTGCGATGGACGTCAGCGTCAGCCGCGGCTCCCACTTCAGCAAGGCGACATAGCAGGCCGCCTGCACCTGTAACTTCAGCGCGGGCGTTTGCGGTTGGTCGATCAGGGTGGAAAGCAGCGAACCGTAATCGCGCCGCATGACCCGGCTGCCTTGCGGGGTGGTCAGGATATCGCGCACGCTTTGACGCAAATGTTCCAGATCGCTGAGGCTGCCGCCGGTGTTGCGATTCATGCCGGTGTATGACGTGCTGGTCATAGAGGTCCTCCTGTTGTGCCGCCGCCATTTTGTACGCCGCTATGCTGATGGGTATGCACCACCACGCCATTGGAGGAGAAGCTTCCCCCCGAGTGGGTGACGCTGCCGGTAATGCTGCCGCCTTGCTGCACGTCGATAGTCTGGGTGATTAATTTGTGCGTACAGACGACTTCCGGGGTGTCCAGCGTGATGCGTTGGCTGGCGTTGACGGTGACGTTTTTCGTGGTGACGGTCACCGATTCCGATGCGACGACCGTCGCGCTCTTGATACCGGTGACCGTCAGCGCGCCGTTGGCCGGCTCGTATTCCATCACCGCGCCATCAGGGAAGCGGATGTGGCAGGCATCCGCAGAAGCCGATGGGGCCGGATGATGTTCGCTGTAAATACCCGGTAAGACAAATGCCGTATTGAGTTCGCCTCCTATTGCAAGCAATAACACCTGTTCACCCACCGACGGCGCCCACCATTCGCGGGAACTCCCCGCACGACGGGACAGCCAGTGGAGCCATCCGGTGACCATGCCACCGGTCTGCACGCGGCAGCGTGCCTGTTGGGTATCGACCTCGGTGATGACGCCGATACGAATCAGGTTACGCAGCGCGCGCTGGATTTCGGAGAGATATTCGTATGTATTCATGGTGGGAAGCATGCGTCTTCCCGCGCAGTGAGACAATTCGCCGTGGTTGTGTGGCGGATGGCCCCACCGATCTTTGCACCACGGCCTTTGCATTGCGATCCTGGCATCACGGTAACACGCCGTGGCGTGGCGCACCGGTGTAAGGCGTCAGTGTTGTGTCGGGTTCGGTTTGTTGATGAACATGTGCGCCAGGTAAGGGGAATCCTGGCGGAAAAACGGGGTAAATGGCACACAGGTGTGGGTACTGCGACGGCTGTCGATAATGAGCAGATCGCCCCGTTTCAGATTGAGCCATTGCATGCTGTTTTTCAGCAGCGGGTCGAACTTCAGCAACGCATATCTGGCGGGCGAGGTCAGGGGATACGCCAGGTCAGGCGTACAGGTCAAAAAGGGGTCGCGGTCGGCGCTGAGGAGACTGAACGGCGTTTGCTCCTGGCTGATGGCGCCGGGGCGCAGCGTATACTGCGGCAGGCATAATTCGATGCGGGTTTGCCGGTCCATATGCGTAATAACATGACGAAGGCTGGCGATGCCAACCAGTATTTTGAAGACGGACGTTTCACACCGGCAATACAGCAGCAGAAAGTCGGGCTGGGTAAACACCGGCGTTGGCGAATCCGCTCTGGCCGTCAGCAATCCGTAAGAAGAGAAAATACTGGTGAGCTGCGGTGACGCGCCGGGAACGGCGGTCGGGCTATACGGGTCGCCCAAATGACCGCCGAACAGAGTAAGCAACTTTCTGAACTTTTCACCATTGCCGCCGCAATGGGAGATGGCGTTTTCAGGCAGAGAAGGGCGAATATCTTCCATGATTTTTGGGTAATAAAGAAATCCTTCATTGTTACCAAAATGTTTAAAATGGAGTAATTCCTTTCGTATATTACGTGGCAAACTTCGGCTGTTATCCAATGGTGTTTCCCTTCAGTTATTCAATCCAAAAGAGAGTGGATGAGGTAATAGCGTCAGCAGGTTTTCGCTGATGAGGCATAGAAGGTAATAGGGTATTACTGATTAATCCCCGGCGATAACAGTAGAAAACGATTTCTGAAATAATTTGCGATGAAGAAAATAAAGAAGGCGTGTAGGTAGATCGGAGATAAAGTTTATTATGAAAATTACGGGATGGAAATAAATAAGATGAAAGTTTTAGATCATGAAATAATCATTACTTATAGTTTCTCAGGAAAAAAGGCCGTATTCACAACGGCCATCACGAAGGAAATGATATCTAGAGGGGTCAGTTCCCTTTCCACTGACTGACCGGTTCACCGGCGATATACAGTGCCGTGGGCCGGCTAACCGGTTCGGGCGGTGTTGGCTCCGGTTCATAATGCACCTGCAGGCTTTGATTCTGTTCATTGACCCGGTTGCGCTCAGTCAGGTTGAGCCGTACGGACAGCGTGCTGGTGTTATCCGCGTTGTTGTCGATCGTAAAACTGATGCCTTTGTTGCGGATACTTTCACGCGTTAGCAGGTCCGGCTGATTCTGACGCACCCAGAGCAGCAGGGTGACGAAAAGGGTGTCGGGATTGTCAGAGAAATTAGTCAACGTCAGCAGCAACTGATAGCGGTATTCAAACGACAGGGACGGCTCTTGCAACGCGGCGATTTCCCCCTCCTGGATCCGAAACTGTAACGCATTGCCCAACGCGGGTAGCGCGCTGGTCAGTGCAAGTTTGAGGCTTTGTGGTTTTTGCATGATAAGGTTCCTGGTGTGGCGGCGATCTCCATGTGTTATCAGCCGAAGGCAAGCATGGAGCCTGATGATCCGGCATTATTCCCAGATATTGACGCTTTCCTGTGAGCCGGAAGTATTCATATCGGGCAGGGTGACGGCGGTGCCGTGCGGCAGAATCGGGCCAAGGTCCGCAAGCCCGTGGTTGGACAGCATAACCGTTTCCACCACGCCTTGCTTGCGGCCGTAGTAGCGGTAACAGAGCGCGTCCAGGGTGTCGTCCTGATGGGCGTAAACTTTCATGTGATACCTTTAAGTTCAGATAAAAAGATCGAGTAAAACGGGTTATCTCGGGTCCTTTATCCTCCAGAGGAACGATAGCGGTCGCAATGCGGGAAAGGCGTTGGACGGATGACACAACAACAGGCGGAAAATGGTGTCAGGGGTGTCTGGTTAGCATGTCCCTTGTTTATTGTTCGCGCGGCTTATTATGGTTCTTTTAGGGTGCCCGCTTATTATGTCCCCTGCCGATCCTTGCTGGCAGGGGATATTGTACGTTAAAGGTACCGGGAAGGCCGGGGGTAATATCACTACCAGACGTTTTTACATGGGAATACCCTAATTCCGTACTGCTGTGTTAAAGAAAAAACATGACCAACGAACAGGTTTGCACTGAGTCAGAATTAAAATTTATACCAAAATGTATATACCGGCTTTGGCCAGTCAGACCTTTTTATTGAACGGTCTGGATACGAAAAAAATTTTGCTGCGTATTAGTCGGGCGTGTTAGCCACAGAGAAAATCCATTAATTTGCACGTGCCTCTGGCTATCGGCCAGGGAATTTCACGTCGGTCATTATTATCCATCGAAATCCCTTACAACATTTGTTGTTCGAACCATGCTTTAAGCTGCTGTCCATCACTGCTGTTTTTCAGAAACTGTTGATAATCACTGTCCGGGAGTTCGCCGTGAGATAAGTCGGCGATCAACGACATGGCGATTTTCATTTCTTCAGGATTGCATTGTGATATCAATGATATATCGGCAATTAATCGAATCCTTGACAAGGTCAGCTCTCTGTTTTCAGTCTGTTCCACGGTACCTCTTCCATTGTGAGACTGTATTTATATACAGTACTTTATTCAGTAATATTCGTCAACTCATAAGTGCAGGACCTGTTTGCCCATGATGCGCTTTTCATCAACGGCGGATATAGCTTTATTCCTAAATTCATCAATCAGTTGGCCGTCAATTTTCACGCTGGCGCCGCGCACCAACGCCTCCCGTTCCCAGCGTGAGATATCAATACCTTGCTGGCTCAGGCGGGGGCGCAACGACGCCAGTCGATCGCGCTGAAAATAGGTTAGCCGCGCTGAAGGAACGCGAGGAATATCGCGAAATGGGTAAGGGAGCGCGTCGGACGAAAACGCGCCCCCACAGTTATTGACAGAACTCCAAGGCAGAGCCGGGCGACGGCCGTTGGCAACATCGCCGCCGGCGTGGTGTTTGGCCACGATTTGCCATTCGTCCAGCCGGGTGGTGAAGACACGCTCGCGACCGCGCTGGGCGGAAAAAATACCGATGGTGCGTACGATAGTTTCATCGTAGGCGTTCAGCCGTTCGCTGGCGGCTCTGGCGACACGAACCGACTGGCGTTGCCTGGCGACATTCGCGCCGCCCTGCGCTTCGATATAGGCCGCGAAGTCGCCGCGATCCGCCGCAAATCTCACCACTTCGGCCTGTTCGCCCAGTTCGTCCTGCAATGACCGGCTGCGAATTCGACGGCATTCGCGGTACGCGCCAATCGTGGGCAACCCGATGAAATGGAATTGCGGAATGCGCCAGAGCGAGGCCCAGGCCGAGGCGGCGGCGGCCATCTCTTTTAGCGGCTTTCCGGTTTCGTGGTCTGCTTCACCGTCGAGCGCATAGCCATCGATATTTTTGGCGATGTATTTGGCGACGTACGCCGCCGCGCCGCCCTTGTTGATGTGCTTGCAGTCAAACCGGCGGTTATGCGCCACCGTGCGCTCGCTTTCACCAGGCTGGGCATAGCGACGCAGGATCTCGACGATCGCCTGACGCTGTGCGCGTTCGCAATACAGCATTATGTGCCAGTGCGGCGTGCCGTCGTGATGGGGTTCCACGACCCGTAATCCGTAGATGTGCAGTTTACGGTCTTTGAGCGCGGTACGGATTTTTCCCCATAGCTTGACCAGATAATGCTGGGTCATTTTGGGCGAAGGGCAGTCCGGCATCCATCCGGTGTTGACCAATACTCGCTCGTGACCGCGAGTACGGGTGGGATGGTAGTGGCCGGGAGCGGTGAATGTCACCAGCATACCGATGTGGTGGTGTGCGGTCGCGTAACGCTCAATACCCGCCAGCATGGTCATCAGTTCCATTCGGCGAATTTCCGGGTTGGCGATACTGCCCATGACTTTATCGATCAAATCGACCCGCTCGCCGTTGCGGGTATTCTCCAGCTCGCGACTTTTCAGAAAATCCAGCGTCGCCAGACGGCGGTAGCGGATATCCTGCAATGCCTGGCGGCTGAGAAAGGGAGACGCGGCCCGGCTCACCTCGCCGCCGGCAATCCACAATGCCTCGCGCCAGCGGGCTCGCTGAATCTTCAACTGGCGTTCCCACCAGCGGGGGTTGACCAGCCGCATAATGCCGGCGCACGCCTGTTCCAGCGTGAGCGTTCCGTTCTGATGGCGATGCCAGTGGGCGGGCGTCACGTTCAGGGCTTGCGCCAGTGTCGCTAACCGACCATAGATGCGCGCTTGTGTTTCATCGTTGAATAACGTCGCCTGAGCATCGCCGGGACATTCCTGCAGGTAGCGTTCGCAGTGGGCATGGTAGGCATCGTTCATGTGGGCGGCGATGCGGCCGGCGAACGCGCGCAGCACCTTGTCCGGCATATCCGGCAACTGGTGATACTGCTCCGCTTCGCTGATGAAGCGTGAAGATAAGGCCGTGTTCATCCGGTAGCGGGCGTTGACGGCGTCGATTCGGGGCCAGAGCCGCCGCTGAACCACCGATAACAGGTAGCTGAACGCGGCGGCCAGCCCCTGATGCTGCTTCAGATAATCGAAGCGACGGCGGAAATGGCCGGCCAGAAAACGCGGCAGCAACGCCAGCAGATACAGTACCGCCTGTCCCTGCTGCAAGGTGTCCGCAGACAATGCGCTGGATTCGGGCAGTATGGCGGGGCGGGGCGCATTCCACGGGTATGCCCAGCGGTCGCCCCGGTTGTCGGCGTTTTTTTCGGTTTCGTCAGACGTCATAACCAGCCAGCGTTTACCTACCCGATGAATGTTTGCCGGATTACCGGCGGGAATAGCCGCAGATCGACCCTGGCTTGTCAGTCAGTGAAAACATGCTCAGGACGGTGAACGGTAGTGACGTTGTTTCTGTTCGCGAATTTCCTGGCACGCCACGCAGCACGTCACCCCGGGGATCGCCTGACGGCGGGCTTCGGGAATCGGCGCATCACAGTCCTCGCAGACATGGGCGGTGTGAGCGACCGGGGCTTTGCGGGCATGGGCGATTTGCGCATCCAGCAGCATGGCTTGCTGCTCCTGGGAAATGTCCATACTGTCTGCCATTAGTGCGCCTCCCAAATCTGGTGCCGAATGTTTTCGGCTTCCTGTTGTAGCAACGCCACCAGTTCCTGAGCGGACAGCTGTTCCTGCCGGGCGTGTTGCGCCAGCTGCTCCAGATGCTCGCTATAGCGATGAGCAAGGTCGGTACGCCAGACGTCATTTGGGATATGCCGCCTGGTAAGGGACGACGTCTTGTGATTCGTTTGTGTATTTTTCATACAATTTCCTGATGTTAAGCAGCAACAAGGCGGACCATCCTGAACGGTGGCCTGTGTGCTGGCGGTTGAGTTAACGATGTCGTTTTTACTGACGCGATCTGCCGTCAGCGAAACTGTCGTCAACGCGAATGGTGTTCGGCGCTGAAATAGTGTTCGGCGTTGAAATAGTGTTCAGGTCTGATGCTGGTCAGAATGTCCGGCGCCTCGGCAAACAGGCTATGCAACTCGCCGAGGGCGCGGTTAAGCGCTTTCGCCCACTGGCAATCCGACTCATCAATGCGCCGCAAAGGTTGATCGAATTCCTGGGTCGTGAGCCCGGCATGGAAAAACAGCGTGCGTCGTTCGCTGAGGGTGAGGACCCGAACCGAGTACAGGAGCTGGCCTGGCTCCTGTTTTTCCGGCAAGTCGAATGCGCTACGCAGTTCATTCAGCGCGCTGACGATTCTTTCGCGCGCCATTTCATCCATCTCTTCCAGTTGATAGACACACCAGCGGTGGTGCAGCGCGGCATGAAAACACAGCGTGCGGCGATAGCGTTCGGAGAGCCGCCGATAAAAAACGCACGTCTGCGCCCAGCGCGAATCCGCGAAGTGTTTTCCGATCAGCGCCCGCAAATTGGGCGGCAAGGTCTGCAGATGTTCGGCGGTAAAGGCATAATGGGGCTTCATGATGACGCCCGTTTACCATCGCGGCCGTCAGCCTCCGGCAACCGACGCGAAATATCCGCTGAATTCGAATTTCCGAACTTAGTGTTAAAATCATTGCCGCCATTCACAACGGTTGAACGGCTGTACTGCGCCGATGGCGCTCGGGCGGTGATGAGGCTGGAAAAAACGGCTGTCGTCGTAGCAGTGATGAATGCCGTTTTTGCATTTGCAAAATTGCGCTGAGGCACGATGTGGGCAGACTGGATCCATGACGTGCTTGTGCGGCAGGACGCACGCCGCGTCATGGGGACTGACGCGGCGTTATATACCGCGCTGCGCAAGCCGGTGAAAGAAGTTAACGCCCGGTCGGGTATAGCATGAAACCGTTGGTTGACAGCCAAAAAGCTGATTTCTGCCACTGCGGATGAACTCGCTGCGGTAGGATTTTCCTCAGAAATGTGCGTTAGAATTGAAATCTCGTCCGACATAAAGCAATATCTCCCCCAGGCCAGGGTGTTCTATGGTGTTACATGTGCTGTGTAGACACTATAAAACACGTAACGTGTATATGTAAATACTCGTGAGGTGTTTTTGAATACAAATAGTAATGCCGTGTCTGCGGCCTTCGTGCTTGAGCGCATCATGTCAAGCTACGGAGTAAAGACTCAGAAGGAACTGAGCGAGGTGACTGAGATACCTACCAATACAATCAGTAACTGGGTTCAGCGAGGGAATGTGCCGGGTAATATTATTTTGAAGTGCGCGCTTGATACCGGAGCGGATGCCGGATGGCTGGTCACCGGGGAGTTCGCAAATGCGAATGTGTTTACGTATAAATCGCCGCTGAAAGGCAAAGCGCTTTATGAGCAGATTCTGTCATCGGGCGGCAAGGCTGTACTGCGTCGTATGCTTGATGCCTATGGCTTCAGCACGCAAAAAGAGCTGGGCGATCTGCTGGGCATCGCGCCCGGTACGATCAGCACCTGGATTCGCCGCGATTTCTTTCCGGGGGATGTGGTGGTCACCTGTGCGCTGGATACCGGTGTGTCGCTGGCGTGGCTGGCAACCGGTAGAGGTTCGCCGCAGCAGAATGACGCGCCCGTCAGCCGTCACGACGACAGCGGCATTTGCCTGATCCCGCGTAATCTGTTGAAAACCGGAAAACTGCAGGATGCGGGTGAGTGGAAGGCGGATCCGCAGTTTATTCCTGCGGGATTGCATGCGCCTCTGCTGGTGGAAGGGAGTTCGTCTTCCTGGCTGGTGGATACCGGAATTACCAGTATCAGCAATGGTCGTTGGCTGCTGGATATCGACGGCAAGAGCGACATCTACGATGTGGCGCTGTTGCCGGGGCGTAAAATGCAGGTCGAAGGCGGCGGCTCACAATTCCAGTGCGGGGTGGATGAGGTCACGCCGCGCGGTGTGGTGGTGCTGACGCTAACCCCCAGCTTCTGATATCCGAACACCCGGTGCGTGCAGGCTGCGCCGGGTGTTCCCATCCGCAGGTAAAGCGTAGCCGTGGCGATTAAGGTTGCTCGCAACGGCGTATTATCCCCGATGTTTATTCTGTCTTCCCGCCATTGATAACGACCTATTTATTTTCATCGAAATATCCAGTCATGCTAGATCAGCGGGGGTTCTTATACCCTTGCATTATATATCTTTCTATTATTGGAAGGATGATATATAGATTATGAGGGATTAAAACGGTTAACTAAAATCCTGATAATCAGCGTAAATCGTTTTTCTCTCACCATTCTTAATGGTGTTTCAATTTATTCATAATCACATGATTTATTTGTTATTTTAATCGTGCGAGACGGTGTCAAGCATCCAGCTATTCATTATTTCTACTTTTTGCTGAATTGAGTGTTATACGCATCAATAGATTTTTTAACGCATCAATAGGTTTTTGGCGGCAGGATGACAGTAAAAAAGGATGTTGATTACCTTTGCAATTATTAAATAGCGATATGTAATATTTATCATGATATGTCATTGATATACATGGAATGACGTTCACATTATGAGAGCCATAAATGGTGATTCTATGAATATTCTGGGTGGAAAATACGAAAATCTTAAACTGGGAACCAAACTGTCATTAGGCTTTGGTTCGGTTTTGTTATTGTCGTTGGTGGTATTGATGGCCGGGGTTATTGGATTTCGCAGTGTGGCGGATAATAACGATAAGGCACAGGCGAGCAATCAACTCAACGCCACATTGGCGCAGGCTCGAATCCTGCGCACGCAATTTCAGTTCACGCATGACTACAGCTTTATCGATAAAAATGGCGAGCTGATTAATAAGATGGATGACATTCTCAGGCAGGCCAAGACGCTGAGCTGGGATAAGGATACGATCGACGATGTGAACCGCATTGAGCAGGACCTGAAAACGTATCGGGCCATGCGGGACGCATTCATCGCCGCCAGTAAAAAGCGGGATGCCGCTGGTTTGACTATTGGTCAGGATGAAAGCGGCAGCGTGCTGGAAGCATTCCATAATAAGTGGCAGCAGGTCGCGGGCGTATCGTCAGATATTCAGGTGCTGTTGTACCAATTGGGCGAGTACATGTCTGATATTCGCGACGTAGCGCATGATCTGCTGCTGGGGCCCTCGGATAATACGCTGGGAATGACCCTTAAAAACATTGATGCCGCCGAAGCGGCCATTAAGGAAAAGGCCGGGCGGTTATCCGCGGAACAGCAGGCATGGCTGAATACCGCCTGGGATTATTTCGCAGGCTACCGCCGTTCTGCGCCGGCCTATCTGGCCGCTTTTAAGGATGAAACCCGCGCCAGCCAGGCAATGAGTGAGGCGGCGGAAAAACTGAATACGGATGTCGGCAGTCTATTCAATCAACAACTGGCTAATTCCAATCAAACTACCCAGTCATCGGAATTCAACATGGTGGCGACCGGTCTGTCCGTGATCCTGCTGGGTATCATCATGGCGTGGCGTATCTCGGTGCAATTGATTGTCCCGCTGAAACTGAGCCTGTCGGTGGCGGAACGGATCGCCAGCGGCGACCTTTCATCTGTGGTCAGTACGACGCGTCGCGACGAGCTGGGGCAGTTGCTCACCGCAATGGGCAACATGAATGACAAGCTGCGCACCATGATCCGGGATATCCGCGAAGGGGTGGGGCATGTCGAATCCGCCTCGGCGGAAATCGCGGCGGGTAATACCGATCTTTCGTCCCGTACCGAACAGCAATCGGCGGCGGTGGTGGAAACGGCCGCCAGCATGGAGCAGTTGACCTCGACGGTGAAACAGAACTCCGAAAACGCCCACCATGCGTCGCAGCTGGCGTCGGAAGCGTCGCAGAACGCGGTCAAGGGCGGTGAAATCGTCAATAACGTGGTGAAGACCATGGACGACATTTCCAGCAGCTCCAAACGCATTTCTGATATTACGACGGTGATCAACAGTATCGCCTTTCAGACTAATATTCTGGCGCTGAATGCGGCGGTTGAGGCCGCGAGAGCCGGCGAGCAAGGGCGCGGATTCGCGGTGGTCGCCAGTGAGGTGCGCAATCTGGCCCAGCGTAGCGCTCAGGCCGCACGGGAAATCGAGGGGTTAATCCATGAATCGGTATCGCGGGTCGATACCGGTTCAGCGCTGGTGGGAGAGGCGGGAAAAACCATGCAGGATATTGTCAAATCGGTAGCCCATGTGTTTGACATTATGGGGGAAATCGCCTCGGCTTCGGATGAGCAAAGCCGGGGAATATCCCAGATCGCTCAGGCGGTGTCGGAGCTGGACACCACGACCCAGCAGAACGCGGCGCTGGTGGAAGAGTCGTCATCGGCGGCCAATTCGCTTGAAGAGCAGTCGCGGATACTGGCGCAGGCGGTATCGGTGTTTCATTTGGGCGACGATTCGCACCCTCACCATGTTAGTTCACCGGCAAGCCATCAGACATTACTGTTGAATAAGCCGGGCCAAACCGGCCGGAAACCGACGCAGAAGAAAGATACTCACCGCAAGGCGACAGAGTCGGCGAAACATCATCCCGCCGAAGATGAGTGGGTGAAATTCTGATAATCATGAAATTCTAATAATAACAGGCAATAACCATCACACCTGTTTGGGCAACGCCGTCACAGCTGCGACGTTGCTTTTTTTGCGATGCAATAGGCAGGAATCCGTGAAAGATGCGCACGGTTCAATCCGTGTCAGTGCAATCCGTGTCAGTGCAAATCCGTGCCAGTGCGATCAATGTCAGTGCGATCAGCGTCAGCGGTCACGATACTCGCGCGCCGGTTTCCAGTACCCACTGCGAAAATCGTCAATCGGAAAACAGCCGCCGTTACGGATTTGCTGTTCCTCCATGGCACCCAGACATTGTGGTTCATTGATATAGGTTCCCGCGACCAGACTCTCGCAGTTACCTCCCAGGTAACAGACAAAGATCACC
Source organism: Dickeya dadantii NCPPB 898 (assembly GCF_000406145.1). NCBI lineage: Bacteria > Pseudomonadati > Pseudomonadota > Gammaproteobacteria > Enterobacterales > Pectobacteriaceae > Dickeya > Dickeya dadantii. The sequence goes on along the minus strand of NZ_CM001976.1, from coordinate 2,692,029 downwards.
AGTGCGAACATAGATTCCTCAACAGGTTGAATGCTGATGCTACGCCTTGATTGTGAGTGTATACCCGTCATACTTCAAGTTGCAGGTGCGTTGGCTTTCTTACTCGGCCCATAAATGGGCCTCGCCCTACGGGCCGCTGCAAGCAGCGTTCAAATCGGCTAAGCCGATTTGTCGCTCACCCCAGTCACTTACTTGAGTAAGCTCCTGGGGATTCGCTGCGTCGCCGCGTTACAAGGCTCGTTACTCGCCTTGCCCTAAAGGGCCAACGCGTTGCGTTGTTCAACACGCTAGCGTGTTGTCCTGCAACTCGAATTATTTTGGGTATAGATGAAAAAAACGCACCGGGAACGCCCAGTGCGGCGACCCGGTTAAAGATTAGTCGATAGGGGAAATAAGGTTGGCGCCGTCGCGAACCAGATCGCGAGGCAGGGTGTTTTTCAGCCGCTGTCCGACACGCTTGGTCAATCCCAGCGTGGTTTGTTGCCAGGTCAGCAGAACCTCGTCGTGATTGACGGGCGAGGGCGGATAAATGTCTTTGCCGCGAAACCAGTCAACGACCTGCTCCGCACTGAGCGCGTAGGTGTTTGGGGTGTCCGGGTTGCCCAGCGCCACAATGGCTTCATGCTGCCAGCGATACCCTTTGGCAAAGCGCTCCGCCAGTTTGACGCCCATGCGGGAGAAGCGCATTTTGCCCAGCATCGGCTGCAAAGCCGCCGGAAACAGCCAGATTTCATCGTCCCGCTGCCATAACTGTAACTGCTGTTCCGACCATTGCAGGCCCAGCCGCTGCGCGCTTTGGCGAATCAGCTGCGCATCCTTGTGGCTGAGGGGGGTAAACGGTAGCTTGCCGAGTTTGTAATCCGGCGCCGCCAGCGGCGGTACGCCGGCGGTTTTACGCAGGCGCGCCACAAAAAAACCTTCGCTGTCGTAAATCTGCGGGAAAACGTGCAAAAAGCCGTCTTCGGTGAGGGCGTGGTGCGCTTGTGGGAACAGATCTTTCAGCGATTCGACCTCGCAGGCGTCGGGGAACTGCTGCATCAGCCAGCGGCAAACGTGCTGGTTCTCCTGATGATTCAGGGTGCAGGTGGAATAAATCAGCACGCCGCCCGGCTTCAGGGCATGAAAAGCGCTCAGGATCAGCTCGCGCTGGGTCGCCGCGATATCGGCGATGCTCTCCAGCGACCAGTGACTCATGGCAGCGGGATCTTTTCTCACCACGCCTTCCCCGGAGCAGGGCGCGTCCAGCAGGATGGCGTCAAACGTTTCCGGCAAGGCGTTGCCGAAAACCCGGCCGTCAAAATGCGTCAGGGCGGTATTGCTGACGCCGCAGCGGTGCAGGTTGGCGTGCAATACCTTAACCCGGCTGGCGGAATATTCATTGGCGACAATTAATCCCTGATTGTTGAGCCGGGCGGCGATCTGGGTAGTTTTGGAGCCGGGGGCGGCCGCCATGTCCAGCACTCGCTCCGGGGCGTCATCCCCCATGAACAGCGCGCTGACCGGCAGCATTGAGCTGGCTTCCTGAATGTAGAACAGGCCGGCCAGATGCTCCAGCGCGTTGCCCAGCCGTATGGCTTCTTCATCCGCGTTCAGCAGCCAGAACCCTTCATCGCACCAGGGCACCGCTTCCAGTTCCCAGCCGTAGGGCGCGACCAGCGCGAGAAATTCGGCCACGCTGATTTTCAGGGTGTTAATACGGATGCTACGCCGCAGCGGCCGCTGGCAGGCGTCGATGAATGCGTCCATGCTCAGGTGCGCGGGCATGATAGCTTGCATGGCGGTCAGAAAATCGGGAGTGAGGGACGCGGGAATAGGTTTGGCCACAGAAACGGTTCCGTTACAGCTACAATCAGGACGCGAATCTTACCATATCTCGACCGCCTGAAGGGATGACGACTCACCGGTATCGGCCGGTGAGTCGTAGAAATGACGCCTATCGTTCCGGCAGCGCGGTTCCCCAGTCGCGCCAGCCGCCAGGCTCTTCGCCGTGCAGCAGGAAATGCTTGCCCGCCTGCGCCGCGGGGGCCAGTGGGGTAGCCGGTGGCGTGGCGAAGGCGATGCCGCCGCGGATAAACTGCTGGAAGGTGCCGCTCTTGATCACGCCGCCGGTGAGGCCAAACTGCAGGTTATAGCCGGAGGCCAGCCAGAACACCGAATTGTCGCGTACCAGATGGGCGTGGCGTTTGCTGATGCGCACCGCCACCGATACCCGGTCGGACAAGGCCCCAAGCGACAGACCGGTCACCGTGCCGACCTCAATCCCGCGGAACAGCACCGGGGTGCCGACCTGTAATGACCCAGCTTCGGCGGTATCAACGCTGATGTTCAGCCCATCCTGATAGCGGGAGTCGGAAATGGTGGCTTTTTGCAGTTCAAAGCTGCGGGTAAACACGCCGCTGCCCGGCTCGACGTTGATGTAGGGTTGGATCAGGGTTTCCAGATGGTTGACCCCGGCGGCGGAAATCTCGGGCGTCACCACCGAGAAGCGGGTGCCGGCGCGGGCGAAGTTGCGGACATATTCCGGGTACAACACCGCCTGAACCAGGACTTCATCCCGCTGCTCCGCCAGTTTCAGCGACTCCAGTTGACCGATATCGATGCCGAGATAACGAATCGGCATCCCGGCGGAGAGTTTGCTGGCATCGTAGGTGCGCAACGTGATCCGGCTGCCAATCGCCCGGGCGGCGGTTTCATTGCTGTACAACGGACGTTTGCCGCCCTGCACGTCGGCGGCGCCGTCCACGTTATCGAAGCTGATGGCGCCTTTCAGCGCCCGGCTGAGCGGGGAGGCCTGCACGGTTAGCCCGGCGCCGCTAAGCTGCACCCGCGCGCCGCCTTCCGCCCAGAAAACACTGTTATCAGTCAGCAGATTGCGGTATTCCGGCCGGACATACACATCGATTTCGAAGGCGTCGGCTTTCGGGCGAATGCGGGTGATTTCACCCACCTGAAACTTGCGGTACAGCACCACCGAGCCTTCCTGAATGTCCGGCAGACTGTCGGTCAGCAGCGTCAGGGTGGTGGGCGGGGTAACGCCCTGAATGCCGGCGCCGGCTTTTTCCCGGTCGCTGTAGAGTGGATAACGCGGCTGGGCGTCGCCGGTGCGCCCCGGCAGCACCGTCACGCCGCCGCTCAGCCATTCCTGGGCGCTGGCGCCCAGCACCTGAACACCGTCCAGCCCCAGCTTGACGTTGACCCGGCTGCTGGCGATGAACTGGCTGTCTTTATGCAACAGATGGCGGTACTGACGATCGATAACGGCGATAAAACTGACGCCGCTATCGGTTAACGCGCGCTGAACAATCCGGCCGATTTGCACGCCGTGCAGGATAACCGGCTGGCCGCTGTCGATGCCGTAACTCTGGCTGGCGGTCAGCTCAACGGTGAGCGCGCCGGGCTGCTGCAACTGCTGTTGGGTGGCGTCAGGCACGGTGAAACGCTGCTTCGGTTCTCCATCGCCGGGGATCAGCGTCAGGGTGGTGCCGCTCAACAGGCTGGGCAGATTAAGGTCGCTCAGCGACAGACGCGGCGCGGCCAGTTCAATGCGGGTGTTTTCCCGCATCAGCGGCACCACCGACGGGTCGACGATTAACTCTCCGGTAACGCGCTGGTCTGCCTCCAGCGCGATGCGCTGCAGCGTGCCGACTTCCAGTCCCTGATACAGCAGCGGCGTATGCCCGGCCCGCAGTTTATCGCCGGAAGGCAAATCCAGCGTGATCTGAACCCCGCGCTGGCTGTGCGCCAGGTCTGGGTACAGGGTGTAATTCTGGTCGGCCGCCGCCGCTTCGGCCTGCGCGGGGGAGTCGAACGCGATGGCGCCGTTGACCAGCGCGGACAGGTTCTGCATTTCGACGGTCGCGCCGCTGAGGCTGACGTCGGCTTTTAGCCCGGACACGTTCCAGAAGCGGCTGTCTTTTTTCACCAGCCCGGTAAAACGGCGGTCGATCAACACATCGATCGTCACGCCGCCGTGATCGGGGTTAACGCTGTAATCGTAGACTTTCCCTACCGGCATTTTACGAAAATAGACCAGCGAACCGGCGTTCAGCGAACCCAGATCGTCGGCGCGCAGATGTATCAGCAATTCGCCGCTGTTAACGCGGTATTTGGGCTGCGTATCCTGTGCGGTGAAGTGACTGGCGGGATCGCCGCCGCCGGGTAGCATGCCGATGTAGTTGCCGCCGACCAGCGCATCCAGACCGGACACGCCGGCCAGCGACGCTTTAGGCGTAACCAGCCAGAACTGGGTGCCGCTGCGCAGCGCCTCTTTCATGTCGTTGCGAATACTGGCGATAACCTGAATGGTGCGCAAATCATCGCTGAGTTTAATGTTGCGCACGGTGCCGATCTCGACGCCCTGATAGCGCACCGGCGTGCGGCCGGGGACGATGCCGTCCGCCGACACGAAATCGATGGTCACCGTCGCGCCGCGTTCCTGCTGGTTGGTGTAGAGCAGCCAGCCGGCGAGCAGCATGGCGATAAACGGAAGCAGCCAGAATGGCGACAGGCGGCGCCGGGTTTTGACGTTGGCCTCAGTTGGTGTCATCGGCGTTTGGTTGTGCATTGTTATCCTACGACTATTAAGTGTTATCCCACATCAGTCGGCTATCCAGCCACTCGACAGACAGTATTGTCAGAATAACGGCGGCGCCAAAATAGAACGCCGCCGGTCCCATGGTAAAAGCCAGCAATTGGTCACGGTTAACCAGCGACATGGTCAGGGCGATCACGAACAGATCGAGCATCGACCAGCGCCCGATCCAGGTCATGAGGCGCAGTAGCCGCATGCGCGCCATCAGACTGTGTTTGACCCGAAAATGAATACTGAGCAGCAAGGTCGAGGTGATTAACACCTTGCTGAACGGCACCAGAATACTGGCGACAAAAACCACCAGCGCCACGGGGACATTTCCGGCGGCCAGCGACATAATGCCTGAAAAAATCGTGTCTTCCCGGCGAACGCCATTGACGTAAATTACCGATATCGGCAGCAAATTGGCGGGAAACAGCAGGATTACGGCGGCAATCAGCGCGGCACAGGATTTCTGCAGGCTATAAGGGCGGCGCAGCGTCAGCGGTACGTGACAACGGCGACAGCGGCCCCGATCGTCCGGCGCGCCGGTGAAACGGCAGGACAGGCAGACCAGCGCCTGCGGCGAGGCCGGGCAGGCGCGCTGCGGATAGAAGCGTTGCCACAGCTGTTCGGGATTAAGGTGAATCAGGGTCAGCAGACTGAGCGCCATCAGCGCCAGAAACGCCAGCAGCCCATTGCCGGGGAGTACCTCGGAAAACTCGCGTACCTTAATCGAGGCGACCGCCAGACCGACCAGATACACATCCAACATGACCCACTCTTTCAGTCGCTCAAACAGCAACAGTACCGGGCGCAGGTTCATGCCGACCCGCGGCGCGAAAAACAGATATAGCAGGGCGAGTACCAGCGTCACGGGCGCGCCGATGATACAAAACGCCACCATGCTGGCGGTGACCGGGTGCCCCTGACGGGTCATTTGCCAGATGCCTTCCAGCAGGCTGGCGTTGATGGACACCCCCAGCAGCCGAATATTGAGCAGCGGTTCGGTATAAGCGAAGGGCATCAGCACCAGCATGGCGAGCGCCATCGCCACCAGCCGGGTAATCGGCCAGTCGCGGCCGCTGGCGATATGCGCCGCGCAGCGCGGACAGTGGCCGTGCTGATGGCGTTTGAGCCGGGGCAGCGTGAACAGCAGGTCGCATTGCGGGCAACGTTGAAGACGCCGCGGCGCGGCGGGCGGCGAGTCAGCCGACCCGGCGGACGGTGCGGCGTTATAAATTTTCATATTTCCTGCGGGCAGGTTAACAGGACAGGTATTATCATAGTGTAACTGAATGATGAACGACACAAAATCACTGCTAACCTTGTCCGTTGACATTGATGGTCAGTCGACATTGATGGCGTCACCAGACGGTAGTCCGTACGGCAGCGACAGGAGCCAGGCGAAAAGCGATAAGCCCCTGTGATGGTGCCGTGCGGTGAAGGTTGGGCTAACAAGAGAAATCCTGTAGCATCCTGATCCGAAACTTTATTAATGTGCTGCGGGCGTCAGCCGTCAGGCGGTCCGTAAAGACAATTTATGCCTATTGCAAGCTATGAAAAAAGAACAATTCTACGATGAGTTGGTGCGTGATCTGACCGCGCTTATTGCCGGTGAAGATCGCTTCATCACGATATTATCAAACAGTAGCGCGTTACTGTTTGAGCGACTGGATGGTGTGAATTGGGCCGGCTTTTATCTGCTGGATGGCGATACGTTGTTTCTGGGGCCGTTTCAGGGGCGCCCGGCCTGCGTGCGTATTCCGGCGGGAAAAGGGGTCTGTGGTCGGGCTGTTCTGGAAAACCGCGTGCAGCGGGTCGGCGATGTGCATGAATTTCCCGGTCATATCGCCTGCGACGCCGCCAGCAATGCCGAGATTGTGTTACCGCTGACGGTCGATGGGCAACTGATTGGCGTACTGGATATCGACAGCACCGTTCATCACCGTTTTGATGCTGTGGACGAAGACGGGCTGAATGCTGTGACGGCTGCGCTATGCCGCCAGTTGTCACAGAGCGACGTGTTGGCTTTCATCAATTCTCTTACGTTGCGACAAGGATAACGTAGCAATTGCCGATGGCGTCATTATAATGACGCCTGTTCATGCCTGCGCTGGTTGGCAAACCCGTTGTAATCAGGAAATTTCATGGAAAATCAACCTAAGTTGAACAGTAGTAAAGAAGTGATCGCCTATCTGGCAGAGCGTTTTCCGCTTTGTTTCACCCTTGAAGGCGAAGCGCGTCCGTTAAAGATTGGTATTTTTCAGGATCTGGTCGAACGCGTGTCCGAATCTGAACACGTCAGCAAGACGCAGTTGCGTTCCGCACTCCGTCTGTACACGTCAAGCTGGCGCTATCTGTATGGCGTCAAAGTGGGCGCTCAGCGCGTCGATCTCGATGGCAATGCGTGCGGCGAACTTGAACAGCAGCATGTAGAACATGCGCGTAAGCAGCTGGAAGAAGCCAAAGCCCGCGTTCAGGCCCAGCGGGCGGAACAGCAGGCGAAGAAACGCGAAGCCGGCGAAGCCGAACCGTCCCGTCCGCGTCCGGCTGCCGGCAGAAATGCCCCGCGCCGTGAGCGTGATGGCGCCGGTACTGCGCCGCGCAAGCCGCGTCCTGCTTCTTCCCGTTCCGCACAGACCGCTTCTCCGTCATCCGAAAAATCCCAACCCCGTCAGCCCAAAGCGGCCCGTGCGGCGCAGCCGGAGCGGCAGGCGGTGACGGATATTTCCAGCCTGCAAATCGGCCAGGAAATCAAAGTCAGGGCTGGCAAAAACGCCATGGATGCCACTGTGCTTGAGATCGCCAAAGATGGAGTCAGGGTACAACTGGCTTCCGGTCTGGCGATGATCGTACGCGCAGAACATTTGCAGTTCTGATACGGAGGCCAACCTGGGCATGAACAAATTTGTCAAAGCAGCGGCTTTAATCTGGCTTTTGCTGTCTGGATGCAGTTTTGCCAGTGAGAATATCACCCGCGCGGATCAAATCCCCCAATTGCAGCCGGAAGCGCAGCATTCCACCGTTAGCGAACGCGTCGCGTCGCGTTTTCTGCGTTCCCACTATCGCCAGTTCATGCTGGATGCACAGTTTTCCGGCAAGATTTTTGATCGTTACCTCAACATGCTGGATTACAGCCATAACGTGCTGCTGGCTTCCGACGTGGCGCAGTTTTCCGGTCAGAAAGGCGAGTTGGGCGACGATCTGAAAAGCGGCAAGCTCAGCCTGCCGTACGCAATGTACAATCTGGCCCAGAAACGCCGTTTCGAACGTTACCAGTACGCGCTGACGCTGCTGGAAAAACCGGTCAATCTGAACGGCAACGATGTTATCGATCTCGATCGCGCCAAGGCGCCGTGGCCGCAAAACGTGGATGAGCTCAATGCATTGTGGGATGCCAAAGTCAAATATGACTGGCTGAGCCTGAAACTGACCGGCAAGACCGATGCGGAAATCAAGGAAACGCTGACCAAACGTTATCAGTTTGCGATTCGCCGTCTGGTGCAAACCAACAGCGAAGACGTGTTTCAGTTGATCATGAACGCCTTCGCGCGGGAAATCGATCCACACACCAGTTATCTGTCGCCGCGCAATACCGAGCAGTTCAATACCGAAATGAGCCTGTCGCTGGAAGGCATCGGCGCCGTGTTGCAGATGGATGAAGATTACACCGTGATCAACTCCATGGTGCCGGGCGGTCCGGCGGCGAAAAGCAAACGCATCAGCGTTGGCGATCGCATCGTGGGCGTCGGTCAGACCGGCAAGCCGATGGTGGATGTGATCGGCTGGCGTCTGGACGATGTAGTCGCGTTGATCAAGGGGCCGAAAGGCAGCAAGGTGCGTCTGGAAGTGCTGCCGGCAGGCAAGGGCACCAAAACGCAAACCATTACCCTGACTCGTGAACGTATCCGGCTGGAAGATCGCGCGGTGAAAATGTCGATCAAGGACGCGGGCAAAGACAAAGTCGGCGTGCTGGATATCCCCGGTTTCTACGTCGGACTGACGGATGATGTGAAAGTGCAGTTGCAGAAGCTGGAGAAAGAGCATGTCAGCAGCATCATCATTGACCTGCGCGGCAACGGCGGCGGTGCGCTGACGGAAGCGGTCAGCCTGTCGGGGTTGTTCATTCCCACCGGGCCGGTAGTGCAGGTGCGCGACAACAACGGCAAAGTGCGCGAAGACAGCGATACCGACGACACTATCTATTACAAAGGTCCGTTGGTGGTGCTGGTTGACCGCTTTAGCGCCTCGGCGTCGGAGATTTTCGCCGCGGCGATGCAGGATTACGGCCGTGCGCTGATTGTCGGCGAGCCGACCTTCGGCAAGGGCACGGTGCAACAGTACCGTTCTCTCAACCGCATTTACGATCAGATGCTGCGCCCGGAATGGCCGGCGTTGGGTTCGGTGCAATACACCATCCAGAAGTTCTATCGTATCAATGGCGGCAGCACCCAGCGTAAAGGGGTCACACCTGATATCGTGATGCCGACCGGCAACGAGATGGTCGATACCGGCGAGAAGTTTGAAGACAACGCCTTGCCGTGGGACAGCATCAAGCCGGCCAGTTATACGGTGATGGGCGACATGAAACCGCTGTTGCCGGGGCTGATCGATCAGCATAACGCGCGTATCGCCAGGGATCCGGAGTTCCAGTACATCCAGCAGGATGTGGCTCGCTACCAGGAGCTGAAAGATAAGCGTAACCATGTATCGCTGAATCTGGTCCAGCGCCAGAAAGAAAACAACGAAGACGAGTCTACGCGCCTGCAGCGCATCAACGATCGACTGAAACGTCAGGGTAAACCGCCGTTGAAGTCGCTGGATGATTTGCCGAAGGATTATCAGGATCCGGACGCTTACCTGAATGAAACCGTCCAGATTGCGGAAGACCTGTCTAAACAGGAACCGAAACCGCAGTAAAGGCGAGCAACAGCACTAAAGAAAAAGCCCGGTGAGAAAACCGGGCTTTTTTATGCGCGGAACTTTTTATGTGTAGCGCTTTTATAGATGAAACGTACGGTGATAGTGGGGAACGGTTCCTGCGGCAATCGCAGGAACCGGGCCGGGAATTACCAGCCGACGCCCAGACCCAGCGAGTACAGGGTATCGTTGACGTTGCCCTGAACGCTTTCGGTGCGGTTGCGGGACACCTTCATGCTGACGGATGACCAGTCGGTAACCTTGAAGCGCAAACCGGCGCCAGCTTTGAAGTAAAGCGGAGTGGTGCTGTCAAACGAACGGCCCACTTCGCCATCGGTGAACAATTCGGTGCGCTTGCTGAACAGGAAACGATCGTAGTTCCACTTCAGGCCGCCGGAGTAGAAATTGTCTTCGCTGTTGTTCTGATAAATAAAGGTCTGGGAGTTCACCAGCGTGGTGACGGAGAAGGAGCCCAGATCGTTATCCCAGAACTGGTAGCCCGGACCGGTACCGACGGAGCGGTTGATCTTGATGTTTTCCACCCAGTCGCGTTTGTATTCATAACGACCCTGCCAGAACCAGTGCTCGTCGATGAATTTATCCAGCGCGTATTCGCCGGCGGCGTTTTTGGTGCTCTCCACATTGTCTTCTTTGGTCATGTGGTAGCTGGCATCCAGATTGTGGCGCCAGGTGCCGTGACGCAGGCGGGTGCTCAGCGTGACATCGCGGTTGTCGGTTTCGGTGGAGCTTTTCTTGTGAGCCAGGCTGACGTCGACATTGCCTTTCCAGGAGAAATCTTCCACCCAGCGGCGCGGTACCACCATCGAGTTGATATCAGACAGCGGCAGGGTTTCCTGACCGGCGCTGACCTGCTGGCCATCTACGCTTGCCGGCTGGGCAACGATGGCGCGTGAACTATCGGAGGCCTTGATGGACGGGTAGAGCACGCCTTTCTCGTAGCGTTGTCCCTGAATCACCATCCCGTGGTCGGTCTGGAAGGTTTTGACTTTGTCCCAGGTGACCGACACGGTGTCGGCATAGTCGGTTTTGATAAACAATTTACCGCTGTCCAGCAGCGTAATCTGGCCGCTGATCTTGTCACCGTTGGTTAACCAGACGGTGTCCGCATGGCTGGTGGAAATGCCTGCGGCGCTGAGGGCGATAAACAGACTCAGCGACGAAAGTGCGTGTTTGGAATGTGTCATGATGTCAGATAAAACAGTGGGTGACTAAAAGTGAAAGACGCCGTTCAGACGATGCATCGATGTACCGGTTTTTTCCGGCGAGGCAAACATTAACAGGAATCGCGCTGCGCCTCTAGGTATAAGTGTCCCATAATTAGAATGGAAATTGTTATAAACCGTGTGATTAATGATTTACGGCTATAACGGTGACGATGATCACATCACCGCGATAGCCGTTATCATCAGGCCGCGCTGCGGGAGGGGTGGAAACGGCGGCCCAGGAAGCGTTCGGTCAATGCCTGTTTCATGCGGATGACCACCTGTTCCTGCAATACCACGCACAGTGCGACGGTGGTCAGCAGGAACACGCCATAGCCGGTCATGGACAGATCGACTCTTCCGGCGGCGTCGATACAGGCCGTCCAGTCGCTGAAGCACTGTAGCGGGTCGCCGCGCAACAGCTGTTCCAGCGTACGGAACAGGTTAAATAGCGGCACATGCAGGGCAAAGATCGACAGCGATGCCGCGCCCAGCCGGGTTGCCCAGGTTTTCAGCGTTTCGCTGTCCGGTTCGCGGAAGTGAGCGCACAGGCACACCAGCGCTACCTGTGCCGGCAACAACAGACCGTTGTGCAGCAGGAAATACCAGTAGCGTTCGCCATGCGTAAACAACCAGGTAGCGATGATAAAACTCAGGCAGATAAAGGCGCCCAGCGCTTTGCGCTGCATACGGGTCAGCGCCGGCAGCGTGCCGTCGCGGTATTGACGGAAAATGGCGTAGCCCAGCACCCCGGCCAGAAATTCCGGCAGGCGCAGCAAGGGGTTGCGTTGTAGCAGGCCGGTGTATGGCGCGCCATATAATTGATGCCAGATCACCCATATCGGCGGCAGTAAATACAGCACGAACATCGCCATCAGCCACAGGCGCGGGTGACGACTGCCCAACAGCCGCGGCGCCAGCAGTGGGAACAGCAAATAGAAGAAGAACAGTGTCGACACCGACCACAACGGCGCGTTGAAGGTCAGAAAGTAGGGGTTCCACGCCTGCAACATCAGTAATTGCAACAAGCCGTTAAAAGCCAGTTCAGCGTTGTCCATGTAGTGGCGTAACGTCTCCGGCGCGACACTGGGGTCGTTGCTGTCGTAAATCACGAAGCGGGCGCTGGCGACCTGACCTTCCGGCGGAATCGCCAGCCAGTGCATCAGGCTGACCACGACGATGGATGACACCAGACCGATGATATGAATCGGGTAGAGGTTAAACAACCGCTTGGCTAAAAAGTGCCGGGCGGGTTCCCGCAACTGGCCGTCACGCAGATAAACGTGCGTCAGCAGAAAGCCGGATAACACAAAAAAAGTACTGGTGGCGAAGAATCCCATGCTGGTCAGTTCGTTCAGAAAGAGGATCTTTTCACGCTGCGGATAGACATGTACGGTGTGGTAGACCATGACATAGCATCCAAGCAGAAACCGGAGCCATTCCAGTCCAATATATCGTTCTCTGACTTTCATTCTCTTTTTCCTCCGGTTAAGCCTGGCGAAAGCGCAATGAAACGCCGAACAAGGTGAGTCTAGGAAAGGAATATGGGGAAATATCTAGGAAAATGGCGATAAAGTACTAAAAACCATGAACGGGCGTTACTTTATCAGCCGTAACGCAAATAAACGTATAGAAGTGTAGGTGGGTGTATTTTACTGTAATTTTTGACCTCAAAAAGTAAGCGCGACATCGGCGTGGCGGTGCTGGCCGGCGGCGTCCGGCCGCCGCCGGTTAAAAAATCTTCTCTTGCACCACCCAGACTGCGGCTTCCACCCGGGAGCGCAATTTCATTTTTTTCAGCAGATGTTTGACGTGTACTTTCACCGTGCTTTCGGTAATCGTCAGCTTACGGGCGATGACCTTGTTGGGCAGACCCTGGGCGATCAGCTTCAGGATATCTTTTTCCCGCGGGGTCAGTTGCTGGATATCCCGCGTATCGCTGCTGCGCGTTTCCCGCAGGCTGGCCGCCAGAACCGGCGTCAGGGCATCGCTGAGCACCATTTTGCCGGCGGCGGCCTGATGCAGCGCCACCAGCAGGTCTTCCGGTTCCATATCCTTGAGCAGATAACCATCGGCACCGCTTTTAAACGCGCTGATCACATCTTCTTCGTGGTTGGAAACGGTAAACACCACGATACGCCCGGACAGTGGGGTTTCGCGCAGCCGGGCCAGCGTTTCCAGCCCGTTCATGCCGGGCATGTTCAAATCCAGCAGAATCAAATCCGGATCCAGCTGTTCCGCCAGCGTAACGCCTTGCTCGCCGTGGCTGGCTTCGCCGACTACGCGCAGGTCGGGCGCCATGCTAAGCAACTGCTTGACGCCGTTGCGCAGCATCGGATGGTCGTCAATCAGCAGCACGGTGGCGGCGTCGTTAGTCATGGTTTTCTCCTGATAGTACGGGTGGCTGGCGGTAGTCTGCCAGAAAGCTGACGCAGACTTCTGTGCCGCCGGACGCAAGACGTTGAATAGTACAGTCGCCGTGCAGGCTGCGGGCGCGGTCGCGCATAATAATCAAACCGTAATGATTGGCGCGGCCGATGTCATCGCTGATACCGATGCCGTTATCGCGCACGCGCAGCTCAATGTGTCGTTGTTGCTGACGCAGGGTGATGTTAACGGCCGTAGCCTGCGCATGTTTGTAAATATTGCTCAACGCCTCACGCACGATCTGCAGCAAATGAATGCCCTGATGGGCGGACACCGCCTGTAACGGTAGCTGGTAGTCCAGCGCGATATCGTAGCCGAGGCGTTGACTGAATTCGTCCGTGGTGGCCCGCAATGCCGCCAGCAGGCCGGATTCCGACAGCTTGAGCCGGAAGGTGGTCAGCAACTCGCGTAGCTGCCGGTAGGCGGTATTGGTTTCATCGCGCATGGCGTTCAGTTGCTGTTGTATCTCCGGCGTTAGCGCGGTGTGCTGCATCTGCAGGCAACTGATCTGAATCTTCAGACAGGACAGCGACTGGGCGATGGAGTCATGCAGTTCGCGGGCGATGGTGGCGCGTTCCTCCATCAGCATCAACTGCTGCTGATGGCTGGATTGCCGCTCCAGCGCCAGCGTGCTGGTCAGTTGCTCCAGTAAGGTATTCAGCAACTGGTGCTGGTCGGGCGTCAGGTGCTGATTTTCGGGCAACCGCGCCAGCACCACGCCGTAATGGCCGAGCTTGTCGTGCAGATTCCAGCTTACCGGTTTGCCTTCTGTCGTCATGCGGGGCGGCGAAAGGTGATCGCAGCGTTGGCAGTGGCTGTCCGGGCAGGCGTCGGGGTCGGGAATAAGCGTCAGGCTGGACGGCGTGACATGCGCCTGATGATTGTCTTCGTAGAGCTGTAAGCGGATATCGGACAGCGGCATCAGCGCGCTCAGCTCATCCAGCACCGGCAGTAGCCGGCTGCATAACGGCGTGCTGGTATGTAGCCGACGGCTGGAGCGGTAGAGAAACGCCAGCGTGTCGTTCTTCTGCTGCAGGTCGGCGGTTTTTTCCGCTACCCGCCGCTCCAGATCGTGGTACATCGCCGACAACTCATCCGACATATTGTTCAGCGCCTGCGCCAGCGTGCTCATTTCGTCCTGACCGCGCAGCGTTACACGCTGATGGAATTCGCCCTGGCCGATGGCCTGCGCCATCGACACCAGCTTACGCCAGGGGGCCAGCAGGCGGTGGCGCAAATAGAAAAAGGTGATCAGCAATAGCGACAGCATGATGCCGATAAAAACGCGTTGCACTAGCGTCACCAGCCGCAGGTGCGCTTCGGTTTTCTGGTCGATGGCCAGCACCAGCGTATCCAGATGATGGACAAAATCGGCCGCCGCGGCGGCGGCGTCGGTCGGGCGTTCAGCCTGGCGCAGGCGCGGTTTAAGCTGTTCCGCCCAGTAATGTCGCAAGGTGATGAACTGTTCGCTTAATCCCTCGCGCATCACCGCCTGACGCAGGTCGTCGTCGTTTTCATCCCGTTCCAGTTCCTGCAAATAGCGCTCACTGTCGGCGTTGAGCGGCACCATCGACAGCAACCGGTAGCTTTGCATACGCAGAGAGCCGGCGGTATTGATGGCGTGCGCGTTGCCCTGAATGCTTTGCGACATCCAACTGGAAACCGCCATGCCCGCAATCCCCAACAGGCCCAGCAGCAACATCAGCAACGCCACCTGATTGACCAGCGAGAGTGGAAGCCGAAAGCGTCTGAACATCGGGAAACCGCCTGTGACGAAAGTGGAAACGCGTTTGTGTGATAAAAACTATACCGCGGGTATGGTGCTACGCTTTGATGGAGATCGACAGAAACCCGAATCCTGCTGCCTGCCGTGGGAAGCAGCCTCACGCATCACAAGGTCATTTTTTCTTATTTTCAGGGGTAACCCCATACCCCTAAAGAAGTACCACTTAATTTCAATAAGGGGGTAGTAGTGAGTACAGTGACAAAGCAAATGACTATAACAGTATGAAACTACGACATTAACTTGTCACTGTCGCTTACCCCCTTGGGAGTGGTAGCGAAAGAGGTGCATTTTTTTACCCAACAACCTGTTGATGTATATCAACTTTGCCCCGGACATACCTTCTAATGTGGCGCGTAGTGATAGAGGTATTTTTACTGACCGAGGCTTTTTATGACGCAGTCAACCATTACGCCAGGCGATTCACGACAGACTGTTATCCGGGATTGGCGCCCGGAAGACGTTCAGTTCTGGCAAAAACAGGGGCGCGGCATCGCCCAACGCAACCTGTGGATTTCAATTCCTTGTCTGTTGCTGGCTTTCTGTGTCTGGATGTTGTTCAGCACCGTGGCCGTCAACCTGAACAAGGTTGGGTTCCATTTCACCACCGATCAGCTGTTTATGCTGACCGCCTTACCGTCGGTATCCGGCGCGCTGCTGCGGGTGCCGTATTCATTTATTATTCCGCTGGCGGGCGGGCGCCGCTGGACCACCTTCAGTACGTTGATTTTGGTCATCCCGTGTGTGTGGCTGGGGTTCGTGGTACAGGACCCGCAAACGCCTTACAGCGTATTCATCGTTATTTCGTTGTTGTGCGGGTTCGCCGGCGCCAATTTCGCCTCCAGCATGGCTAATATCAGCTTCTTTTTTCCCAAAGCACAGCAGGGCAGCGCGCTGGGTTTGAATGGCGGCTTCGGTAATCTCGGCGTCAGCGTGATGCAGTTGCTGGTGCCGGTAGTGATTTTTCTGCCGGTGCTGAGTTTTACCGGCAATGGCGTGGCGCAGCCGGACGGCGGTCAGGTCTGGCTGCAGAATGCCCCCTGGGTGTGGGTGCCGCTGCTGCTTATCGCGTCGGCGGCGGCCTGGTTCGGCATGAACGATCTGTCCACCGCCAAAGCGTCGCTGCGTCAGCAGTTGCCGGTGCTTAAGCGGGCGCATTTGTGGATCCTCAGCGTACTGTATCTGTCGGCGTTCGGCTCTTTTATCGGTTTTTCCGCCGGTTTCGCCATGCTGTCGAAAACCCAGTTCCCGGATGTGATTATCCTGCATTACGCCTTTTGCGGTCCGTTGTTAGGGGCGCTGGCGCGTCCGGTGGGCGGCATGCTGTCGGACCGCTTCGGCGGCGTGCGGGTGACGCTGATCAATTTCGTGTTCATGGCGATCCTGTCCGTGCTGTTGTTCACCGCGTTGCCGGGTGACAATCAGCCCGGTTCCTTCCTGCTGTTCTTTGGTATCTTCATGCTGCTGTTTTTGACGGCCGGGCTGGGGAGCGGGTCGACCTTCCAGATGATCGCGGTGATTTTCCGTGGATTGACGGTAGAGCGGGTGACCGCAGCGGGCGGTGGCGAAGACGAAGCGCAGCGCAGCGCGGTGACCGATACCGCCGCGGCATTGGGATTCATCTCCGCCATCGGCGCTATCGGCGGCTTTTTCATCCCGAAAGCGTTCGGCACATCGCTGGCGATGACCGGCTCGCCGGCCGGCGCTATGAAGATCTTCGTGGTGTTCTACATTGCCTGCGTGGTTATCACCTGGCTGTGTTACGGACGTAAAACCCGTTCCTGATGTTTGTCTCATCGTATCGTGCCGGGGCGGTGAGCCCCGGCACGATAGATTTCAGCGCCATCGGTGCGGATAGCATCGGAACTTATGTCGCTTACTTCTTGTTTTCCTGTTTCTTTTTTCTGCTCGGCGAGCAGGCGTTGTTCGGCCGCGTCGCGGGCACTATCCAGCTGTTTAATCAAGGCGGCCTGGTCGACCAGCGGGTGCGGCTCTCCCGGCTGGCGTGTCTTCAGGCGCTCTTTCGCTTCGGTTAACCCGGTATTGAACGGGTGCGCGGTCAGGTGAACCGCGATCGGGTGTTGCGGATCGGTAATCAGCCGCTTCAGACGGTCGATGCTGGCGATATAGGCTTGTACCTGCCGGGCATTTTCGATGGCATTCAACCCCATTCCTCCGATGGTGATAGCCCGATAGGCGTTGCCGCCGTCTTTGACATCAAAGGCGTAGGACGTGGTTCCCCAGGTATGACCGGGAGTGGCGTAAGCGTAAAAGGTGGTATCGCCGACGGTGAAGGTCTGGCCGTCCTGCGCCACGATGTCGGCGTTATCCAGCATTTTCCAGGGATGGGGCGAATGTTGCGATTGTTCGGCGTCTTCCCGCGCTTCGTCCCAGCCGGCCTGGGTCATGACGAATCGCGCCTGACTCAACGCTTTGATTTTATAAGCGCCGCCCACATGGTCGAAATGACCGTGGGTCATCAACACCAGTTTAATATCCGCCGGGTCGACGCCGACTTGCCGGATATTGGCGATCAACCGGTCAACATACGGTTCATGCAGCGTATCAATCAGCACCGGACCGCCGCTGGTTTTAATCAGCCAGGCGGAAACCCAGCAAACCCCGACGAAGTAGACATTATCGAACGCCTGATAGGGCGGGATAGCCTGCGCCTGTGGGTCATTCAGCCACTGGTTCAGGTCTGGCAGCATGCGGCCGGTGCGGCCGAATTCGGCAAACCGCGCGTTGATGGCGTCGGACGGGCAACCGGCTAATGACTGCGGCGCGGCGCTGCGGGGGGAAGGCGGCGTTTGCGCCAGCGCGGAGGCGCCCGGCGCTGCCAGCAGTCCGGCAGTAAAGCACAACAAGAGGTATTTTTTAAACATAATCAATCTCATAGCAGAATTTCTACAGACAAGGAATTATTATTGCTTCCTGATGTGAGCGAATAAACCCTAAAATAGGCCATAGTTTGTTGCATATATCGGTCAACAGGAGCGCTATGGATCGTCTTATCGCCATGCAGGTGTTTGTGGATGTGGCGGACCTGGGCAGCCTGACGGCGGCGGCGAACAAACTGGATATGTCACGTTCGATGGCCACCCGTTACATTGCCTCGCTGGAGCACTGGCTGGGCGTGCGGCTGCTGCACCGTTCGACCCGCAGTCTGGGGCTGACCAGCGCCGGTAACGACATGCTGGTGCGCTGCCGCCAGATTCTGGCGTTGTCGGAGGACATGGCGGCGCTTTCCGGCCACGGCGACACCGAGCCGCACGGGGTGATTCGTATCGCGAGCAGCGTGTCGTTTGGGCAGTTCTATCTATCGCCGGCACTGAGCCGCTATCGCGCCCGTTACCCGCATACCACCACGGAATTGATATTAACGGATCGCGCCATCAAGCTGGTGGAAGAACGCATTGATCTGTCGGTAGACGTCACTAACACGCCCGATCACAACCTGATCGCCAAACCGCTGGGCCACTGCGCGTCGGTGGTGTGCGCCGCGCCGGACTATCTGGCCCGCCATGCACACCCGGTCACGCCGAATGACCTGATACGGCACGATTGCCTCAATCACACGCGCCTCGGCAGGGAGTGGTTTTTCACGCACCGGGAAAACGGAGCACCGCACCGGGTGATGGTGGCGGGGCGCGTTATCGCTAACGATACGCTGGTGCTGTTGAATGCGGCGCGAGCCGGCGAAGGCGTCGCCTGTTTGCCGGAGTTTGTCGCGCGAGCCGGGCTGGAGGCCGGGGAACTGACGCCGCTGCTGCCCGACTACCAGACCCAGGCGCTGGGTATTTACGCCTGCTATGTGTCGCGGCGGCATATGCCCGCCACGCTCCGCACGTTACTGGATTTTCTGGCGCAGGATCTACCGCTATACGGCTAACAACAATCGCAGGTCGGGCGGCAGGGATAACACCGGTTTCGGTCGCCTGATACGACCTACTACCTCCAAATAGTCACCGGGGGTGAGTATGGTCTTACCTGAACGTTACGCATCAATAAATTTCCTTTTTTATCAGTTCATTATCTTGTTTTTCTCGGGTAATCCTTTGGTGGTATCTCCGCTGTTTCCCGCGTCAACCGGCCCGGGCTGGCTTGATCGCTGTCAATTCTGACACTTATCCGGCTGGCTACCCTACGCCTCAGTGAGCAAAACCCACGTGTACTTCATAACGACAGGAACCGTCAGGTTCCGCAGCAGGAGAGTCCGGATGAGCAAATTTCTTGACCGGTTACGTTATTTCAAACAGTTGGCCGAGCCGTTTTCCGGCGATCACGGCCAGACATTGAATACCAACCGTGACTGGGAAGACGGCTATCGCAGCCGCTGGCAACATGACAAGGTGGTGCGTTCGACGCATGGCGTCAACTGTACCGGTTCGTGCAGCTGGAAGATTTACGTCAAAAACGGGCTGGTCACCTGGGAGACGCAGCAAACCGATTACCCTCGCACCCGGCCGGACCTGCCGAATCACGAACCGCGCGGTTGCCCGCGCGGCGCCAGCTATTCCTGGTATCTCTACAGCGCCAATCGGTTGAAATACCCGATGGTGCGTAAACGCTTGATGAAGCTGTGGCGCGAGGCGCGTCAGCATCATGCCGACCCGGTAGATGCCTGGGCGTCGATTGTCGGCGACGCGAGCAAAACGCAGGAATACAAACAGGTACGCGGGCGCGGCGGTTTTGTGCGCGCCGACTGGCAGGAGGTGAATGAACTGATCGCCGCCGCCAACGTGTATACCGCCAAAACCTTCGGCCCGGACCGGGTCATTGGCTTTTCGCCGATTCCGGCCATGTCGATGGTGTCCTACGCTGCCGGCGCCCGTTACCTGTCGCTGCTGGGCGGGGTATGCCTCAGTTTTTACGACTGGTATTGCGATTTGCCTCCCGCGTCGCCGCAAACCTGGGGCGAGCAAACCGACGTGCCGGAATCGGCCGACTGGTATAACTCATCGTACATTATCGCCTGGGGTTCCAACGTACCGCAGACCCGCACCCCAGACGCCCACTTCTTCGCAGAAGTGCGCTATAAAGGCACCAAAACCGTCGCCATCACCCCGGATTATGCGGAAATCGCCAAGCTGTGCGATCAGTGGCTGAATCCGAAACAGGGCACCGACAGTGCGCTGGCGCTGGCGATGGGCCACGTGATCCTCAACGAATTTCATCTCAAACAGCCGCGCCAGTACTTCACCGATTACGTGCGCCGCTATACCGACATGCCGATGTTGGTGCTGCTGGAAGCGCGCGCGGACGGCAGCTACGCCGCCGGGCGTTTGCTGCGCGCCGCCGATCTGGTGGGAAAACTGGGGCAGGAGAACAACCCGGAATGGAAAACCATCGCCATTGACGAACCCACCGGCGAACTGGTCGCGCCGCAAGGCTCCATCGGTTATCGCTGGGGCGAGCAGGGCAAATGGAACCTGGAACAGCGCGAAGGCAGCGCCCAGCGCGACGTCAATCTGCAACTGAGCCTGCTGGGTCACCACGACGAGGTGGTGTCCGTCGGCTTCCCGTATTTTGGCGGCGCATCCAGTGAAAACTTCGCCAGCGTCGCGCTGGACGAGGTGCTGCTGCATCGGTTGCCGGTCAAACGCCTGACGCTGGCCGATGGTCAGCAGGCGCTGGTTACCAGCGTTTATGACCTGACGCTTGCCAACTACGGTGTGGATCGCGGTCTGGACGATGCGCAGTGCGCGACCGACTACGATCAGGTGAAAGCGTACAGCCCGGCGTGGGCGGAGCAGATTACCGGCGTGTCGCGCCAGAACATTATCCGTATCGCCCGTGAGTTCGCCGATAACGCCGACAAGACCCACGGCCGTTCGATGATTATCGTCGGCGCGGGCATGAACCACTGGTATCATCTCGACATGAACTACCGCGGCATTATCAATATGCTGATCTTCTGCGGTTGTGTCGGGCAGAGCGGCGGCGGCTGGGCGCATTATGTCGGCCAGGAGAAACTGCGTCCGCAAACCGGCTGGCTGCCGCTGGCGTTCGGGCTGGACTGGCAGCGTCCGCCGCGCCATATGAACAGCACCTCGTTCTTCTACAACCACTCCAGCCAGTGGCGCTACGAAACCATCGCGCCGCAGGAACTGCTGTCGCCGCTGGCGGACAGCTCCCGTTTCAGCGGCAGCCTGATCGATTTCAACGTGCGCGCCGAGCGCATGGGCTGGTTGCCGTCGGCGCCGCAGCTGGGTGCAAACCCGTTGCGTATCGCCGAACAGGCCGCCGCCGCCGGGATGTCGCCGCAGGATTACACCGTGGCGGAACTGAAAGCCGGCCGTCTGCGTTTTGCCGCCGAGCAACCGGACAACCCGCAAAACTTCCCGCGCAACCTGTTTATCTGGCGTTCCAACCTGCTGGGTTCCTCCGGTAAAGGGCATGAGTACATGCTCAAGTACCTGCTGGGCACCGAGCACGGTATTCAGGGGCAGGATTTGGGTCAGCAGGGCGGCGTGACGCCGGAAGAGGTGGAATGGCGCGCGCAGGGCGGCGAAGGCAAGCTGGATCTGGTGGTCACGCTCGATTTCCGTATGTCCAGCACCTGTCTCTACTCCGACATCGTGCTGCCGACCGCCACCTGGTATGAAAAGGACGACATGAACACCTCGGACATGCATCCGTTCATCCACCCGCTGTCGGCGGCGGTTGACCCGGCCTGGGAGTCGAAAACCGACTGGGAAATCTATAAAGGACTGGCGAAAACCTTCTCCCGCGTCTGTCAGGGGCATCTGGGGGTGGAAACCGACGTAGTGACGCTGCCGATCCAACATGATTCGGCGGCCGAAATGGCGCAGCCGCTGGGCGTCAAAGACTGGAAAAAAGGCGAGTGCGACCTAATTCCGGGCAAAACCGCGCCTCACATCATGACGGTGGAACGCGACTACCCGAACCTGTATAGCCGCTTTACCTCGCTGGGCCCGTTGCTGGATAAGCTGGGCAACGGCGGTAAAGGCATCAGCTGGAATACCCAAAACGAAGTCGATTTCCTCAAGCGTCTGAACCGGGTGCAGGAAGACGGCCCGGCCGCCGGCCGCCCGAGAATCGACAGTGCGATAGACGCCGCCGAGGTGATCCTGTCGCTGGCGCCGGAAACCAACGGCCAGGTAGCGGTAAAAGCCTGGGAAGCGCTGAGCAAGGTCACCGGGCGCGATCACACCCATCTGGCGCACCCGAAAGAGGAGGAGAAAATCCGCTTCCGGGATATTCAGGCGCAGCCGCGCAAAATCATTTCCAGCCCGACCTGGTCTGGTCTGGAAGACGAGCATGTGTCTTATAACGCCTGTTACACCAACGTGCATGAACTGATTCCGTGGCGCACGATTTCCGGTCGCCAGCAACTGTATCAGGATCACGAGTGGATGCGCGCCTTCGGCGAGAGCCTGCTGGTGTATCGTCCGCCGGTGGATACCCGCGCCGCGCAGCCGCTGCTGAATAAAAAGCCCAACGGCAACCCGGAAAAAGCGCTCAACTTCCTGACGCCGCATCAGAAGTGGGGTATCCACTCCACCTACAGCGAAAACCTGCTGATGCTGACCTTGGGACGCGGCGGGCCGATTGTCTGGCTGAGTGAAGACGATGCCCGCGAGCTGAACATCGCCGACAACGATTGGGTGGAAGTGTTTAACGCCAACGGCGCGCTGACCGCGCGAGCCGTGGTCAGCCAGCGTATTCCGTCCGGCATGACCATGATGTACCACGCGCAGGAACGACTGGTGAACCTGCCCGGTTCGGAAGTCACCGGCCAGCGCGGCGGCATCCACAACTCGGTCACGCGCGTTTGCCCGAAACCGACCCACATGATTGGCGGTTATGCCCAACTGGCGTATGGCTTTAACTATTACGGCACCGTCGGCTCCAACCGCGATGAATTCGTGGTGGTCCGCAAGATGAACCGTATCGACTGGCTGGATGAGGACAGCCATGACGACCTGTCTTCCCATGTGCAACCTCATCTGCAGGAGAAAGCCCGATGAAAATTCGTTCACAAGTCGGCATGGTGCTGAATCTGGATAAATGCATTGGCTGCCATACCTGTTCGGTGACCTGTAAGAATGTCTGGACCAGCCGCGAAGGGATGGAATACGCCTGGTTCAACAACGTGGAAACCAAGCCCGGCACCGGCTATCCGCATGCCTGGGAAGATCAGGAAAAATGGAAGGGCGGCTGGATCCGCAAAATCAACGGACGACTGGTGCCGCGCATGGGCAACCGCGTCGGGGTGCTGTCGAAGATTTTCGCCAACCCGGACGTCCCGGCGCTGGATGATTATTACGAGCCGTTCGACTACGACTACGCCCATCTGCAACGCGCCGGCGAAAGCCGGCACCAGCCGGTGGCGCGCCCGCGTTCGTTGATCACCGGCCAGCGCATGGAAAAGATCGAAAACGGCCCTAACTGGGAAGACGATCTGGGCGGCGAGTTCAGCAAGCGGTCGAAGGATAAGAACTTCGACGACATGCAGACGGCGATGTACGGGCAGTTCGAAAACACCTTCATGATGTACCTGCCCAGACTGTGCGAACACTGCCTCAACCCGGCCTGTGTCGCCACCTGTCCGAGCGGCGCTATCTACAAACGGGCGGAAGACGGCATTGTGCTGATCGATCAGGATAAATGCCGCGGCTGGCGCATGTGCCTGACCGGCTGCCCGTACAAGAAAATCTATTTCAACTGGAAGAGCGGCAAGTCGGAAAAATGCATTTTCTGCTATCCGCGTATCGAATCCGGCATGCCGACGCTGTGCTCGGAAACCTGCGTCGGGCGTATCCGCTAT
Source organism: Dickeya dadantii NCPPB 898 (assembly GCF_000406145.1). Classification (NCBI taxonomy): domain Bacteria; kingdom Pseudomonadati; phylum Pseudomonadota; class Gammaproteobacteria; order Enterobacterales; family Pectobacteriaceae; genus Dickeya; species Dickeya dadantii. Next base: position 2,668,309 of record NZ_CM001976.1, on the reverse strand, counting down.
CTGGGCGTCCTGCTTTACGATGCCGACCGTATCGAGCAGGCGGCATCGGCAGAAAGCGAAACCGATCTGTACGGTCGCCAACTGGATATTTTCCTCGACCCGAACGACCCCGAGGTGATCGCGCAGGCGCAACGCGACGGCATTCCGCTCAGCGTGATTGAAGCGGCGCAGCAGTCGCCGGTGTACAAGCTGGCGGTGGAATGGCAGTTGGCGCTGCCGTTGCATCCGGAATACCGCACGTTGCCGATGGTGTGGTACGTGCCGCCGTTGTCGCCGATTCAGTCCGCCGCCGATGCGGGCCAGCTGGCGCACAGCGGCGTATTGCCGGACGTGGAGAGCCTGCGTATCCCGGTACAGTATCTGGCTAATCTGCTGACCGCGGGCGACACCCGCCCGGTGCTGCGTGCGTTACGGCGTATGCTGGCGATGCGCCATTACAAGCGGGCGCAGACGGTGGAGCAGGTTACCGATGTCAGCGCGCTGGAGCAGGTTGGGCTGACACCGGCGCAGGCTGAAGAAATGTACCGCTATCTGGCGATCGCCAACTATGAGGATCGCTTTGTGGTGCCGTCCAGCCATCGGGAACTGGCGCGTGAAGCTTTCCCGGAAGCGCATGGCTGCGGCTTCAGTTTCGGCGACGGCTGCCACGGTAGCGATTCATCGTTCAACCTGTTCAACAGCCGCCGTATCGACGCTATCGACGTCACCAGCAAAACCCAGACCATGAGCAACCGGCGGATGCAGGAGAACCAGTCATGATCAGTCTTCGCGTTATCGCCCGGCTGCTGGAATATCCGGATGCGGAGTTGTGGCAGCAACAGCAGGCGATGCTGGAGGCGTTGGAGCAGGCCGACGAGCTGCCTCTACGGCAGAGCGCGCAACTGTTGCAATTCATCGCCGACTTTTATCAGGGCGACCTGCTGGACCGGCAGGCGCGCTACAGCGAACTGTTCGATCGCGGCCGCGCGCTGTCGCTGCTGCTGTTTGAACATGTGCACGGCGAGTCGCGCGACCGTGGTCAGGCGATGGTGGATTTGCTGGCGCAGTACCGTGAGGTCGGGCTGGAGCTGGATTGCCGCGAGCTGCCGGATTTCCTGCCGCTGTATCTGGAGTATTTGACGCTGCGCGATCCGCAGGCGGCGCGTGATGGGCTGCGTGACATCGCGCCGATCCTGACGCTGCTGGCGGAACGCTTACGCCAGCGCGACAGCGAGTATGCCTTGTTGCCGGATTTGTTGCTGACGCTGGCAGAGTTCGAACCCGCGCGTGAATCCGTGGCGGCGAAGGTGGCGGAAGAAGCGCGCGATGACACGCCGCAGGCGCTGGATGCGGTGTGGGAAGAAGAGCAGGTCCGCTTTCTGGCCGACGCGGGCTGCGCCCCGGCGCAACAGACTGGTCACCAGCGTCGTTTCGTCGACGCGGTGGCGCCGCACTACCTGAACCTTGACGCTTCACCGGTCAAAGGAGATTGCTGATGCATTACCTCAATCTGTTTTTGTTTGATATCTACCCTTACATCGCCGGCGCGGTATTTCTGATCGGCAGTTGGTTACGCTACGACTACGGTCAGTACAGCTGGCGCGCCAGCTCCAGCCAGATGCTGGATAAGAAAGGCATGCGGCTGGCCTCAAACCTGTTCCACATCGGTATTCTGGGGGTGTTGGGCGGCCATTTTTTGGGCATGATGACGCCGCACTGGATGTACGAGTCGTTCCTGCCGCTGGAAATAAAACAGAAGATGGCGATGATCGGCGGCGGGACGTGCGGCGTGCTGACGCTGGTGGGCGGCGTGCTGTTGCTGAAACGTCGGCTGACGAATCCACGAGTGCGCGCCACATCGACCACCGGTGACATCCTGATCATGTCGCTGCTGGTGATTCAGGCGGCGCTGGGGCTGCTGACCATCCCGTTTTCCGCGCAACACATGGACGGCAGCGAGATGATGAAGCTGGTGAATTGGGCGCAGGCGGTAGTGACGTTCCGCGGCGGCGCCTCGGCGTATCTGGATGGCGTGGCGCTGATTTTCCGCCTGCATCTGGTGCTGGGGATGACGCTGTTCCTGCTGTTCCCATTCTGCCGGCTGGTGCATATCTGGAGCGCGCCGGTTGAGTATCTGACCCGTCGTTATCAATTGGTCAGAAACCGGCACTAACGCCGCACGGTATTCGGTATGGTTAACGCGATACGCTCCGGCGTATCGCGTTGTCATTTTCGGCGGGAGAATCAGTGCGTGTTGCGCCAGAGCAGGTTCAGAGCGCGCATGACGTAGGGCACAACCGGCAGGTGCGCGATTTGTTCCCGGGTGAAGAAGGCGAACCCGGAGCCTTCCTGCAGGACGATATCGCCCGGCGTCAGCGTCGTGGTCAGGGAGAAGATATAAATCCGGGCGTTTTTACTGTCATCCGACAGCGTGACGATCAGCGGCGTCAGATCCCGATCGTCAAGGGTGATACCGATCTCTTCATTTAATTCACGCACCGCCGCCTGAGCGGGCGTCTCTTCACCTTCAAGTCCGCCGCCGAACAGCGACCAGTAACCGGGGTAGGGAATGTCTTTATCTGTATCCCGCAATTGCAGCAGGATTTTTCCGTACGGATCGACGAGTACCACCAGCGCAGCGCTACAGGCGCTGGCCGTGCTGATATCGCCGATCACCTTAAATGTGATCTCATTCGTCATGGGTATTGTCGACATTAAAAGCCCCGAGTGGTCATGATACGACAGCCTGTATCCGTTCACTAATACTGATACGGTTTGGTCTGGCGCGATGCGCCGATGTAACACCTTTTCAGGCCGTAATCTATGTAATAACGGCAGATTGACCCGCTTGTTTACAACGAAAATACCGCCCGCGGCGTTACGCCGGTTTTATATCGGTTCAAAAGTAAAATAATTGTTTATTTGTGCGGTGCGGTTTTTTCATTTATGCATGATATCCCTAAGAAAAAACGGTTCAGCCTTTTAGCGAAGAGTGGGTGAAGTTTGTTTTTGGTCAATTTTAGCGGCAAATGTCAATGCTAGGATGGCTGTAAGTTAAGACTCTGTAATAAATGGATGGTGATCTATGAGCAGCGCATTTTATATTCCGGCTTTAAACCTGATGGGTGAGGGTGCGTTAGAGGAAGCGGCCAGGCAGATTCAGTTGCAGGGTTTCAAACATGCCTTGATCGTGACTGACGGCGTGCTGAACAAAATCGGCGTCGCCGCCTCCGTGCAGCAACTGCTGAAAAAGTACCAGATCGACAGCGCCATTTATGATGGCGTGCAGCCGAACCCGACCGTCGCCAACGTGGATGCCGGTCTGAAGATTCTGAAGGCGAACCACAGCGATTGCGTGGTGTCGCTGGGCGGTGGGTCTTCCCACGACTGCGCCAAAGGGATCGCTCTGCTGGCGACCAACGGCGGCGAGATTGCCGACTATGAAGGCGTGGATGTTTCCGCCAAGCCGCAGTTGCCGCTGATCGGCATCAACACCACGGCGGGCACCGCGTCTGAAATGACCCGTTTCTGCATCATTACCGATGAAGTGCGGCATGTGAAAATGGCGATCGTGGATAAAAACGTGACGCCGGTGATGTCCGTCAACGACCCGGTCCTGATGGTCGGCATGCCGGCCTCGCTGACCGCCGCCACCGGGATGGACGCCTTAACCCACGCCATTGAGGCCTATGTGTCGACCGCCGCTAACCCGATTACCGATGCGGTGGCGATTAAAGCGATTGAGTTGATCCGCGACCATCTGCGTGATGCGGTCAAAGACGGCAAAAACATGGTGGCGCGCGAGCAGATGGCTTACGCCCAGTTTATGGCCGGCATGGCGTTCAACAACGCATCGCTGGGGTATGTTCATGCGATGGCGCACCAGTTGGGCGGCTTCTATAACCTGCCGCACGGGGTGTGCAACGCGGTGCTGCTGCCGCACGTTGAACGCTACAACGCCGCCGTCGCCGCGCCACGTCTGAAAGACGTTGCGGTAGCGCTGGGTGTGGATGTCGCCGGGCTGAGCGATCGGCAGGCGGCTGATGCGGCGATCGCAGCGATCAGCCAGATGGCGCACGATGTCGGTATCCCGGCCGGATTGAAAGATCTGGGCGTGAAAGAAGAAGACTTCAGCATTCTGGCGGACAACGCGCTGAAAGACGCCTGCGGTCTGACCAACCCGAAAAAAGCCACTCACGCCGAAATCGTCGAGATTTTCGCCGCCGCGTTCTGACGGTGATTTGAATGGTATTGAAAAGCCCCCGGCCTGATGGTTGGGGGCTTTTTTTATAACGTCGCATTAACGCGGCATAGCTGGTGGTCTATTTTACTAATCAGATGTACACTTGAAATGTACATTTCAAGGGGGTGCCATGAAGACTTATACCATTACTGAAGCCCGGCAAAACATTGCGACGGTCATTGATACAGCAGCCAGCGGTGAGCCGGTAGAGATTAAGCGTCGGGACGGCACCTCGACTGTACTCATCCCCAAAGCAGAGTTTGAGGCTTATCAGAAAGCCAGATTAGACGCCGAATTTGATTTCATCATGCAGCGCCACGGACACACCATCAAAGCGCTTGCTGACAGATGAAATGGGTGAGTGCACAGGACGTCATCGACTTTCATGATCGTATTTTGCAGGTGTTGCCCGGGGTAGCGGGTATGGCTGATCCTGGTCGGGCTGAGGCGTTGATTTATCGGGTGCAAAACCGTCTTTATTATGAAGGTGTGACCGAATTGTTTGAGCTGGCGGCGACGTATTGGGTAACCATTGCTCGTGGTCATATTTTTAATGATGACAATAAACGCACCGCTTTTTTTGTTACCATGATATTTTTACGCCGCAATGGCATATTGATTGTTGATAACGACAATTCGCTGGAAGAACTCACCATTAAGGCGGCAACCGGAGAATGCCTGGTGTCGGAACTCGCCGAACAATTAAGAAAACGGGTGGAAAAATAAACGGTATCTCAGAAGAGATAGCTTCTTGCTGGTGGTAAATATATTAAAAGATGCCAGAGGTCTGATCACCCCGAAAAAGTGACTCACGCCGAAATCGTCGAGATTTTCTCCGCCGCGTTCTGATTGTGATTTGGATGGTATTAAAAAGCCCCTGGCCTGATGGTTGGGGGCTTTTTTTATAACGGTCTATAGTGGAATTGTGGGTTGTTTTATCAATCAGAGGTATTGTACTGGCCTGTAATTAATTTAGTTGGATATTATTTTTGGTGTAATTATGTCTAATGGCCGGCTAAGTGCCAGAAGCGTACAAGCTGACTCTCCTTGAGGGTCAATAAACAGCGAGCTGGCTTCGCTCATTCTTTATCTGGCATGAGATTCTTTGTGGATTGATCTAACGCTGAAAGCACGATTTTACGTGCATACAGCAGGACGGATTTTATCTCGTCTGCAGAAATATCTGCGAACCCAAGCCCGCGCAGCAGAAAAATACCTTCAACGGCAAGGAGTGCGTGCCTTACTTCAGCATACTCATCGCTAACTGAACGAAGAGGTACGAGAAGTGAACTGTACAGTTTTCGTACCGGCTCCAGCATACCAGGCGCATGGACAAGAGCGGTAATAAGAAAAGCTGCCATTTGAGTTGAAGCGTCTTCCTCTCCAAGAGCTTCCTCAAGATGAGCGAGAACTAATTCGATCGGCCCAACCGGGGTTGTTAGGAGACGCTGGCGTACTGCTTTTTGGAAACGTGCAACTTCTCTTTCCAGTGCTGCATAGATCAGACCATCCTTAGAGGAAAAGGTATAAACAAGCCCGCCTTTACTGATACCCGCGCGCTCCGCTACAGCATCAAGAGTAAATAATCTGCCGCCAGATTCAAGAATGATGCTTTCGGCCGCATCTAAAACTTGTTCTCTGTCGATCTCTTTTTTACGTGTCACAACTTCCCCTTGTCTTTTTCGACTGAACAGTCGCATAATCATTTTCGACTACTCAGTCACATTAACATTGCAATGTTGACACGACAATATTGCACTTGCATTTATTAATCTGAATACAGTAAGGCATTGAAATGGAAAAATCTTTACCATCTGCAGCCCTCGCGCATTATGTCATGAAAGTGAAAGACATTGAGTTAAGCTATGATTTTTATCGGGGTTTAGGTCTCCGCGGATTAGACAAATTTCCGGGAATGGCTATCGTCGAACTACGCGGCGGTACGCATCTGTTATTAACAACAAAAAGCGATCCTCTGACTGCTCCCCTCCATGCCAGCCGTGTAGGCCAGCGCCCTGATTTTATATCTGAAAAAATTGACCTGATGATTGCAGGCCACTCCAAGTCAGACCTCGAAACTTTTCGAAATGGATTGATTGAACGAGGGTATTCCCCTCTGGAAATTGCGGAAGGTTCGCTGCATGGACATCATTATTTCTCAATGCAGGACCCTGATGGTAATGGCGTGACTTTCTATACCAGCCATTGCAATGATGAACCCGTGTAATTAATAGATCGTCTGTAGTTTATGATTATATTGGGTAATCTGCTTATTGAAGCGTCTTGCCTAATAGTTGCTTACCGCAGCCTGTTGTAGATGCAACAGGCTGCTTTGAATTATCAATTACCGTAAAAGTCCGCTCCTTGCTCACAGCAGACACGCCCCATCTTTTGGATTTGCCGCTGTCAGAAGGGATATTGGCGCGTTAGGTCACGACAACGATGTGCCGTCATACTTATATATTAAATGTCTACGTGACATGCGAGGATCAATTGAGCTGTTTTTCCGTAGAACGGATGCAGACTCCCGGACGCTGGCTGTGGAGGTATTCATACAGCAGAAGCATCCCTACAGGATTATTCTCCAGATTTTCGAAATCCACGTGGATCCTCTCCAACAGGTAATCACGCAGTTCGAAGCGCTCCATTCCTTTATGTCTCGCCAACGCCTGGCACAGTTGATCCATAATTTCACATTTTGCACCGTATGGAACATCAGGGTTGTAGATTTCAGGAATGGAGTGAGTCTGCTTCATTACAGTACCCTCATGAGCGTCTGTTTTGAGTGATATAGCAACCAGATGTATTCTGATTTATAGCTAAATACGCAGCAAAGTGCCAACAGAGAACGCTGGTAGGGGCATGAAGCGCGTCCAGGCTGCCGTCAAACTGTTTTTTGATGTCGAGGACGTTAGTGCATTCTGTGTGTCCAGTGCGCTGCTGCCAGTAGTAAGAAGATATTAAGCTGGTGTATTGTTTTTAAACGATTAATCACGCGGAAGGACATTCGAAGTATGCTCAAAATACTTGGCAAAACGACGTCAATAAATGTGCGCAAAGTGCTCTGGACCTGCGAAGAAGCGGGGCTGGACTATGTTCAGGAAGATTACGGTAGCGGATTTGCATCGACGGAAACCGATGCATTTCGCGCCATGAACCCGAACGCGATGGTGCCCGTGTTGATTGACGATGAATTCGTGCTGTGGGAATCCAATTCGATTTGCCGCTATCTGGTGCGCAAAGCCGGGCGCGATGACCTGCTCCCCAACGAGCCGCAGGCGTGCGCTAACGTCGAGCATTGGATGGACTGGCAGGCGACCGAATTTAACAACGCCTGGCGTTATGTCTTCCCGGCTCTGGCGCGCAAGAACCCGGCCTATAACGATCAAAACGCGATTGCCGCTGGCATTAAAGAGTGGAACCACTGTATTGGTATTCTTGAACAACAACTCCAGCTCACCGGGGCATGGGCGGCAGGCGAGAGGTTTACGCTGGCGGATGTGGTGCTTGGGCTGTCGGTGAATCGCTGGAAAATGACACCGTTTCCTCACCCCGACGTCCCTGCCATTGACGCGTGGTTTGCGCGCTTGAATCAGCGACCAGCATTTTTACGTCATGGGAATAATGGTATGGTCTAAGACACCAGGTTTGCCGCGGTATTGGGTGATCGGTTTCCCGGCGAGACGTTAACGCTGAGAAAATGCTGGCGTAGGTGGTGATTGCCGCCGGCACACTGATGATGGGCTAATCAAATCAGGAGAACACAAGATGTCTGACCATCCCACGATGGCTCTTCTGGGGCCGGGCGCTATCGGCACTACCATCGCTGCTGCACTGCATGAAGTTGACCGTACGCCGGTCCTTTGCGGACGCACCGCGCATTCGCAATTAATTCTGCGTCACGATGACGGTGAAACTGTGGTGCCTGGTCCGGTATTGAGCAATCCGGCGGCTATCAGCCATCCGTTCGATCTGGTGTTTGTCGCGGTGAAAATCACCCAGGTCGCAGACAGTGCCGACTGGCTGGCCGCGCTGTGCGATGAAAACACCGTGGTGTGTGCGCTGCAAAACGGCGTAGAACAGAAAACTCAGTTGGAACCCTGGGTCAACGGCGCAACGGTGCTGCCTTCGGTAGTGTGGTTCCCGGCACAGCGCGAGCCAGATGCGTCTGTCTGGTTGCGTGCGAAACCGCGCCTGACGCTGCCGGATGTGCCGCAGGCAAAATGGGTAGCAGATGCGCTCAGTGGTACACGTTGCACGGTGGAGTTGTCATCCGATTTTGTCTCCATCGCCTGGCGCAAACTGCTGCAGAATGCGGCCGCTGGTCTGATGGTTCTGGCTAATCGCCGTGCCGGGATGTTCTCACGCGGGGATATAACGGAACTGGCGCTGGCTTATCTGCGCGAGTGTCTGACGGTAGCACGTGCGGAAGGTGCGGTACTGAGCGATAACGTTCCGCAGGAGATCGTTGACGGTTTTCAGCGTGCCCCTGCGGATTTAGGCACCTCTATTCTCGCCGACCGCCAGGCTAACCGCCCGCTGGAATGGGATATCCGCAACGGCATAGTACAGCGTCGTGGTCGTTCACAGGGTATTCCTACGCCCATCAGCGACGTGCTGGTACCGCTGCTGGCGGCAGGAAGTGAGGGGCCGGGTTGATGTCGTTCACTGCTAGGGTGTTGGTAAGACCACGACACCGTTACGAGATCATAGAGTAGGTCCAACTAAATCGCTCAGTCCGGCTGGCGGTTTAGGTGATTTGGCGATTGATCAGATCGCCGCACGGACTGAGTTTTGTTTAAATGATCTATTATTGGGCGATGTTATTTAGCCGAGAGTTCTCTGCGGATGATTTCTGCGCCTGCACTTAACGCATTGAGCTTGCCTGTGGCTACCCGACGAGATAAGGGGGCCATGCCACAGTTAGTCGACGGGTAGAGCTTGTCGGCATCGACAAACTGAAGTGCTTTTCGTAGCGTATCGGCGACTTCTTCTGGTGTCTCGACGGTATTGGTTGCCACGTCAATGGCCCCGACCATCACTTTTTTACCGCGAATCAGTTCAAGCAGATCCATGGGAACACGCGAGTTATGGCATTCCAGCGAGATGATATCGATATTGGATGTTTGCAGTTTGGGAAACGCTTCTTCATATTGCCGCCACTCTGACCCCAGCGTCTTTTTCCAGTCGGTGTTGGCTTTGATGCCATATCCGTAGCAGATATGTACCGCCGTCTCACATTTCAGCCCTTCAATCGCTCTTTCTAACGTGGCGATACCCCAATCATTCACTTCATCAAAGAAAACATTAAACGCGGGTTCATCAAACTGAATAATATCCACACCCGCAGCTTCTAACTCTTTCGCTTCCTGATTGAGAATTTTGGCGAATTCCCAGGCCAGTTTTTCGCGGCTTTTATAGTGGTTATCATAGAGCGTATCGATCATCGTCATCGGCCCCGGCAGAGCCCATTTAATAGGTTGCCTGGTGAGTTGACGTAAGAATTTGGCATCTTCGACAAAAACGGGTTTTTGGCGCGCCACCGCTCCGACAACGGTCGGTACGCTTGCGTCATAGCGATTACGAATTTTAACGACTTCACGTTTCTCAAAATCCACGCCGCTAAGGTGCTCAATAAACGTGGTGACAAAGTGTTGGCGCGTTTGTTCGCCATCGCTGACAATATCAATACCTGCACGCAGTTGATCAAACAGCGACAAACTCAGGGCATCTTTTTTCCCCTCAATTAACTCTTCGTTTTGTAATTTCCAGGGGGACCACAGTTTCTCAGGCTCTGCGAGCCAGGACGGTTTGGGCAAACTGCCGGCAGTCGAGGTGGGTAGCAATGTTTTCATAGCAGGTGACCTTATATTTTTTGGTGAATCAAAGCGCGTAGTGAGCAGACCATTGTTCAAGAATATTTTTGTAGGGTTTGATGAAATGCTCTTCAGTAAACTTTCCTTGCTCAATAGCCAACTGACTGCGTTCTTCCCGATCATAAACAATTTTTGTTAATGAATGATCCTGATGATTCAGGTTGGGTTGATAGTATTGTCCTGCTGCAGAGTTAGCATTGTAAATCTCAGGTCGATAAATCTTTTGGAAAGTCTCCATCGTACTGATGGTACTGATAAGCTCAAGATTAGTGTAATCACTCAGTAAATCACCAGAAAAATAAAAAGCCAAAGGTGCAACGCTATTTGCAGGCATAAAGTAGCGAACCTGTAACCCCATTTTTTCGAAATAATGATCGGTCAAGGAAGCGTCATTTTGCTGGTATTCGACGCCCAATACAGGATGCTGATTTCCAGTGCGATGGTAGGTGTTTTTACTTGAAACACTTAGGCATATAACAGGCTGTTTGTTAAAGTGTTTTTTGTAATCACCTGAATTTGTGAAATGTTTGAATATTTTCCCATGCAAATCGCCAAAATTATCTGGCGTGCTAAATTCGGTGCGATGCTTATTGTGCTCAGGGAGTATTACGCTAAAATCATAATCTCGCACGTAAGAGGAAAAGTTATTCCCTACAATGCCTTCAATGCGTTGGTTAGTTTTTTTATCAACAATATTCGTTTTCAATATTTCAATCACAGGGAAGGTATCGTTATTGCCTTCGACAGCAATATTTATCTCAACGGAAATGATTTCAAGTTCGACAGAATAACGGTCACCTTTGGGGTTATCCCAATACGCCAATGTATTGAAACGATTGTCAATCATCACTAACGTGTTGCGCAAGTTCTCCTGGCGGTTCGTCCCTCTGGCCAAATTAGCAAAGTTGGTAGTGATACGCGTATTTTCGGAGGGGTTGTAATTTTCATCGAAGCAACTGCTCTTAATCGTAAATGTAAAATCTTTATTCATCGCGATCTTTGCATCCTAAATTTTGATATGAAAACTGATTTAATTTGTTGATTTTAAATGATTTGTTTATTTCTCATTCAGCAGTCTTCATGTTGTCAATAAGTTAATTTAGCATATTTTATGCCAGAGTTAGTGGATGAGTGAAAGAGACTTAATTTCACTACAACATGAGCCATATTCATGGTCTGGCGTACGGTCAGATCCGCAATGGTTGCAGACGTCCCTGGCCCATAAGATTCACCGGGGGAATCCATGGGGTCAGGAGCGACTAACTGAACAGACTGATGGAAATGCTAAACAATGTGGAAGGCCGCTTTCATGGCGCAGAACGAGCAATAACGAAGCCGTGGCGCGGCGAATCACAGATAGGGCAGTTGTGTTACAAGGCTCGTCATGAGCCTTGTCTTTGACGGGGCAACACAGATTATTCAGGGCACAGCGATCGGTGATCACACTGTTCCGCCTTTGAGCGCCGATAACCTGCTTCAGGCGTTGTCGTTACAGCGTGTAGCCCGGCTTTTTGGTGAGATTATCCAGCTCCGGCCCGATTTCGATGTCGTAAACCGCCTCTTTCCAGCTTTCCGGCGCGACTTCGGTTAAGGCCACCGAGATCGACTTGTCTTCCGCGTTCATATACTTCTTGAGTAATTCACTGATCTCGTTTGCCAAATCCTGTTTGACGGTTTCCGGCAGATTGCGGGGAAAATACTTGATGGCAACATGTGGCATATAAAGGCTCCGTGTAGTGCGTCCTGTCTGTAGCGGACGGCGGTTAAACCTAACGCCGGCGGCTACCCGTGCCAGCGTCGGCATGGCGTCGGGCAGCAAGCGTTAGCCCTCTATTATTGACGCCGGCTTAACCGGTGGCAACGTCTGTCGCCATCATCAATATCAATGCGTAGTGACTGATCAATGCGTAGTGACTGATCAATGCGTAGTGACGGCATCCAGCGCGCGCAGGTGTTCCGGCTGCCAGGACAACTTGATTTCGCTGCCGATTTGCCAGTCCGGGTTAACGTCGCTGGCCGGCAGTTTCACCATAAACTGCGGTTGACCGGCGACCTCGGTCATCATGCGTACATGATCGCCGAGATAGATAAACTGCTGGATGCGAGCGCTGACTTGCTGTGCGCCGTCCGGCAGCATGCTGGCGTTGACCTTTACCCGTTCCGGGCGAATGCACAGGTGGATTTTTCTGCCTGGTGAGCTGGGGCGGACTTTCAGCGCGCGTAATGTGGTGCCGTCATCCAACTGGGCCTGATAGTAGTCGCCGTCGCCGCCGGACTGAGTGCCAATCAGCGTGTTGTTTTCGCCGATAAACTGCGCCACGAAGGCATTCTGCGGACGTTCGTAGATGTCGCTGGGGCTGTCCATCTGCTGAATAATCCCGTCGTTGAAGACCGCGACCCGGTCCGACATGGTCATCGCCTCGCTCTGATCGTGGGTGACGTACACCACGGTGAGCTCCAGCGCCCGGTGCAGTTCCTTGATCTCCAGTTGCATGTGCTCGCGCAGTTGCTTGTCCAGCGCGCCCAGCGGTTCATCCATTAGCACCAGACGCGGTTCGAACACCAGCGCTCTGGCCAGCGCCACGCGCTGTTGCTGACCGCCGGACATCTGCGCCGGGTAACGGTCGGCCAGATTGGTCAGTTTGACGCGGTCCAGCACCCGATCCACTTTGTCTTTGATATCGCTGCGGTTCATACGGCGGATGGAGAGCGGAAACGCCAGGTTTTCCGCCACCGTCATGTGCGGGAACAGCGCGTAGTTCTGAAATACCATACCAATGCCGCGTTGATGGGGCGGCAGGTTGTGCAGTGGGGTGTCGCGCAGCAGAATTTCACCCTGCGTCGGCGTTTCAAACCCGGCCAGCATCATCAGGCTGGTGGTTTTGCCGGAGCCGGACGGGCCCAGCATGGTCAGAAACTCGCCTTCCTGAATATCCAGATTCAGATTTTTGACCACCAGACGATCGCCATCGTAGGTTTTTTGAATATTTTTGAAGCTAACGTAGGTTTTCATTCTTCCCTTCTCTCACGTGTCGTAGCGCGGTGTTGATGACTTACGTATGCATAAGTCATGCCTGATGCTTAATTGAGAAGTTATTCTTATTATTTTGAGGGCAAAAAAGAACAATGCAGAATCTTACGCCAGCGGAAAATCAGGCCGAGGCTTAGCCGTTGGCGGGTAGTTTATTGTGCATGTTGCACAACGGTAAAATCGCCAAAGCGAACAGCAGCAGTGAACAGTAAGGTGTACGACAAATCGGCTTTGCCTCAAAATAGTGATCGCGTGTTAAATAAAAGCACCACTATTGTGCGTTGTTTTACGGCGAAAAACCGGCGTGAAGGATATCGGTTGCACCGGTTTTTCTGCTGCGTGTTTTGGCGGCACGTGAGCGGTTAAACAGCAGGCGAGGGATTCAGGCGCGCGCGTTTTCCAGCGCGCCTAAACAGCGAAGAATCACCTCAAACGCCGGCACCATCTCGGCGTCGTCCACGCTGGCGTAACCGAGCAGCAGCCCACGCTGGTGCGTCGGCCGCAGATAGTAACTGGACAGCGGTTTGACCATCACGCCGTGTTGCAGAATACGGGCGCTCAACACCACATCGTCGATGTGGTCGGGCAACCGCAAAATCAGGTGCAGACCGGCGTTACTGTTGTAGCCAAGGTAATCTTCGCCCAGGTGCTGCACGATCAATTCGCTCAGCAGGGCGCGACGGCGCGCGTACAACAAGCGCATGCGGCGGATGTGGGCGGCGTAGTGACCTTCGCGGATGAACTGACTCAGCGTCAGCTGTGTCAGCAGGTGACCGCCCCGGTATAGCTCGGCGTGCGCCGTTTTCAGCTCACGCGCCAGATGCGGCGGCAGCACCATGTAACTGACGCGCAATCCCGGATAGAGGGTTTTGCTGCAGGTGCCGATGTAAATCACCGGCGGTTGGGTTTGCAGCCCCTGCAGCGCCGGGATGGGGCTGCCGGAAAAACGGAATTCGCTGTCGTAATCGTCTTCGATAACCCAACTGCTGTGTTCCTGCGCCAGTGCCAGCAGGCGCTGGCGGCGTGCCAGGCTCATCACCGCACCCAGCGGATACTGGTGCGACGGGGTGACGCAAATCAGCCGCGGCACCGATTGGGGCGAGACGTCCTCCGGCGGCACCATGCCTTGCTCATCCACCTCGATGGGCGCGACGCGCAAGCCGTTGATGGTCAACACGTTGCGCATTCCCCAGTAGCAAGGGTCTTCAATCCACGCCAGATCGCCGGGGTTGCACAGCATTTTTGCCAGCAGGTCCATCGCCTGATGGGTGCCTTCGGTAATCAGAATTTGTTCCGGGGTACAGGTGACCGAGCGCGCCACCCGCAGGTAGTCCACCAGCGCCTGTTGCAGTTCCGGGCAGCCGCCGATCGGCGAGTAGGAGAGTTGTTCTGGTTTCAGGCGGCGAGACAGCCGGGTTTGCAGCCGCCGCCACAGGTCATGCGGAAAGCTGGCGATATCCGGGATGCCGGGCATAAAGGCTCCCCACTGACGCGCCGACGCACCGGCGTAGCCCAGCAGGTGCATGCCGCGCCGGGAGATTTCCTGCACCGCCGGGCGCAGTGGCGACAGGGTATCGTCGCGCACATCCGGCGGGTGGGTGTCCGGCAACTGTTCGGTGACGTAACTGCCGCTGCCGGTGCGGGTTTCGATATAGCCTTCCGCCAGCAATTGTTCAAAGGCGGCGATCACCGTATTGCGCGACAGCGACAACTGCTGCGCCAGGTCGCGGGACGAAGGTAGCCGCCGCCCCGGCGCGATATCGCCGCTCAGAATCGCCAGCCGGATAGTGTCGTACAACCGCTTGTTGAGGGTGCCTTCCTGCTGCTGTTCCAGCCCCTGCAACAGCAAATCGGTCAGTAGTGAGCGCAAAGTGGATCCTTCAAATATTAAAAACTGGCTCTGGATTATAGGGCCATGCAGGGGATAAATAGCAACATCAGAACGTTAATCGTCAGCCCCCGTCGGGCGGTGTGTTCATCGAATCGGAGCAGAATAATGAGTAACAGCGAATTGAATCAACGTCGTTTGGCCGCTACGCCGCGTGGCGTGGGCGTCATGTGCGATTTCTTTGCCGACAAGGCCGAGAACGCCACCCTGTGGGATGTTGAAGGGCGCGAGTATATTGATTTTGCTGCCGGGATTGCGGTGCTGAACACCGGCCACCGTCACCCGAAACTGGTGGCGGCGGTGCGCGAACAGCTGGAGAAATTCACCCATACCGCTTATCAAATCGTCCCGTACGGCAGCTATGTGGCGCTGGCGGAACGCCTGAACGCGCTGGCGCCGATCGCCGGCCCGGCCAAGACCGCTTTCTTCACTACGGGTGCCGAAGCGGTTGAAAATGCGGTGAAAATTGCCCGCGCGTATACCAAACGCCCAGGGGTGATCGCTTTTGGCGCCGCGTTCCACGGCCGTACGCTGTTGACCCTGACGCTGACCGGCAAAGTGGCGCCGTATTCCACTGGATTCGGCCCGTTCCCCGGGTCCATTTTCCATGCGCTGTACCCGAATGCTCAACATGGCATCACCGTAGAGCAGGCGCTGGACAGCATTGACCGCCTGCTGCACACCGATATCGCCGCCGATCAGGTCGCGGCCATTCTGCTGGAGCCGATTCAGGGCGAAGGCGGCTTCAATGTCGCGCCGCCGGAGTTCATCAGCGGCGTGCGCCAGCTGTGCGACAAGTACGGCATGTTATTGATCGCCGATGAAGTGCAGACCGGTTTTGCCCGTACCGGCAAAGTGTTCGCTATGGAGTATTACGACGATAAAGCGGACCTGATCACCATGGCGAAAAGCCTGGGCGGCGGTTTCCCTATTTCCGGCGTGGTAGGCCGCGCCGAGGTGATGGACGCGCCGGGCCCTGGCGGACTGGGCGGCACCTATGCCGGTAACCCGCTGGCGGTGGCGTCGGCGCTGGCGGTGCTGGATGTGATTGAAGAAGAACAACTGTGCCAGCGCGCCCAGCGTCTGGGCGCTACACTGGTGGAAGCGCTGGAAAGAGCGAAAGCCGGTAATGCGGCGATCGCGGATATTCGCGCCCGCGGCTCCATGGTGGCGGTGGAGTTTAACGACCCGCAGACCGGCAAACCGAGCGCGGAGATCACCAAAAAATACCAGCAGGCGGCGCTGGAACAGGGGTTACTGTTGTTGACCTGCGGCACGCACGGCAACGTGATTCGTTTCCTGTATCCACTGACCATTCCGGATACCCAGTTCAGCAAGGCGCTGTCGATTCTGAGCAGCGTTCTGGCGAAGTGAGAAGTGAGTGAAAGGGTAGTTATGCAACTGAAAAATAAAACGTTATTCCGTCAACAATGCCTGATTGGCGGTGAATGGCAAGATAGCTTCAACGGGGAACGCCTGAGCGTGACCAACCCTGCGACCGGCGCTGAGCTGGGAAGCATTCCGCTGGTGACGGCGCAGCAGACCCAGCAGGCGATTACCGCCGCCGAACAGGCGCTGAGCGCGTGGCGTCAGCGCACCGGCAAAGAGCGTGCGGCGCTGATGCAGGCGTGGGCGCAATTGATTCGCGCCAATCAGGACGATCTGGCGGCCATTCTGACCGCCGAACAGGGCAAATCGCTGGCGGAAGCCAGCGGTGAAATCGCCTACGCCACCTCGTTTATCGAGTGGTTCGCCGAAGAGGCCAAGCGGGTGGAAGGCAGCGTGCTGCAATCGCCGCAGGCCAGCCAGCGTTTGCTGGTGATCAAGCAGGGTATCGGCGTGTGCGCCGCGATCACGCCGTGGAACTTCCCGGCGGCGATGATCACCCGCAAAGCCGCGCCGGCGCTGGCGGCCGGTTGCACCATGATCGTCAAGCCGGCGGAGCAGACGCCGTTTACCGCGCTGGCGCTGGCGGAACTGGCGCAACAGGCCGGTATTCCCGCTGGCGTGTTGCAGGTGGTGACCGGCGACGCGCCGGCGGTGGGTAAAGTCCTGTGCGATAGCCCGGTAGTGCGCAAACTGAGTTTCACCGGTTCCACCGAAGTCGGCCGCATCCTGATGGCGCAATGTGCGCCGACAGTGAAAAAGCTGTCGCTGGAGCTGGGCGGCAATGCGCCGTTCATCGTGTTTGACGATGCCGACCTGGAGCAGGCGATAAAAGGCATTCTGGCATCCAAATTCCGCAATAGCGGGCAGACCTGCGTCTGCGCCAACCGCATTTATGTTCAGCGTGGTATCTATCCGGCGTTGGCCGCCCGGCTGGTGGAAGAGGTGGAAAAGCTGAAAGTGGGCGACGGCACCCAGCCCGGCGTGATGCAAGGCCCGCTGATCGACGCAGATGCGGTCGGCAAAGTCGAGCAGCATATTGACGATGCGCTGTCGAAAGGGGCGGAATTGCTGACCGGCGGCTCGCGCCACCCGCTCGGCGGCACCTTCTTCACCCCGACGGTGATCGGCGGCGTGACGCGCGACATGCGTTTCGCCCGCGAGGAAACGTTTGGCCCGGTGGCGCCGCTGTTCCCGTTTGACGATGAGGCGCAGGCGGTGGCGATGGCTAACGATACCGAGTTCGGCCTGGCCGCCTACGTTTACACCCGCGACGCCATTCGGCAGTGGCGGGTGCCGGAAGCGCTTGAATACGGCATGGTGGGGATCAACACCGGCCTCATTTCCAACGAAGTGGCCCCCTTCGGCGGGGTAAAACAATCAGGGCTGGGGCGCGAAGGTTCACGCTTCGGCATCGAGGAATACCTGGAGATGAAATATCTCTGCGTTGACCTCACTCCGTCAGCCTGACTCCTGCTGCCTGACGGCGGATGAACAAGGGCGTTCATCCGGCTTTTCGAGCCAGCATGGTGCAGCCTCATTGCCGGGCTGCACCATAATAAGGCGAATTCAGTTCAAGCTATCACGTGAAAAATAGTATAGGCGTTGTGCACATTGCATAGCGTGGTTTCTCTACGGCGCCATCCCGCGGTTTTCAACGCAGACGACAGAAACTGGCATGAAAACTGCTTTATAAACTGATGCCTATGCATCAAAAAAAATTAAGGGTTTTGCCCACGTGGGCATACGTTGACTACTCTTTTCAGGAGCCAGACCATGTTGAAAAAATTTGCATTATCCGCTCTGCTCGTTGCTACGGCTTCCCAGGGATGGGCCGAAAACTTGACCGTGATTTCCTTTGGCGGCACCAACAAGGACGCGCAGGATAAAGCGTTTTACAAACCGTTCCAGGCGGCAGGCAAGGGGGCCATCGAAGCCGGCGAATACAACGGTGAAATGGCTCGCATCCGCGCCATGGTGCAGACCGGGCAGGTCGGCTGGGACGTGGTGGAAGTGGAGGGTCCGGAACTGCTGCGTGGTTGCAACGAAGGATTGTTTGAACCGCTGGACTGGAAAAAACTGGGCAGTCAGGCTGATTTCGTGAAAGGTTCGGTTTCCGAATGTGGCGCAGGGATCTTTGTCTGGTCCACCGTACTGACCTATAACGCCAATAAACTGCAACAAGCGCCGAAAAGCTGGGCCGATTTCTGGGATGTGAAAAACTTCCCCGGCAAGCGCGCGCTGCGTAAAAGCGCCAAGTTCACGCTGGAAATCGCCTTGCTGGCGGACGGCGTGAAGCGTGAAGAGGTCTACAGCGTGCTGGCGACCCCGGCCGGCGTCGATCGTGCGTTCAAGAAACTCGATCAGATCAAATCCAATATCCAGTGGTGGGAATCCGGCGCGCAGCCGCTGCAATGGCTGGTCGCGGGCGACGTGGTGATGACCTCCGCCTACAACGGCCGCGTGGCGGTGGCGCAGAAAGAGAAACCGGGCATCAATATCGTCTGGAAAGACGGCCTGTACGATCTGGATAGCTGGGCCATTGTGAAAGGCTCCAAACACAAAGCGCTGGCCGAACAGTTTATCGCGTTCGCCAATCAGCCGGAAAACCAGAAAGTGTTCGCGGAAAACATCGCCTACGGCCCGACCAACGGTAAAACCACCGCCTTGCTGGACCCGGCGATCAGCCGCAACCTGCCGACCGCGCCGGATAACCTGGCCCAGTCGGTGCAGGTGGATACCGAGTTCTGGATCGATCACGGCGAAGAGCTGGAGCAGCGCTTCAACGCCTGGGCCGCCCAGAAGTAATCCCGAACCGGTATTGATCACAAGGAGAGAGCGCTTATGTCCCAGAATGAGATGTTGAAGGCAGAGCCGCCCGCCGGCGGCGAGGGGAATCGCACCAGTCTGAAACAGCAACTGCGTCAGGCGCAGGCCCGCTATCAGAAACGGTCGCTGTTACTGATAGCGCCGTTGTTCCTGTTCATTCTGGTCAGTTTCCTGTTCCCGATACTGTCGATTCTGGGCAAAAGCGTGTCCAACCCGGACCTGCGCGTCAGCATGCCGACTACTATCGAGGCGATGCGGCAATGGTCCGGCAAAGGTGTGCCGGATGAAAGCGTGTTTCGGGCGCTGGTGAGCGATCTGCGCAATGCCCGCAGTACCGGGCAGGTCGCCACCATCACCAAACGGTTGGGTTATGAAGACGGCCAGTATCGCCAGCTTATCACCCGTACGCTGCGTAAATTGCCGTCGGATGAACAGCCGGGGCTGCGCGAGCAACTGATTGCCGACCAGCCAATGTGGGGCGAACTGACCACCTGGAAAACCATCGACCGCGCGTCGCGGCCTTTTACCAGTTACTACCTGCTGTCGGTCTTCGACCACAAGGTGGACCCGCAGACCGACAAGGTGGTGGCGCAACCGGCGGATCAGGCGTTGTATGTTGATGTACTGTTGCGCACGCTGCTGATGGCGGGGGTGGTAACGCTGCTGTGTGTGGCGCTGGGCTACCCGCTGGCTTACTGGCTGGCGAAACAGCCGGATAATCGCGCCAACCTGCTGATGATTTTGGTGTTACTGCCATTCTGGACCTCACTGATTGTGCGTACCGCCAGTTGGATCGTACTGCTGCAGTCCGGCGGGTTGATCAACCGTTCGCTGATGGGGCTGGGCATCATTGATGAGCCGCTGGTGCTGGTGTTTAACCGTATCGGCGTCTACATCTCCATGACCCACATTCTGTTGCCGTTCTTCGTGTTGCCGCTGTATGCGGTGATGAAAGGCATTTCACCCAACTATGTGCGGGCGGCGATTTCGCTGGGCGCGCATCCGTTTCTGGCGTTCTGGCGAGTGTATGTGCCGCAGACCTACGCCGGAGTGACCGCCGGCGCGCTGTTGGTGTTCATGATGGCGATTGGCTACTACATTACGCCGGCGCTGCTAGGCGGGCCGGGCGATCAGATGCTCAGCTATTTTGTGGCGTTCTTCACCAACACCACCATGAACTGGGGAATGGCGGCGGCGCTGGGGACACAACTGCTGGTGATCGTGGTGCTGCTGTATGTGGTGTATATCCGAGTCACCCGCACCGACGCCGACGCGGCGGCGCGTTAACCGAAGGAGCAAGCGATGAAACCGATGAAGGAAATGAGACAACAGGGTTCGCAGCTGCTGCGGGTGTGGAACGGCTTCTTCAATTTTTACGGCGCGGCGATGCTGCTGTTTCTGATCGTGCCGGTGCTGGTGATTGTGCCGCTGTCGTTCAACGGCGGCTCGTTTCTCAGCTACCCGCTGGCCGGGTTTTCCCTGCGCTGGTATCGGGAATTTTTCCACTCCAGCGAATGGCTGAGCGCGCTCGGCAACAGCCTGCTGATTGCGCCGCTGGCGACGGTGCTGGCAACCGTACTGGGCGTGCTGGCGTCGGTCGGGCTGGTGCGCGGCGAGTTTCGCGGTAAATCGCTGGTGATGGCGGTGCTGATTTCGCCGATGATCGCCCCAGTGGTGATCGTGGCGGTCGGGATGTTCTTCTTTTTCGCCAAGCTGTCGCTGTTGAACAGCTACATCGGGCTGGTGCTGGCCCATGCGGTGCTGGGCGTGCCGTTTGTGGTGATTACCGTCACCGCGGTGCTGAAGAATTACGATCAGAACCTGACCCGCGCCGCCGCCAGTCTGGGCGCGCCGCCGCTGCTGGCGTTTCGTAAGGTGACGTTGCCGCTGATCGCTCCCGGCGTATTCTCCGGCGCGCTGTTTGCCTTCGCTACCTCGTTTGATGAAGTGATCGTCACGCTGTTTCTGGCCAGTCCGCGTCAGCGCACGCTGCCGTTGCAGATGTTCGCCGGGATCCGTGAAAACCTCGACCCGACCATCGCCGCCGCGGCGACCATGATGGTGGCCGCCGCGCTGGTGCTGCTGGTGGTGATGGAGGTGCTGCGCCGCCGTTCGGAGAAACTGCGCGGCGGGCGTTGATCCTGATTGTGGATTGATGTCAGTCGCTGGCTCGTCTGTTAAGCGCCCTTGTCGGAATCGGCAGGGGCGTTGTTGTTTGTTATAGCGGCGGTGCGATTGCATTAATCTACTGACGTTGTTTCTGATTCAATGCGGCGTAAAATAATCCATCCGGTAATTTTCTCTCTGTTGAATATTTATTATTGAGGATATTAATCCTACTGTTATTAAAAATAATAACAATAAAAATCATGCGATTAATGCTTTTAAAGAAATAGTGAATGCAGGCAACTTGCATTGTTGGTTTATTGCGTCATTCTTAAAGAACTCCCTGTATTTTCCATTATTTTATAATGCGCCATGATGGCGATATTCGTTGTGCTTTATTTTCCTTTCTTGAAAAAACGGATTCATTATTTTTTATAAAACTAATCATATCTGGGCGAGGGCAATATGAAAAAGTACATTATCGTATCAATGATGCTGATGTCGGGCTGTGCAGTAAAACCGGAAGTGTCGTATCAAATCATTCAGGGTGATAAGCCGGCAGGCGAAAAACTGCTGGATAAAAAAATATCCGACAGCTTTTATCTGGCATCATCCTCGGTGATTTTTGAGCCTGAATATGAAAAAAAATCCAATGGCGAAAATGGCGCTTTAAAATATAAGGTCACAGTATTAAATCATGATTACAAGAAATTCAAAGTGGGTATTTCTCCTAAAGAAAGCCTGTTCACCAAAACAAACATTAGTATGTCCAAAATTGAAAATACAGATAGAGTGAAAGAAATTGGAGTTGATACAGAGGATAACAGAGAAAAGGCTGTTAAAGAGTTTGGTGCATTGGCGATTGCAGTGACTAAACTTATACCAATGACTCTCTTTTCTACGAATAAGAATAAAACCGTTCAGACTAAAATAGTCGAAACCAAAACAGTAGACATTGACGAAAAAATATTAAATGAGAATAACAAATCTATTGATTTATCTGATGGTTATAGTGCAGAAATAGCATTGGGGAGTGTGCCCGTCGATGCCATTTCTGCCGACTGGGTTGTGCCATCGTTGCCGGAGAATCTGGATAAAATTAAGCACCACTTTATCTATGCTGCCTGCAGAGATGGTGTCATTAAGGTAAAAAAGGCAGGGGCAGTTGAAGAGACTGTTTATGTAAGAGTGAATGACCCACGGTATTTGCAGGCTGTTGCTTTACCGGTGAAAGGGAAAGTAACTACTCATTCGCAGTGCGGTGTGTCGGTTGTTACCGAAAAGAATAGCCAGTCAACGGATACCGCCGTTTTAACCGCGTTGCTGAATGAAATGAAAGACGTTAAAGACGCGGTGGCGAAAAAGTAATGCCATTACCTGCCGGGTTGCCGCCTGATATGACTGATGTTTAAACGATATTGGCATCGATGGTCGCGGCATTGGCCGCGACCATCACTGAAATGCCGATTAATCAGAATCGGAATGTCGCCGTAGCGGTAACGCGACGCTCGCTGCCCCAGTAGCAGGCGTAATCGGTATAACAGCTGGCGACGTACTGCCGATTGAGCAAGTTATCGACATTGACGGCCAGGCTGGAGCCGGGCATACCGAATGCCGCCAGATCGTATTTCACCATCGCGTCCAGCAATCCGTAAGGCGCAACCTTAAAAGTATTGTTTGCATCGCCGTAGGAACTACCGACATAACGCACGCCGGAACCGATGGTCAGCCCGCTGAGCACTGAACGGTTAAAGGTGTAATCCGCCCACAGCGAGGCCTGATTGTTGGGAATCTGGTACGGACGTTTACCTTGCAAGTCGGTGTCGTGGGTGTATTTGGCATTGACATGCGAATAGGCCGCCGTCACGTTAATGTTCTGCGTCAGCGCGCTCTTGGCTTCCAGTTCCAGCCCACGCACCGTGATTTCACCGCTCTGGACGCTGAAGTTGGTGTTGTCGGGGTCGGTGGTCAGGTTGTTGCTCTTGGTCAGCGAATAGACCGCCGCCGTCAACACCAACGGGCGATCCTTCGGTACGTATTTCACCCCGGCTTCATACTGCTTGCCGAGCGACGGTTTGAAGGTCTGGCCGCTGGCGCTGGCGCCTGAGGTAGGTTCAAACGATTCGCTGTAACTGAAGTACGGCGTGATACCGTTGTCAAACAGGTAGTTCACCCCACCTCGCCAGGTGAACTGACCCTGGCTGTTGGCGTCGGTGGTTCCGGAGGTGCGATTCTGCGCCGAGGTTTTCGCCCGGTCGTAACGTCCGCCCAGCGTCACCAGCCACTGATTCCACTGCGCCTGATCCTGCATATAAACCCCGGTTTGCTCCTGACGGTTGAGGAAGTTCCAGGGAGAGAGGGAATCCGCCGGAATGCTGTCGTCACCGTAAGCCGGATTCAGCAGGTTCAGCGAGGATGCCGAACCAAAATATTCGTCGATATCGTTGCGCATGCGCATGTAATCCACGCCAAACAGCATGGTATGGCTGACATCGGCGGTTGAAAACGTCGCCTGCGCCTGATTATCGACGGTAAAGCTGTTCAGTCGTTCGTGAGAGATAACGGATGCGCGATCCATCACATACGGCAGCGATGCGGAAATGCCCGAGCCGTAGATGCCACGGTATTGCGTTTCCAACTGCATGTAACGCAGGTTCTGTCGCACGGTCCAGGTGTCGTTAAACGCATGCTCGGCGCTGTAGCCCACCATCTTCTGGTTACGCGCCATCTTGTTGCTGGCTTCGCCATCGTTAAACGACGTGGATAGCTTATGCTGATTGCCGTTGGCGTCGAGGAACGGGTTAACCGTGCCCTGACGCGGCAGCCAGCCGTAAAAACCGGTATACGGATCGTTCTGGAAATCGGTCAGCAGCGTGAAGCGGGTGTTTTCATCCGGCTGCCAGCTAAATGACGGAGCGATGGCGTAACGCTTCTCTTTAGCGAGATCCTGCTGAGTATCGCTGCTTTTCGCCACCCCGGTCAGGCGGTAGGTATACACGCCTTGATCATCAACGGCGCCGCCGAAGTCGAAGCCGGTCTGAAACAGATTATCGGTTCCCATCTTGAACTGGACTTCGCGGATGGTTTCCGCCGTCGGCCGTTTGCTGACCAGCGCGACCAGGCCGCCCGGGCTGCTTTTGCCATACAGCACCGACACCGGGCCGCGCAGCACCTCCACCCGCTCCAGCATGTAAGGGTCCAGCGATGCTTCCGAATAGTTGTCGCCCTGCAATTTCAGGCCGTCGAGGTACTGATTGGTGTTGACCGCGGTGAAACCGCGCAGGTGAACCACGTCAGAGGCGATTCAGCTGCCGAGGTTTTCGCCCGGTCGTAACAACCGCCCAGCGTCACCAGTCCACCGAGTCCACTACGCCTGATCCTGCACATAAACCCCGGTTTGCATCTCTTCACGGGTCACGACAGTTACACCGACAGAGGGAATCCGCCCAAATGCCGTGTCAGTCATGGTACCGCTGACGATGCGTGCGGCCGAAAACGTCGGCGCGGCACGCCACGCACTTACCGACGAGAAAGCCGCTCAGGCGTTAACGTTGATGAGATCAACGGTGATGCGCGATCCACCACATACGGCAGCGATACGGAAATGCCCCACCCGCCAGACGCCACGGAAATGCGTTAACAACTGCAAGTAACGCAGGTTCTGTCGCACGCGAACAGGAGACGCTAAACGCAAGCTCGGCGCCTTGTAGCCCACCATCATTACGATTACCCGCAATATTGTTAATGGAAAAACAAAAGTAAAACAACAATGAATAGCATAAGCTAATTGCAATTGGCGGTCGAGGAAAGAGTAAACCGTAACCTGACGCGGCAGCCAGACGTAAAAACCGGTATAAGGATAAAACTGGAAAGCGGTCAGCAGCGTGAAACAGATGTTGTCATCCGGCTGCCAGCGAAATGACGAAGCGATACCCGTCCACGAACCGGGACGGGCAACACATGCGGCATAAGGGCTGACTTATTGTGCATCGGCAAAACGGATAGACATCTTTTTGTCGATAAAAGGCGCGAGTTTATCCGTCGGGATCGCCTGTTCCACCACCAGGGTGGTGATGTCTTCGCAGGGGATGACATGGTAGCGGGCGATCGCCGGGAGCTTGTCCGACGTCATCGCCACCACGATCTCATTGCTGTTGCGCGCCGCCGCCCGCTTGAATTCCGCGTCTTCGTAGTCGAACACGGTCAGTCCTTCGGTGGCGTCCAGCGCGCAGCCGCCCAGAAAGCAGAGATCGAAATAGATGCTCTCCAGCTGTTTCTGCGGTGTGATACCGAGCGCGCCGCCGGTGCGCGATTGCACCCGCCCGCCGAGCATGATCACCTCCGCATGGGATGATTTCATCATTTCCAGCGCGATAGCGGGGGAGTTGGTCACCACGGTCACGGATAGCGAGGTCGGAATCGCCCGGGCGATAGCCAGATTGGTGGAGCCGGAATCGATAAAGATGCACTGACCCGCCTGAACCAGCGCCGCGCAGGCGCGGCCCAGCCGATCTTTGGCCTCGCTGTCGGCGGCGGCGCGGGTGATGAAGTGACCGTCAGCAGGAGCCAGGCTGACCGCGCCGCCGTATACCCGCTTGCACACGCCTTCGCGCGCCAGTTCCTGCAGGTCGCGCCGGATGGTGTGTTCCGAAACCTGCAATTCTTGTGACAGCAATGTACAGACTACCCGACCATCCTTGCGCAGCCGATCCCGGATCAGGGATTGTCGCTGCTCAGGAAAAGATGCATAATCGAGCATAACCAGTCCTTATATTTAAAATAAATCGAGCATAACGAGCATAATCAATCGCTGTGACTCGATTTGTCAATCCACTATTGTTGATGTGCATTTTATCCCAAGAGGTGAATACCATGCGTCAATCACTGCCGGATATCGCGTTTTTTCATACCCTGGCCGACGCGGCCAGCCAGCAAACCCTGCCGCGTTTTCGCTCGCACCAGAATCTGCATGTCGGCAGCAAGCCGAAAGAGGGGTTTCGCTTCGATCCGGTGACGGATGCCGACCGGGAAGCGGAGCGGGCGATTCGGGCGTTGATTACCGAACGCTACCCGGAGCACGCGATTTTGGGTGAGGAGTTCGGCGCGACCGGTAGCGGCGATATCCAGTGGATTCTTGACCCGGTCGACGGCACCCGGCCGTTTTTGTGCGGGCTACCGGTGTGGGGCACGCTGATCGGGCTGTTATACCAGGGCCGCGCCGTAATGGGCATGATGAGCCAGCCGTTCACCGGCGAGGCGTTTTGGGCCGATGGACGGCATGCCTGGTATCGAGGCCCGCAGGGAGAAAGCCGCATCGAGAGCCGTAAAAATGTACCGCTTGAGCAGGCCATTTTGCATACCACCTCGCCGGAGCCGATTGAACGCCATCCACAGATCCGTTTTCATGACCTCACCGAGCGCACGCTGATGACCCGCTACGGCGGCGAATGCTACGCGATGGCGATGCTGGCCGCCGGGCACATTGATATCTGTCTGGAATATTCGCTGCAACCCTATGACATCGCCGCGTTTATCCCGATTGTCGAGCAGGCGGGCGGCGTGGTGACTACGCTACAAGGCGAACGGCCGGAAGCGGGCGGACAGATTCTGGCGACGGGGTGTCCGCGTTTGCATCAAGAGGTGCTGCGGGTTCTTAATGGGTAGTTTTATGGATCGTTGATGTGCGCCGCGCGCCGCTGCGGTTATTGGTCAATTCCTTTCACACGAGACAGTATCGTTTTATGCAACAGTTAACGGATTCCCAGAACAACTCCCCTTTATCTGCGCGCGTAAGCGACGAACCCGGACGACGCGAACAACGGGCGACGCGCGTGATGTTTTTTCTGGCCGGGTTCGCCACCGCGGTATGGGCGGCGCTGGTGCCTTTCGCCAAGCTCAATACCGGCGTCGATGACGGTACGCTTGGTCTGCTATTGCTGTGTCTGGGCGGCGGCGCGCTGGTGGCGATGCCGGTCACCGGGATGCTGACCACCCGTTTTGGCTGCCGTAAAGTCATCGCGCTGGCGGTGCTGCTGTTCTGCCTGATACTGCCGTGGCTGGCGGTGATTCCGGATACCGTTTTGCTGGCGATCGCGCTGCTGGTGTTCGGCATCGGGGTCGGCACTACCGACTGCGCCATGAACGTGCAGGCGATTCTGGTGGAAAAGGCGGCGGGCAAAGCCATGATGTCGGGGTTTCACGGCTTTTACAGCATCGGCGGCATCGTTGGCGCCGGAGCAATGAGCGGCATGATGTCGCTGGGGCTGTCGCCGCTGGCGGCCAGCCTGCTTAGCGTACTGGTGGCGGTGGTGTTATTGCTGACGCATCTGGCCGGCCTGCTGACCTACGCCAATCCGCCGGAAGGCCCGGCGTTCGCCATTCCCCGCGGCGCGGTGCTGGTGCTGGGCCTGGTCTGTTTTGCCGTGTTTCTGGCCGAAGGCACGGTGCTGGACTGGAGCGCAGTGTTCCTGACCGAGCACCGCGGGATGCCGGACGCGCAAGGCGCGCTCGGTTTTGCGTGTTTTGCCGCCGCCATGACGCTCGGTCGCCTGACCGGGGACCGGGTGGTGACGGCTCTGGGGCCGCAGCCGATGGTGATGCTGGGGGCGTCGCTGGCGGTCGCCGGTCTGATGCTGGCGGTGTGGGTGCCGTTCTGGCCGGTAGCGTTGCTCGGTTATGCGCTGATCGGGCTGGGGTGTTCCAATATCGTGCCGATCATGTTCTCCGCCATTGGCCGCCAGACCAGCATGTCGCAGGCGGCCGCGGTGCCGGCGGTGACGACGCTGGGTTATTTCGGGGTATTGGCCGGCCCGGCGAGCATCGGGTTTATTGCGCACCACAGCAGCCTGTCGGCTGCGTTTCTGGTGGTGGCGGTGTTGCTGGCGCTGGTTGGGTTAAGCGCTAAAGCAGTGAAGGTCTAATCGTTCGGACACATGATGGAGCAGAGTGATGATTAAACTGATTATTACCGATCTGGATGGCACGTTTCTCAACCGCCACGGCGAGTTCAATCGGCCGCTGTTTGACGAGGTCAGGGGGTTAATGCAGCGCAAGCAGGTACAGTTTGCACCCTGTACCGGCAAACAGAGCGACCGGGTTGAAGAGCTATTCGGCGCACCGGCGGCGGATTTCTGGATCCTGGGCGACAGCGCCACCCGCATCCGGCACCGGGGCGAGTACGTCTATCAATCGCTGATCGACAATGCGCTCGGCCGGGAGATGATCGCCACGCTGGATGCGGTGAATCAGGAACATGTGATTATCGCCTGTACCCCCGATGGCGCGGTGCTGAAAGACTCGCTGGCGCCGGCAATGATCGAGAAAGTGAAAAAATCCTACGCCACCGTCCGACTGGTGCCGGATTTCAACGCGGTGCGGGAGGATTTTGTCAAAATCTCCCTGTTCGATGAAAAAGGGCGTTGTCATCAGACTCGTGCGCATCTCACACCCTATGACGATCGCGCGTATATCGTGGTGTCCGAAGCGGCCTGGATCGACATCGCCGATGTTGGGGTGCATAAGGGCAGTACGGTGGAAAAATTGCAGGCGCTGTTGCAGGTGACGCCGGAAGAAACCATGGTGTTTGGCGATGGATTAAACGACATTGAGCTGATGCGTTGCGGCGACTATAGCTTCGCCATGCGCAATGCGTTTGAGGAAACCAAGGCTGCCGCCCGCTTTATTACCGGCTCCAACGACGACGACGCGGTGATGCACACCATTATCCGGCTGCTGACGTTGCAGCCGGACAGACCATAACGTCCGCACGATAAGCGGAAGCGGCGACCAGGCGAGACGGTGGCTCGCGCTGAAAGCCGTTTCCCGCTACAAGCCGTTTTCCGCGTAGTTAGCCTTCATCCACTCGTCAGCCTTCAATAAATTCCTGATACCACTGCCTGAGCCGATCGGTGATGGCGCGATGCGCGGCGGCAAACTCGCGGCCATCCAGCTTACGCACCGGGGTGATGCCCGCCAGCGTGCCGGTGACGAAGGCTTCGTCGGCGGTCAGCGCTTCCGCCAGCGTGAAATCGTCCACCCGCACCGTCAGGCCTTGGGCGCGCGCCAGGTCGATCACCGTCTGGCGGGTGATGCCGTTAAAGCAATAGCGACCGCTGGAGGTCCAGAGTTCGCCGCGCCGCACGATAAAAAAGTTGGTGGAGTTGCAACTGGCGACGAAACCGTGCGGGTCCAGCATCAGCGCTTCGTCGGCGCCGGCCTCGATCGCCTGCAACAGCGCCTGAATCAGATTCAGGCGGCTGTGGGAATTAAGCCGCAGGTCGAACACGTCCGGCGAACTGGTGCGGTAACTGGAGGTGAACAGCGCCAGCCCGCGCTGTTTGGCGGCGGCATCCACCACTTTATATTCCGCCACGCATACCACCGTCGCGCCGCCAAGAATAAAGCGCGGGTCCTGATTCGGGGTGCTTTTGCGCCCGCGGGTGATCATCAGCCGCAGGTGCGCGCCATCGGTCATGCCGTTGATAGCCAGCGTGCGCTGCATAATGTCGATCAGTTCAGCACGGCTGTGGCCGATATCCAGCCGGATGGCGGCCGCGCCGGCCAGCAGCCGGTCCAGATGGGCGTCGAGGGAAATCAGCCGGCCGTTGACCAGCCGCAGGCCTTCCCAGACGCCGTCACCGCAGACGTAACCCGAATCAAACACCGATACCACTGCCTGCGAGCGATGCACGAACTCGCCGTTGAGGTACACCTGCACCTCGTCGTTGCGGGCGTCCTGCCGATAAGCCTGGCTGCTGGCGGTGGAAGGGGAGGAAACGCTCATGGTGACTCCTTAAAACGCGCGTTCGGCAAAGCGGGCCAGAAACGCCTGCGTGCGGGGTTGTTGGGGATGACGCAGCACCTGTTCGGCGCTGCCCATTTCGTGAATGACGCCGTCGGCGATGAAGATGACCCGGTCGGCGAAATGCCAGGCGAAACCCAGCTCATGGGTCACCAGCAACAGGGTGCGTCCGTCGTCCGCCAGCGCGCGAATGGTGTGCAGCACTTCGCCCACCAGTTCCGGATCGAGCGACGAGGTCGGCTCGTCGAACAGCATGATCTCCGGCTCCATCGCCAGCGCGCGGGCAATCGCTACCCGCTGTTGCTGGCCGCCGGACAGGTTGCCGGGGCGTGCGTGCAGCTTGTCCGCCAGCCCGACTTTCTCCAGTTGCCGGCGGGCAATGATAGCGGCGTCGGCGCGCGGCAGCTTTTTCACCGACAGCAGCGCTTCCTGCACGTTTTGCAGCACCGTCAGATGCGGGAACAGGTTGAATTGCTGGAACACCATGCCGACGCGCTGGCGCACCGCGCACAGTTGCTTTTCCGCATAGCGTCGGGTGCCGTCCGGCAACAACTGCCCCAGTATCTCGCCGTCCAGCTCGACGGTGCCGCCGCTCGGCACTTCCATAAAATTCAGGCAGCGCAGCAGGGTGCTCTTGCCGGAGCCGCTGCCGCCGATAATGGCGATTTTTTCCCCGCGCCGCACGTCGAGGTCGATGCCTTTCAGCACCGGCTGACCGTGGAATGCTTTGGTCAGCCCGCGCAGCCGTAAAACGATATCCTGCGAATCAGTCATAAGGGGTTACCGGGTTGATAAACGTTGCCGGGTTGATAAAAAATTACCGGGTTGATAAAGGGGAGCGCCAGCGCCGCTCCAGCCGCGCGGCCAGATAACTGCCGGGCCAAATCAGCACGAAGTAGAACAGCGCCACCACGGTGAGGATTTCCAGCGGGCGGTAGGTGTCGCTGCTCAGCAGACGCCCCTGATACATCAGTTCATTGACCGCCAGCATCGACGCCAGCGAGGTGACCTTGGCCAGCTCGATCAGGCGGTTGGTCAGCGCGGGCAACATGCGCTGTAACACCTGCGGCAGGATCACCCGTCGCAACGCCAGCGGGTAAGACATGCCGAGCGCTTTAGCGCCTTCCCACTGGCCTTGCTCCATCGACTGCAGACCGGCGCGGAAGATTTCGGTGCTATAGGCGGCGGTGTAGAGCGTCAGCGCCAGCGTCGCCGCGCCAAAGGTGCTGAACTGGATGCCGAGCAGCACCGGCAGCGCGTAATAAAACCAGATCAACTGGATTAGCACCGGCGTGTTGCGAAACAGCTCGACGAACGCCATCGCCGGCAGGCGGACGGCGCGGCGGCGCGCGGTGCGGGCGATGCCCAGCGCCAGACCGAGCAGCGTGCCGCCGATGCCTGCCAGCAGCCACAGCTCCAGCGTGACGCCCAGCCCGCGCAGCAGGACCGGCAACTGTTGCCAGATAAAGCCAAAGTTCCATTGATAGTGCATCGGCGACCTCACTGTACGCGGGCGTAAGACAGCCGCCGCTCGACGTACTGACTCAGCAGGCTAAGGACAAACAGCAGCGTGAAATAGAGCAGCGCCGCCAGGCTGTAGACTTCCAGCGGGCGGAAGCTCTGGCTGTTGATCTGCATCGCCTGATACAACAGTTCGCCGTAAGCCAGCGACGATGCCAGCGACGTGGATTTAATCAGCTCGAACGAGCGTTCAATCAGCGGCGGGATCATGCGCCGCAACGCCTGCGGCAGGATCACCCGTCGCAGCGCCAGCGGGCGCGACATGCCGAGCGCTTTAGCGCCTTCCCACTGACCCTCGGCAATCGACAGGATGCCGCCGCGGTAGACTTCGGCGTAAAACGCGGCCGACTGCGCCGACAGGGCCGTCACCGCGGCGGCGAACGGCGACAGGGTCAGCGGGCTGAGGACCGGCAGCGCGTAGTAAATCCAGAAAAAATGCACGATAGCGGGCGTGTTGCGATAAAAACCGATGAACAGGTGAGCGGGCAGGCGCAACAGCCGGGTGGACGACAGTTTCATCGCGGCCAGCAGCGCGCCGACCAGCATTCCGATGAGAATGCTGGTAAAGCCGATGCGGACTGTTCCCCATAACCCGTCCAGCAGCAACGGCCACCAGTGCGGCAGGGCGGAAAAATCCCATTGATAACGCATGTGTTTTTCCCTGATGACGCCAATGGCGTACAAATTGTTATATCGATGGTGTTTTTTATATTCACCGCATCTTAGCAGCCGAAAAATGTGATAAGTAAATGCTAAAAAAGCGGATTGATAGCCGATTTTTGGCTAAGGAAAGCGGGAAATTCGCTGAGTCGCGTCGCGATGGAGCAATGGCTGTCAGCGACGACCGGATCGACGAGGGACGCGTCGGCACAGTAGCCGGTACGCAATGACCGGGTTATGACCTTTGGTTTACACGGCGGCGAAAATGGCATAAAGCAGCGGGAAAGCGGAGTGTTATCATCGATATATTTGCCATATCCCCCTGAACCTGACAGGAATCCAAACCGATGTATTCCCCGAACCATGCCGCCCCAATAACCCTGACGCTGGCCCGTTTTGCCTGCCAGCTTACCCCAGAGGCGATCCCCACGGTGTGGCGGCGGAAAATTCTGCTGCATCTGCTGGATACGCTGGGGTGCGGCGTCGCCGGGCTGGAGAGCGAGGTGTTTTTGCAGGCGCAGCGCATGGCGCGTCAGCAGTATGCGGCGGGCGCATCGCCGGTGCTGGGAAGCCCAAACGGGCTGTCGGCGCTGGGGGCGGCGTTTGTTAATTCGGCGGCGATGAACGCGCTGGATTATGACGACGGCTTTGAGCGGGACGGGCGCGGCATGGGGCACCCTGGCGCCACATTGGTGGCCGCGGCGTTGGCCGCGCTGGACGGGCGGCAGATATCCGGCGCCCGGTTGCTGTGCGCGCTGGCGGCCGCCTGGGAAATCAACGGGCGGGTGATCCTGTCTCAGCAGCCCAGCCCGGAACGTTTCCGGCAGGTGTACGGCGTGTGCCAGCATCAGTCGCTTGGCGCGGCGGTCGCGTTCGGCCTGCTGAGCGGCTGCGATGCCGCCGGGCTGGAAAACGCCATCGGGCTGGCGGCGTCGCTGACCCCGCTGCCGGGGCTGCACAAGTACAACTGGCGGCAGCGGCCGCTGGTGGCGTTCAAGGATTATAACGCGCCGGCGACGGAAGCCGGGGTGCGCGGGGTATTACTGCACCGGGAAGGCGTCATTGGGCCGCGCGACGTGCTGGGCGGAGATCATGGGTTCTGGCGCATGGCAGGCTCCGACCGGTGTGATACGTCGCTGCTGATCGATGCTCTGGGCGAAGAATGGCGACTGCGCCATGCCAGTTTCAAACGCTACCCGGTTTGCCGCTGGATGCATACCGCGCTGGCGGCGTTTGAGTTATTGCTGGCGCAGCAGAGGCTGTCGCCGGATCGGATCGCGCGGGTTCAGGTGATCGGCAGTCGGACGCTGGTACAGCAATTCGCCGATACGCAGGTGCTGAGCGAAACCGATGCCCAGTTCAGCGTGCCGCTGGCATTGGCCTGCCTGGCTTACGGCGTTCCCCGCCAGCGCTGGAGCGACGCAGCGGCGCGGCGGAATACGACCTTGCTGGCGTTTGCCCGGCGGGTCGAGTTAGTCGTGGATGACGAGCTGGAGCAGTTGATGGCGGTGCAGCGGCGGCCTGTCAACCGCGTAAGGGTCAACGTCGACGGGCAGTGGCTGAACGCGCCGGCAGTGGATTATCCGCCGGGGTGCGAACAGAACCCGATGGCGGAAGCGGAGATTGTGCGCAAGTGCCGCGACAATCTGTCGCGGCGGCTGGGAGAGACGCAGAGCAAGCGCTTTGTTGATGCGCTGCTCGAGCTGGAACGTCAGCCGGATGCGGGGGCGCTGCTGGCGCCGCTGTTTGCCGGCTGACGTTCCCCGATCGCGCCGGTTATTTCCACGCCTCGCGGATTACCGGCGGCACCTTGCTGATATCCACGCCGCGCGCTTGTAACGCCTGCTCGTAGAACTGCTGAATCTGCCCGGACTGATAGAGCTTGCCGAATTCGTCGTTGAGGAACTGGTGGAACGCCTGGTCGCTTTCCTTGCGGATGGCGCCGCTGGTGCTGACCGCCACGATCGGCTTCGGCAGGATCAGGTTGCCTTTGCCGACTTTGGCCTGTTGCAGCGCCAGCGCCGGATGGAAATAAGACAATGCATCCACCCGTCCGGCATAAAACGCCGCCACGCCTTCATCCATGTTGGGGAAACGCACCAGCTGCGCTTTCGGCAGGTTTTTGGTCAGCAGCAGGTCCGGGCTGGACCCCAGCGTGACGCCGATTTTGACATCCGGCCGATTGAGGTCTTCCCAGTCGGCGACGCTGATGCCGTCGCGCACCAGCACGCCCTGGGCATACCAGAAGAACGGCTGCTCGGGAAAGTCGACCGCTTTCTTGCGCTCCTCGGTGGGGTCAAGCACCAGCATGGTGTCGATCTGGCCGGTTTGCAGCGCGGCGACCGCGTTGCCCCAGGTGGTTTCCACCGTCACCAGTTTGACCCCGAGGTCTTTCGCCAGCACCTTACCGACCTGATAGCCGATACCGTCCCATTCGCCGGTCGCCGCGTTCTTGAAATACCAGGGTTCACCCTGCGCCACGCCGATACGCAGTTCACCGGTCTGTTTGATGTGTTGCCAGGTAGAGGCCGGCGCTTCGGCCTGAGCCAGCCAGGGCGCGGCGGCCAGCGCCAGCGCGGCAATCATGGTGCGAAAAGATAAATGCATAATGTCCCCGTGTGTGAATGGTTAAGCGCCTGTATCAGAGGGATGTTACGTGTCCAGTGGATGTTACGTGCCCAGTGGATGTTACGTGCCGGTGTCGGCCCGACTACGCCGCTTATCCTCCGATAAAACCAGGCGTTGAATGAATCAAGAGATAAAAGGTGAACACCACGCGCGACATCGGCTTGTTTCATAAATAATGCTTTAATATCATTAACATGATGATTGCGCGTGCGGGCAGTATTGCAGGAAATCGGCGCGACATTAAATGCGAAGAGTGACTGAGCTTATGCGCTGGGTGGTAAAACGAAGGGCACGACACGTTATGGCGGGCGACGCCCGCCATAACGAGGCAGAATTAACGGTTTAGAACGACTCCCACTCGTCGTTGCCGGAGCGGGCGCCCGCTCCGGCGCCGGCCAGCATCAGCGGTTTTTTAGCGCTGACGGCGCCGGGTTTGTGCGCGGAGCGGGTAGGGCGATGGTTGTCGTCATGGCCGAGGCGGAATATCGAGACAGCCTGTTCCAGCGCCTGCGCCTGCTCTTCCAGCGAATTGGCCGCCGCGGAGGATTCTTCCACCAGCGCGGCGTTCTGCTGGGTGGTGGCGTCCATTTCGGCTATCGCGTTGGAAATCTGGTTGATGCCGCGGCTCTGTTCGTCGGACGCAGAGGCGATTTCACCCATAATGTCATGCACATGGGCGATGGAGCGGATGATCTCGGCCATGGTTTTACCGGCGCTTTCCACCTGCGTGGAGCCGGTGTTCACCCGGATGACCGACTCGCCGATCAGCGTTTCGATCTCTTTGGCGGCCTGGGCGCTGCGCTGAGCCAGATTGCGCACCTCGCCGGCCACTACCGCGAAGCCACGGCCCTGTTCGCCGGCGCGCGCCGCTTCCACCGCGGCGTTGAGCGCCAGAATGTTGGTCTGGAAGGCGATGCCGTTGATGACGGAAGTGATTTCGGAAATGCGGCGGGAACTGGTGGCGATCTCGTTCATGGTGCTCACCACGTTGGTGACGATCTCGCCGCCTTTGGTGGCGTTGCCTGACGCATCGGCCGCCAGTTGCGAGGCGTGATGCGCGTTGTCGGCGTTCTGCTTCACCGTGGAGGTCAGTTGTTCCATGCTGGCGGCGGTTTCTACCACCGCGGCCGACTGCTGTTCGGTGCGGGAGGAGAGATCGGTGTTGCCGGCGGCGATTTCCGACGCGGCGGACGCCACGTTGTTCACCCCTTCGCGGATAGTGCCGATCATATCGCGCAGCTTGTGGTTCATTGCATTCATCGCCGACATCAACTGGCCCAGCTCATCTTTACGGGTGACGGTGATGGACGCGGTCAGGTCGCCCTGGGCGATCCGCTCCGCCAGCGACAGGCTCTGACGCAGCGGGCGGGTAAGTTGCAGGGTGATGCGCCAGGCCATCAGCACGCCGAGGGCGATAATCGCCAGCCCGATGATCCACTGTTCGTATTGCGACTGGCGGGTAATGTTATCCACCTTGTCTAACTGGGTTTGGTAGAGCTGGGTCGCCGACTGGTTAAGAACCAGCGCGATATCCGCCATGCGCTGAGACGCCGCGTTCTCTTCCTGATAGGCCGCCATGTAAAGGGTGATATCCCCGTTGTAGGTGGCGAAAAGCTGCCAGGCCTGATTCAACCAGGCCTGCTGTTCCGCGCTGTATTTTGACAGCGCCTGCGTGATGGCATGTTGCGCGGTACTCAACGCTTTGCGAAGCGCCGCTTCGGTTTCGGCGGAGGGCATCAACGTCAGTTCATGGGCCGTATCTTTGATATCCGACAGTCCCTCGTTGATGTACATAAACTCCAGCCGTAATTCCGCCGGCAGCGTGGCGGCATCGAATTGTCCGCGCAGGGTATCAATCACTTTACCGATGGTATCCTGCGACAGTTTTTGACCGATAGCGTCCCGCTTTTGGCTGGCGCTGATCAGGTTTTCCCGCGCGACATTATATTCCTTGCCGGACTGGATAATCTTATCCAGCAGAATACGGGTGTCCGCATCCCATTTCATTGTCTGGGCGACATTCAGCGATTGCGTCATTTTATTCAGCAGTTCGCCGTTTTTATTAATAGCCGCATAATCGTGGGTATATTGGAAGCGCAGACGCTCCCGCCGGGCTTCTTCCAGATAGCTGTTAATATTATTGCTGATAATGGACTTTTGGGAGTACGCGTCAATATTTTGAAAGCCATTGATCCCTGACAGCATGATTATCGCCGCCATTAATAATATCAGTCCGAATCCCATCGCCAGCTTCACACCGACTCTGAAATTGTTATAAGCGCCAAAAACAGTCTTCATTGGGCCTTCCTTTTTTTGATTTACCAGGGTAGTGATGGGGAAAACAAAAAAAACGAATTGAACATATCAATGCATGAGCGCTTCAGGGAGTGAGTGCTGAAGCCATGTTTTATTGCTGTTAGTTATAGGATAGTCGATGGTGATACCGTCGTTTTATCAAACGGTCGTTACTGCTGCGGACATCATAACCTCATCCTCAGCACAGGGAAAGATAATGTAAAAATTATGTTTCCGCATCGTAATATTCTACAGTGATATTATCAATCAGCTTATTGAAAGAACGGACCGTCATGATTAATGCGTCATTCGTTTTTTAAATGACCGACATAAAAACGTAATAATGCGGAACGACAACATGCAGGGATAATTTCGGACGTGCGTTTAGCCGGAAAGAAAGTTTGTGCATGTCAGAATAATACTGCCGGGAAAGGGGCGGGAGATTAAAGACCGTAGCGGCATGCATAAAATAAATACAGCATGGCCGTATATCGCCATGCTGTATTGTCCGTGGTTAAAATCGGTTAGAACGACTCCCAGTCATCTTTGCCGTTGGCCGCAGGGCGGCTCAATGCGGTGGTTTTGGCGGCCGAGGTCGCTTTAGCGGCGGATGTCGTCAGTTTCAGCGGTTTGCCGGCGCTGAGGCTGGCGCGCGGTGCCGCTTCGTTGTTACCGAGACGGAACACCGATACCGCATGCTCCAGCGTTTGCGCCTGCTCTTCCAGCGAATTGGCCGCCGCGGAAGACTCTTCCACCAGCGCGGCATTCTGCTGGGTGGTGGCGTCCATTTCGGCGACCGCGGTGGAGATCTGGTTGATGCCGCGGCTCTGCTCGTCAGAGGCCGACGCGATCTCGTCCATGATGTCATGCACATGGGAGATGGAGCGGATAATCTCGTCCATGGTTTTACCGGCGCTCTCCACCAGCGTGGAGCCGGTGTTCACCCGGGTGACCGACTCGCCGATCAGCGTTTCGATCTCTTTGGCGGCCTGGGCGCTGCGCTGGGCCAGATTGCGTACCTCGCCGGCCACTACCGCGAAACCACGGCCCTGTTCGCCGGCGCGCGCCGCTTCCACCGCGGCGTTGAGCGCCAGAATGTTGGTCTGGAAGGCAATGCCGTTAATGACGGAGGTGATTTCGGAAATGCGGCGGGAACTGGTGGCGATCTCGTTCATGGTGCTCACCACGTTGGTGACGATCTCGCCGCCTTTGGTGGCGTTGCCTGACGCATCGGCCGCCAGCTGCGAGGCGTGATGTGCGTTGTCGGCGTTCTGCTTCACCGTGGAGGTCAATTGCTCCATGCTGGCGGCGGTTTCTACTACCGCGGCCGACTGTTGCTCGGTGCGGGAGGAGAGATCGGTGTTGCCGGCGGCGATTTCCGACGCGGCGGACGCCACGTTGCTCACTCCCTCACGGATTTCGCCGATCATCTCGCGCAGTTTGTGGTTCATGGCCGCCATGGCGGACATCAGCATCCCCAGCTCATCGCGGCGGGTAACGTTAATCGAGGCGGTCAGATCGCCTTGCGCAATCCGTTCCGCCAGCGACAGGCTCTGATGCAACGGACGGGTAATTTGCAGGGTGATGCGCCAGGCCATCAGTACCCCGATAGCGATAATCACCAGACCGGTGAACAACAGCTGCCACTGCGAGCTGGTGGTGGTGGCGCTGACCAGCGACAGTTGGCTTGCATACAAATCGGTGGAGGCGTTATCCAGAATGGTCGCCGCGCCGGTCATGGTACTGGTGGCGGCGTTTTCATCCCGGAAGGCGCTCATATAATCGTCAATGTAGCCGTTGTAGGTGGAGAAAAAGCGCCAGGCCTGGTTCAGCCACCCTTGCTGCTCCGCGCTGAATTTGGGCAGGGCTTGATTGAATGCGGTCTGAGTGTTGCCAAGGGCTTTGCGCAGATTGGACTCGGCCTGAGGGGACGGTTGCAGTAACAACTCATGCGTCAGGTCGCGAATTTCCGACAGTTGTTCGAACAGCGTGCTAAATTCCAGCCGTAATTCCGGCGCTATCGCATTGTTG
This sequence comes from Dickeya dadantii NCPPB 898, assembly GCF_000406145.1. NCBI lineage: Bacteria > Pseudomonadati > Pseudomonadota > Gammaproteobacteria > Enterobacterales > Pectobacteriaceae > Dickeya > Dickeya dadantii. The sequence goes on along the minus strand of NZ_CM001976.1, from coordinate 2,629,036 downwards.
CTGAATTGAGTACGCAGTGTATTGAGCACGTCGGCGCTGCTGTCCTGATTCAGTTTTTGCGCAACGACATCGCGCTGCTGACTGGCTTTAAGCAGCGCTTCCCGTCCGGGGAGATATTTTTTGTAGGCGTCATTGAGCTGATTCAGTAAGTTCTGCGCATCGGGGCTCCAGGTCAACTGGTTGGCCTGATTCAGCGACTGGCCGACTTTTACCATCAGGTCGCCGACTTTATTAATCGCGGTGTAGTCATGGGTATACTGAAAACTGAGTCGGGCTCGTCTGGCATCGTTCAGGTTATTATTAATATCATTACTGATAATGGATTTATTGACATACGCGTCAATATTACGAAAACCATTAACTCCCGATAGCATGATGAAGGCGGACATGATCAAAATCAGTCCAAACCCTATCGCTAGCTTAATACCAACCTTCAGATTGTTATAGGTATGCAGAATTGTATTCATTAAGGCTTCCTATGGGGCTAAATGTGTCGATAATGCAAGATCAACAGAGGCTAACCATCTGTTAACATCCATGTTTTTTTTAAAAATTAGAAGATGGGGTTTTTTCAGCGAAGAGAAAAAACCTGTGAATGTTATCACATTTTTTTTAAACATAAACAGCTAGCGACATAATGAAATAACGCACTGTTTACGTTTTTTATTCCAGATTCGATCTTACGTATTTTTATTCTGTTCAGAGTCTGTTAAATGATTTCGTGTACTAGTTAATTGGGGCGGGAGAATTGCCGTTTCTTATTACTTATTCAAAAAATTATTTCCAGATGGCGGCACTAAGTCATATTTTTTCATTTCATCTATACCCAAAATAATTCGAGTAATAAAGCCAACGCACCTGCAACGTGAAGTATGACGGGTATGCTGCCGAAAAATAATGCTCTGCTTGCTGTTTACTCGTCGGGACGTCCAGGCATACACCCAGATAGTTCGAACGGCAGGGAAGGCGCGCATGACGGGGCGAGTGAGATCAAACTCTGTCGTATGATGGCGCCGACGACGACGCGGATGCAAGGCGTAGGCAAAGGGGAGAATAGGTCAGGCGCCGGTTCAAACATGGCTGGATGCTGGCGTCTGTCTGAATCCGCCGGTGCGTGGGGTTGATACCTCGTCGCACCGGCAGCGTGGAAAGGGAATGCGTCCGTCAGGCGCCGGAAGTGGCATCCGCGGCGTCGGTGGTCATCGGCACATCCTGAATTACCGATTCGAAACTGCGCAGACGTTTATAAATCGACATCAGTTCCACGATGGTGGTCCAGGAGTTGATCAGGTACTGGAACGAGCCGCGCACCTGATCGAACACGTTGGTGATCTGCGTCATCAGGCCGAGCGTCAGGCTGCCTGCGACGATCGATGGCAACAGCATGATGATGCCAAAGATATTGTCTGTTTGCAGATAAAGCACCCGCGCGATGTTGAAGTAGGTGTAATGGAAGTAAAGGCGGAAATAGTTTTTCCGCACGTTGCCAAACAGCTGTTTTACCGTAGGCGGCGCGGCGCGGCTGGCGTCATCCTCGCCATACACCAGCTCTTTACGGTAGGCGGCTTCCACCCGCTGATTATTGAATTCCAGCCCCGGCAGTTTGATGCCGATCAGCGCCAGCACGCCGGTACCTGCCAGCGACCAAATGACAGCGGCAATCACCAGGCCGTAGGGAATCTCGCCGATCAGCGGCAGCGATTTGACGTGAGAAGAGAGGCTGACCAGCACCGGTAAGAAGGCGATCAACGTCATCAGCGATTTCACCAAATCGACCCCCAGGCTTTCCACGGTGGAAGCGAAACGCATGGTGTCTTCCTGAATACGCTGCGCCGCCCCTTCAATGTGGCGCAACGCTTGCCAGTGCGAGGTGTAGTAGTCGTTCATGGCGGTACGCCAGCGGAACACGTAATGGCTGACGAAAAACAGGTTCAGCACGCCGACGGTCACCGCGGTCAGCGCGATACCGAGGAAAATCAGCAACTGCTGGTAAAACGCCTGAATCGTCACGGCGTTAGGTGCGCTCAACGCTTTCTGGATCAGATCGTAAAAAGGAACGTACCAGTCGTTGACCGCCACACCGACTTCGACCGAAAAATAGGTGACGAAAATAATCAGCGACGTGCCAAGAATCGACCAACGCTGCCAGGGATGTGGACTTAACCATGCCCAGGCACCGGCGAATAGACCCACGCACAGCAGATAGTAACCGTAGAACCACAGAAAGGCGGGCGACAGGAACCGTATCGCGCCCTGCGGCAGCGGCTGGCTGATGTGCAGCAGGCTATCGCCCAGCGGACGCCCCCAGCCATACCAGATGATCACCGCTACCAGCGACCAGATCAGCGCGGAGGAGAAAAACAGTTTGGGGGTGGGAAAAAACGATTTGAACATAAACGCACTTTTATCTGTAAAAGGAGAATAACTGCCGTGATAGCAAATATTTAACGCTGGCGCAGGATTATATTGAAACGATTTTTGACTGGGTAACGCTTTTCTTTACGCAGATGCGCAGGCGGCGAGAGGTAAAAGCCGCCGCCGCTCAGGAGCTAGCTAGCGGTGCGACGACGACGGGTTATCGACCACGATGTCCGGCTGGTGGGTGACGGTAAAGTTAACCGAGCGGGCAATAAAACACATCTCGTGGGCCTGATGGTGCAACGCGAGAGCAGTCTGTGGGTCGCTGTCGGCGCTGATCACCACGCGCGGGCGCAGGGTGACCGACAGAAATTGCCCGGCGCCGCCGGCCTCTTCCACCATTTCTCCTTCCGCCCGGTCGTCGTAGGCCACCACCGTGACGCCGGCCCCCGCGCACAGCCCGAGATACCACAGCTTGTGGCAGGCGGACAGCGACGCCACCAGCAGCTCTTCCGGATTCCAGCGCGCGGGGTCGCCGCGGAAACTCGGGTCGGATGAGCCGGGCAGCGTCGGCTTGCCCGGCGCGCTGATGTCATGATTGCGGCTGTAACCGCGATAGCTGGCGGTGCCGGCGCCTTGGTTGCCGGTCCAACTGACCTGTACCTGATAGCGGTGAATTTTGTCTGCCATGTTGCCCTCGTGCTCCGATTAAAAAGATACCCGGTTGCAGTCTAGCAGGCGCGGGCGTCAAACAGCGAAGCGCCGTATCGGTCAACCCATCTCGATCACATCGCGTGCCGGCAGGCCTTTCTCCAATTGACGTAATACCTTATAGACCTGCGCCACCGGTTGCAGGGTGTCGCGCGGGATGTAGTGGCCTTCCGGTATCCGGTACAGGGTGCGCGCCAGCCAGATGAAGCGGATCACCGGCACGCCGGCCTGATGGGCGCGGGCAATCAACGCTTTGGCCTGATCGTCTTCGCCCTTGAGCAGGATGCGCGGCAGCGGCGTTTTGCCGGGGCGGTAGAACAGCGCCACCGCGTAGTGGGTCGGGTTGACCAGCAGTAGATCGGCGTCTTCCACTTTGGGTTTGGCGCGCGGGCTGGCCGGTTCGTTGAGGATCTCCTGCGCCACCGATTTACGATGGCCTTTCATGTGCGGGTCGCCTTCCGAGTTTTTGAACTCGTTGCGGATATCTTCATGGCTCATGCGCTGCTGTTTGAGGAAGTAATATTTTTGCAGCCCGAAGTCGAGCACTCCCAACGCCAGCAACGCGGAAAGGGTGGTGCGCGCCACGCTTTTCAGCACGTTTTCCACCCCTTTCCAGAACGTGGTCAGATCGCCGTAAGCCAGTTCCACCAGCCACTCCAGCTGCGGCATCACCACCAGCCAGAACACCAGCCCGATGGTCGCCGCCTTCAGGATGTTGGTCAGCATGTCGGTGAGCTTGCGCATGGTGAACATTTGCTTGATCTGGTTGATCGGATTGAGACGGTTGAAATCAACTTTCAGCGCCTCGACGGCAAACAGCGGGCCGTACTGGATCCAACCGCCAACGACGCGCATCAGTAGCGCTACGCTGATGGTCAGCAGGCAGAAGGTAGCCAACAGCGACAGCGCTTCGCTGAAAATTTCATCCGCCGCATGCCCGAACGGGTCGGTGATGCGGCTCAACGGCAGCTGCATCAGCGCCTGCAATTTGCTCATGCCGCTGTCGGTCAGCGCCAGAATCATCTCCAGCAACGCGAAACTGATCAGCAGCTTGGGCACATCCTGGCTCTGGCCCACTTCCCCTTTCTTGCGAGCGTCCTGCAACTTTTTTGGGGTGGGTTTTTCGGTTTTTTCACTCATCCCGGCACCTTGTGGTTAGTAACCGTATCTTGCAGCCATTCAGGGGGATGCCTGAAAGAACAGCGGGAGCAGGTGTTTCAGGTCGCTCAGCGCCTTGAGCCGCCCCTCGCCGAGAAACTGCAACACCGGCATGTAGAGCACGAAAAACGCCATGCCGGCCAGACATTTGGCCGGGGTGGACAGCACATACACCTGCAACTGCGGGCTGTAGAGACTGAGGATGGCGATACTGAATTCCAGCAACAGCAACAGCGCCACCAGCGGCCCGGCGTACACGATCATGTGCTGGAAAGTGTCTTTGAGCAGATCGAGATAGGTGTGAAACCCCTGTTCCGATAACGGCGGCAGAAAGTCTAACGCCGGCCACAGGCGGTAGCTGTCCCACAGTAACTGGGTAAAGCCGGGAAAACCGATGGTGATGATCAGCATCATCATGAACAGTTCTTTCATCATGTGGCCGAGCGGGGTGGCGTCGCTGCCCAGCGCCGGGTTGAGCTGGCCGCCGGTGAGCGCGCCGCGCTGGTTATCAAACAACGCGCCAACCGACTCGAACAGCCAGAATGGCATCGCCAGCACTACCCCCAGCAATAGCCCGATCACCAGCTCTTTGAGCAGCAGGCCGGGTAGCATCGGCCAGGTAATGGTGGTGGTCAGCATCTGTTGCTGGATGGCGCCCGCCGGCACCAGCGCCAGCGCGATCGCCACCGCGTTACGCAGCATGCCTTTGATAATGGTGAACGAGAACAGCGGCACCAGAAACAGGCACGGATAAAGCCGGGCCACGCCGAGCGTCAGCGCGTAAATAAAATCGTAAATGTTCTGGATCGTGGCGATGGATAACATGGCCGCCTCACACCCGGGTTTGTTCGATCATGTTGAAGGCCAGCATCGCCAGTTGGATCAGCTCGACGCCGATCCAGCGGCCGGTCATGGCCAATACCAACCCGACCGCCACCAGCTTGACGGCAAAGGGCAAGGTTTGATCCTGCAACTGCATCACCGCCTGTAGCAGCGAAATCAGCACGCCGACCACCACCGCCACCAGCAGCGGCGGCGCCGACAGCATCACCACCAGCACCATCGCCTGTCGAAACAGATTGAGCGTTTCCATGGTCGCCTCACAGATAGCTGTAGAACAGGCCGTCGAGCAGGCGCGTCCAGCCGTTGACCAGCACGAACAGCAGCAGCTTGAGCGGCAGCGAAAGGGTGGTGGGCGCCACCATTTGCATCCCCAACGCCAGCAGCACGTTGGAGACAATCAGGTCGATAACGATAAACGGGATGTAAATCAGAAAACCGATCTTGAACCCGGCTTGCAGCTCCGACAGCACATAGGCCGGCAGCATCAGCAGAATGTTTTGGGTAGTGATCTTTTCGGACATCGACGCCGGCCACATGCGCAGGCTGTTTTCATGCAGGTGGGTCAGAATGTCCGGATCGGTGTTGCGCGACATGAATTTCTGCAACGGTTCGATGCCTTTGGTCACGCTGCTTTCCAGCGCGTCGAGACTGCTGAAATCCACCGGCGCGTCCTGAAATCGCTGTTTGATGTCGCTGAATACCGGCGCCATCACGAACAGCGTGGCGGCGAGCGCGATACCGTACAACGCCATGTTGGGCGGCACCTGCTGCACCCCGATGGCGTTGCGGGTAATCATCAGCACCATAGACACTTTAAGAAAGCAGGTGCAGACGATCATCATCAACGGAATCAGCGACAACGCACCCAGAAACAGGGCAAACATCACCGGGTCGAAGCTGCCCGAGGTCATAACGATGGCTCCGGGGAGATGCTTCCGTCCACGCCGAGACGGCGGGTAATCTGCAATCCCAGCCGACCGTCCACGTCCACCAGTTCGCCCAGCGCCAGCGGCTGTTCGCCGTGGTACAGGGTGGCCTCGCCGGGTGTTGCCTGTTGTAGGGTTAACACCGTGCCGGGGGCCAGTTGCTGCAAATCCTGTAACGTCAGCGTCAGATAACCGCAGCGCACGGTCAGCGCCAGCGTCAGCGGCGGCAGCGCGTAGCCCGACGGCGCGCCGGTGTGATGTTCGCCATCCGGGGCGGAAAAACCGGCGTGCGGCGACGTTTCGGGAGCGGCGTCAGTCTCAAATGGGGCCGCGTCGTCAAAAGGTATGGTGTCGTCAAAAGGTGTGGTGTCGTCAAAAGGTATAGCCACGGGACATTCCTCCAGTTCTGTCACGGTAAACCAGTACGGGGCGAGCGCATCCATCCTGAGCTGCCCGGTCAACCGCCGGTCGGCCAGCGTGATGCAGCCGTTGCCCTGCGGTGAAAAGTACTGTTTGAGTGGACAGATCAGGTCGCCCGGTTCCAGTGCCGCCAATTGTTCGTGTGACAACGTCACTTCTGCCAGCACCAACGGCACGCGCATCGCCAGGTGGCCGGGCAGCGGGTAGCGGGGCGCGTACCACCCCGGCTGGCTTTGCCACTGCCGCAAGGTTTTAGTCGATGTTCGCAACCGGCTGCGAACCCGGAAATCGCCGTGGATGACCTCCAGCCACAGTGTCAGTTCGCCATGCTCTGCGCTGTCTGGCGGTTGCGATGACGCCGGCCGGATTTCACCGAACAGTTCGCGTAGCGCCGGGCTGAGATGGTGGTTGTACTGTGTCCAGTACCAGTTGGCCGTTTCTGCGTCGTCGTCGGGGCCGGGGATGAGCGCCGGGCAGGCGGAAAGCAGCGACAGCAACGGCGCGGCGTTGTCGTCCAGCCACAGTGAGCCGGCATGGCAGCGCCAGCGGCTTTCCTGCCGGCCGGGCGGGGCGTCGTCCGCCAGTTGCAGGCGCAGTTCGCCGGGCTGCCCGTCCAGCATGAAGGCAAAACGGTGCGCCGCCGCTAGCTGGCGGGAGAGCGCGGCTCGCGCCTGACTGACCGGGCGCAGCGTCCGGGCAAGCGGGATCATTCCTCGTCCTCCCGGCTTTCAAACTGTAGGCGTACCGGCGCGCGCAGCGTATCCGCCAGCGATCGGCGGCAGGCGTCGCGCTGGCTTTTCAACTGTTCATAGGCGGATTTGCCGAAGCGCAGCGACACGTCCCAGCCGCTGGCGGGCAGCGTCACCATCCGCACATCCACGCTGCCCAGTTGCGGCAGTTGCAGGCTGAACGACAGCGGTTCTCCCCGGCGCAGCAGCGGCATGTCGGTCAGCGACGACTCCAGCGCCGGCCAGTACGCCGGCGTGACCGGTTCCGCCTGCGTCGGGGCATCGGCGAAGGCGTCCAGACTCAGAGGGAAGTTGAACGCCAATGGTGGACCAAACGGCAGCCAACTGGCGTCGGGGAACTGCATTTCCGGCTCGGACAGCTCGCCTTCCCAGAAGGCATCGTCGTCGTAACCGTAGCCGGGGAAATCCTGCTCCTGGCCGTGCGGCAACGGGCGCAGGGCAGGCAGAGAAACATCTTGCGTTGCGGGCAGATGAGGGGTCATATCGCCTCCTGATAGGTGGTTAACAGAAACTCCAGTTTTTCAACGGCTTTCTGGCAGAGCCGGGCCGCTTCCCGGGCCTGGCCGACCTGCTGCTGCCGGTTCAGATACTGTTGCTGCCAGTCGGTACACAGCAGCACCTGCGCCTGAATCTGACGAATATGCTTTTGCTCCTGCTCCAGCTGGTTTTTCAGCGACTCCAGCGTCTGGGTTTTCCCCAACGCCTCGCGCAGGAAAATAGTGCGCTGCTGCTGCCAGTCGGCCTGCAACTGCTCCAGTTGCGCCTGTTGCGTGCGCAGCGCCGCTTCGGTTTGCCTGAGCGTCTGTTCGGCCTGGCGCAACTGGCGTTCGGCGCGGCTGAGGCGTTGCCGACGGATCGGCAGCAGCTGGTTAAGTACCGCGCCCAGTTCCTGCGCGCTGCTGTCCGGCTGCTCTTCTTCCATCGCGCTGACGGGTGGCATGGCGTTAGAGATTGGCATACTGGCTCACCTCTTCGAGTTGCGACTGAATGTGGTCAAAGCCCTGCGGCTCGCGCATCGCCTGTTGCAGAAAGCGGTTGATGTCGTCGTTGGCGCTGACGGCGGCATCGGTGAAGGCGTCGTGCCCCGGTTGGTATTCCCCGAGGCGGATCAGCATTTCCACCTGCTTGTAGGCCGCCATCAGCCGCCGTACCGCGTTGGCGTGACGGGTGTGATCCCGTTCCACCACGTTGCTCATGGTACGGCTCAGGCTCATCAGCACGTCGATCGCCGGGTAGTGGTTGCGTTCGGCCAGCCGGCGCGACAACACGATGTGGCCGTCGATCAGCGATCGCACTTCGTCGGCCACCGGGTCGTTCATCGAATCCTGTTCGATCAGCACCGAATAGAGCGCGGTAATCGCGCCCTGACGGGTTTGCCCGGCGCGCTCCACCAGCCGGGGCAACAGGGTGTAGACCGAGGGCGGCAAGCCGCCGCGCCCCTGCGGCTCGCCCAGCGCCAGGCCGATTTCGCGCTGAGCGCGGGCAAAGCGGGTCAGTGAGTCGATAATCAGCAGCACTTGTTTGCCCGCGGCGCGAAAGGCTTCGGCGATGGCGGTGGCGGTAAAGGCGGCGCGGGCGCGCTCCATGCTGCTGCGATCGGAGGTGGAGCAGACCAGCACGGTGCGGCTGCGCAGCTGTTCGTCCAGTTCGTGATCGAGGAATTCGCGCAGTTCGCGGCCGCGTTCGCCGATCAGCCCAAACACGATGGCGTCGCACGGGGTGTTGCGCGCCAGTTCCGCCAGCAGGGTGGTTTTGCCGCAGCCGGCGCCGGCGAATACTCCGACACGCTGACCGCAGCCGATGGTCAGCAGGCCGTCGATGGCACGCATACCGGTGGGCAGCGGGTCGGCGATGCGCGGGCGTTCAGTAGGCGGCGGCGCGTCGCCGATCACCGGGATAGGGGTGGCGTTAAGTGAGCCCGGTTCGACAAACGCGCTGTGGCCGCCGTCTTCCAGCGGGCGGCCGAAGCCGTCCAGCACACTGCCGAACAGCGCGTCGGACACCTGCACGCAATGCGGCTGGTACAGCGGGGTGACCACCGCGCCCTGCGCGATGCCGTCCAGCGCGCCCAGCGCCGACAGAAAGGTGTTTTCCGGGCTGAAGCCGACAATTTCCGCCAGCACCTGCGAGCTGTCGTCGCGTGCCACCAGGCACAAATCGCCGATGCGGGCGTTCGGCAGGCTGGACTCCAGCAGAATGCCGCTGATGCCGATGATTTGCCCCTGTCGCGTCACCGGCGAATACGCCGCCAGCTGACGTTGTTGCTGTTGCAGCCACCGGCTCAGCCGGGGGTAGCGGGTATCGATTGCGTCCTGCGCGTTCATCACCAGTTCACCTTGATCTGTTGTTTGCCGCGAAATTCGATCTGGCTGTCGTTGATGCTCACCAGCCGCAGGTTGTCCACCTCGTCGCCGACGAAGATGCGCCGCCCGTCCGAGGTCACTACGTTGGCTTTCGGGCCGCTGGTGACCTGCACGATCTGGAACGGCAACTGGTCGTTTTTCACGGTGGTGTGATTTTCGATCTGCAAAGCGGTGACGTAACGCTGGTGGAACTGTGCCAGCATGCGCGCCAGCCGGGTGTGCTGCGCGGGCGGCAGCGCGCCGCTCAGCACGATGCGGTTGTTCTCCTGACTGGTCGAGACTAGCCGTTCCAGTTCGCGGTCGGTAAGCATGGTTTGCAGGGTGCTGTTCAACTGCGGCAGGGTGCCGATCGGTAAACGGTTATCCTGCGGCGGCGGTGCGGGCGGCATCGCCGCCGTTTCCTGCAACATCCAACTGCCGACGATCATGAACAGCAGTACCGCCAGCAGCAGGTAGCTGAATTTGGCCCACAGCGGCAGGCGCGCCTTCTCCCGGCGCGTCACCATCGGTTCCGGCATCGGTGCGGAAGGGGTATCCGGGGCGATGCCGGCGTCAGGCGGGATGACGTCGGCGTCGGTTCCGGCGGCGTCGTCGGCCAGGTCGTCATCCGGCGGCGTTTCCTCCGCCTCATCCTGCCAGGGGGTATCGGCGCTGACCACGCACAGCCAGATGCCGCCGGCGGCGAACGGCGTGCCGGGCGGCAACCACAGCGATTGCGCCGCCGCGTGGCCTTCGCTGTTGCTGACCGGGCCGTCCAGCACGGACACCAGCCAGCCGTCGGGCTGTTTTTCCAGCAGGCAATGCCGCTCGCGGATGCCAGGATCGTAGAGCACCATATCCGCCTCGTCGGCGGAACCGATGCGCCATGAGGTTCCGCTTAACGGCAGCGCGGCCCCACGGTGCAATCCGGTCAGAACACGGAGTTCAAACATTTTGCGTTATCCTATGCGTTAAAGGGGTCAACCCGGTCCAGCAGGTCGATACGGCCCGCCACGTTGATCGACAGGTGCGACTCCAGTTCGGTGAACGACAGCACCGGTACGTGATGAAATTCGTCCTGCAACAGAATGCGTAGCGGGCTGCGCAGGTCCTGCGCCACCAGAATCAGCGCCGACGGCGGCGTCATCGGCGGGAATGCGCGCCGCAATAGGCCGAGCAGGGTGGCGGCGTATTCCTGGGTCAGCGCGAAGAAGGTTTCGTTCTGCGTCTGGCGTAGCGCGTCGCGCAGCAGCTCTTCGGTTTCCGGCGTCAGCAGCCAGACGGTGAGGCTGTCGTCCTGACTGTACTGGTGGCAAATTTGGGCTTTCAGCTCCAGCCGCACGTAGTCGGTGAGGGCGTTGATGTCGCGCTCATGCTGACCGATTTCGATCAGCGCTTCGGCGATCGGCCGCACCGAACGCAGCGGCACCCGCTCCGACGCCAGCCGTTGCAGTACGCTGGCGAAGCGCGATAACGGCATGATGCGCTGTAGCTCCTGTGCCAGCTCCGGCTGTTCGGCCTCCAGCCAGGCGAGGATCGATTTGGTTTCCTGCAGGCCGATAAACTGCGCGCCGCTGCGATGAATCGCATTCTCCATGCGACTGAGGATCAGCGCGTCCGGGCTCCAGGGGCTCAGTTCCGGCTGCTGTAATAGCGGATGTTCCGGCGTCAGCCACAGCAGGTGGTGTTCGTCGCGGGCCGACAGGCCGGGCATCATGGCGTCGTCCTGCATCGCTTCCGGCAGTTGTCCGCGCGGCACCGCCAGCAGCGGCACGCCGAAGCTGGCTCGCAACTGCGGGATTTCATACACGCAGAAGCGGAACTCATCCTCCGGCACGTTGGGGTTGAATTCGATATCGAACGACGGCAGCGTAAAGCCGAAGTGGTACACCAGCCGGTTGCGCAGGCGACGGATGTCCTGTACCAGCACCGCGGCGGCCGCGGCGCCCTGCCACACGGTATGGAACTGCAACAGGTAGGCGCGGGTCGGGTTGAAACGCCGCAGATCCTGATAGCCGTTCTGTTCGGCGGGCATGCCGTCATCCGCCAGCAGCGAATCCTGCAAGCCGCTCTGTTTGACGCGCCACAGCTGAAACAACCCGCTGCCGAGCGACGCCAGGCTGATTAGCAGAAACACCAGCGTCGGCATACCGGGCAGCAGCGCGAACCCCAACATGCCCACCGACGAGATGATCCACGCCTTGGGCTGGCTGGTCAGTTGCTCGGCGATCTCCCGGCCAATATTGTTGTCCATTTTCTGGCCGTCGGCGGAGACGCGGGTGATGATCATCCCGGCGGTCAGCGAAATCAGCAGCGCCGGAATCTGAGCGATCAGGCCGTCGCCGATGGTCAGCACCGAGTAAATGTGCATGGCGTCGCCGGCGGCCATGCCGTTTTGCAACACGCCGATGGCGAAGCCGCCAATCATGTTGATGAATACGATCACCAGGCTGGCGATGGCATCCCCTTTGACGAACTTCATCGCCCCGTCCATGGCGCCGAACAGCTGGCTCTCCTTGGCCAGGTTTTCCCGTCGCTGGCGAGCCTGCTGGGCGTCGATCAACCCGGCGCGCAGGTCGCTGTCGATGGACATCTGTTTGCCGGGCATGGCATCGAGGGTGAAACGCGCCGCCACTTCCGCCACCCGCTCCGACCCTTTGGTGATCACCAGAAAGTTCACCACCGTCAGGATCATGAAGATCACCAGGCCGACCGCCAGATTGCCGCCCACCACGAAGTTGCCGAACGCCTCCACCACGTGACCGGCATCCTGTTGCAACAGAATCTGCCGGGTGGTGGAGATGGACAGCGCCAGCCGGAACATGGTGGTTAGCAGCAGCACCGCCGGGAAGGTAGAGAACGCCAGCGGTTTGGGCAGGTACATCGCCAGCACGATCAGCAGTGATGAAATACAGATGTTGAACGCAATCAGCACGTCAATCAGGCCGGTCGGCAGCGGGATAATCATCATGAACACAATCGCCATGACGATGACGGCGCCCACCACTTCGGAGCGCTGCATGGCGCTCATGGCAAAACGGTTAAGCCAGGCGATCAGCACAGCCATCGGTTACCCCTTGTTCCGAGATCGGTCGTTCATCGGTTTGGCGTCATCCTGCTGCTGTTTTTCGTACTGGGCGAAGTCGCCGATCAGGCTACGAATCAATTGCAGGGCGGTGAGACGGTTTTTGGCGTCGCGCCACAGCGGATGCGGCAGGTCGTTAACCAGCGGCAGCAGGCCGTTGAAAAACAGCAGCTGGCGCTGGGTGTCCTGCCCGGCGACTTCGCGGCCGAGATTGTGCAGGTCGCGGGCGTAGGCGCCGTTGGCGCTCAGGCCGATCAGCCGTCGGGTCAGCTCCACCGCGCCCAGCGTGCACTCCGGCATGCGCGACGCCAGCCGTGCGAGCAAAGACTGGCTGGCCGACAGCGTATGGCTGAGCTGGCGCGAGTCGTTCAGGCTGCTGAGCATTTTGCTGAGCGCATTTTTCGAGATGGACGGTGCCAGCGAGGCGATATCCGCCGCCAGCGCTCGTTGCAGCGTACGCAGCCCGGCCGCGAAGTGTTGTGCATCGAAGCGTTCCAGTAAGGCATCGAGCAGGGCGCTGGGCGACTGCTGATGGACGATGCGCTGATAGTAGAGGTCGCGCAGCGCCTGTTTCTGGTTCGGGTCGGTGCTGAACAGGGAAATGGCGGCGGCGGTGTTCAACCCCGCCCGTACTTCCGGTCCTTTTTCCTGATGCAACTGGGCCAGGCTCTGGCTGGTCGACTGCGCGAGTGAGGCGTCCTGCTGCTGTTGCGCCTGGCTCAGCACATGGCGCAGCACGATATCGCTGCGTGCGGCGTCGCCGCCTGCCGCCTGCATGATGGCCTCGACCGAAGGCGGCGATGACTGGCGCAGCAGTACCTGCATCTGCCGGATCTGCTGGTCCAGCGTCGGGTGTTTCGGGTTTTCCAGCAGTTGAAACAGTTCGGTCAGTTTTTCGATGCGCTCGATGTTGGCCAGCATCCGGCTTTGCGGCTGGCTGATTTGCCGCCGGTTCAGCGCCTTGCTTTTGCGTTCGACCTGTTCGCCGAAACTGGCCGCGACCTCTTCCATGGCGTCGTGAAGGGCTTTGTCGTGCGACGGCCGGGCGTCGCTGGTTTTGACCGGCATGCCGACCGGCTCCTGCTCGTCAATGTCATTGGCGATGGCCGCGCTGCTGGTATTGAGCACGGAAGAAACGTTATTGAGTGAAATCATGGTCCTGTCCTGCCTGAAGCTGCCTCTGCTTTAACGGTGTGCTGTTATGTGGCAGGAGTGGGGAGCAGGTTCCCAATAAATGATACAAGTCAATAATAATAAGTAACAATAGGTTATTATTTTGTTGATAATTATTTAGTTGATCTGTTCTGCAAAAGCTTGCAATTTAGGCTGAATTTTACTGGCAAAAAATGGCATAAAAAGCCAGGGTGATAAAAAATAAAATGATAAATAACAGCTAGTTAATCGGATTTTTCTGGCTGGCACGCGCCTTGCTCTCTCCGATGCGCCAATTGGGGCATATCGATGGAGAGTTAGTGAAATGGAAACGATTACACTGAAACAAATGGATGCGTGTCAGATTCATACCCCTGCCAATACCGTGGACTGGGAGCAGGTTTTTCGCCTGCATGGCAAGCGACTGCAAAACTTCATTCGCAAGCGCGTATCGAACCGTGAAGATGTGGAAGATTTACAGCAGATGACTTATCTGGAAGTGCTGAAGAACCGCGAAAAGTTCGCCGGCGCCTCGCGCCCGGAGACTTGGGTATTTGGCATTGCCCTGAATCTGGTGCGAAATCACTTCAAACAGGCGCGCTATCGCACCGTCGATATCAGCGACGATGCGTTGGAAGTGGCGGAAATTCTGTCGACGGATATCGATCCCAGCCGCATTACGGAGTGCGATCACTCGCTGAACCGCGCGCTGACGGCCAGTGCGCACCTGCCGGAGGAAACGCGTAAGATGTTGATGATGCTGCTGGATGCCGATGTCAGCTATCAGGATATCGCCGAGCAGCTCAACATTCCTATTGGCACTGTACGCTCGCGTCTTTCCCGCGCCAGGGGATATCTCCGCCAGGCTGTTGATGCATAAGTTGACTCCTCCGTGCGGTTGTCCGGCACGGGGGCGCTTATATTGCCATGCCCCGGGAGGGCATCTTCCCTTAATCAGGGGAGGTGAAGGAACCTGTCAATATCAGGCTGTATGCCGCCGGCGCCGCACATCGCGGCGGAGTGCAGCCTAACAGGGTCGCAGGCCACCTTCCCGGAGGCGATTTCTGCGGCTTTCCTTTCTGCTGTCGGCACCCGGTTTTCAGGGGGCCGACAGGCTGAGCGATAGCAAGGAGATGGCAATGTTATATACCCCGATTTCCCCTCAACCCCACCATCCTGATGACGTACCGCCGCTTGAGCTGGTGGATTTCGCCTTTAGTCGTATCAACGATGCCATTTATATTGTCAACGATATGGAGCAGTTTTGTTACGCCAATGATGAAGCCTGTCGCATGCTGGGCTACAGTCGCCGCGAGTTTCGTCGTATGCGAATACAGGACATCGACCTTGGCTGGACAAAAGAAGAGACGAACCGCCACTGGAGCGACCCCCGCTGCTGGAAGCGCGGGCTGACGTTTGAAACCCGGCATAAAACCCGCTTTGGCATGGTGCTGCCGGTTGAAGTCAGCGTGAATCATTTTCTACATAAAGGACGAAAGTACAGTATGTGCGTAGTAAGGGATATTCGTGAACGCAAGCATATCGAACAACTGGCCTACGCCCGCGAGCAGGAGTTCCGGGCGCTGGTGGAGAATACGCCGGATCTGATCACGCGTTTTGATCCACAGCTCAACTGCCAATACGCCAACCCCGCCACGCTGGCCCACCTGCGTTTTACCGCCGAGCAACTGCGCGGGCGGCGGCTGACCGATTTGCTGCCGAACGCCCGCTGTGCCCAGCGCATTTTGCAACTGGTGCAGATGGTGGTGGATACGGAAAGCAGCGTCGAAGGCGAACTGGAGGAGGATATCGGCGCAACGGAGACGCGCCACCGGGTGATCCACCATATCCGCTGTGTGCCGGAGTTCGATCAAAGCGGCAAGCTGACGTCGATCCTCACCGTTGGGCGCGATATCACCGCCATCCGCTATGCCGAAAAAAAACTGGAAGATTCCCACATGCAGCTGCGACTGCTGGCGCGCCAGCGGGAAATCTCTCGCGAAGAAGAGCGCAAACACATCGCCAGGGAGATCCATGACGAGCTGGGGCAGCACCTGACCTCCATGCGCATGAGTCTGTCGCTGATGCGTATGCAGTTCGCCCGTGATAACCCGCATATGCTGACGCAATTACAGAATTTGATGGCATTGTCCGATAAAACCATTCAGGTGGTGCGACATGTCGCGACCCGGCTACGCCCCAACGTGCTGGATATGGGGCTAACCCCTGCGCTGGAGTGGCTGCGTGATGACTTTATCCGCCAGTATCGCTGCCCTTGTCTGTTGCGGGCGCCGGAGCCGGAAGTGGTGCTGAATGACGAATGTGCCACCGCGGCGTTCCGGGTGGTACAGGAGTCGCTGACCAATATCGCCCGTTACGCCGAAGCGACGCAGGTGGTGATTTCGCTGGAAAACCGCGAGGGATTGATCGTGCTGAGTGTGCGCGACAACGGCAAAGGATTTGACGCTCAGACCCGCAAGCCTCACGCCTTCGGCCTGATGAGCATGAAAGAGCGCGGCCGGATGCTGGGGGGGAAGTGGTAATAGAAAGTCAGCCGGGAGCGGGTACGCTGGTTCGGCTGACGTTCCCGCAGGATACCGCGTAGAATAGATTTTCTCTGGAGGAGGAAACGCGAATGGATAGACTCATAAAGCTGATGATCGCTGACGATCACGTAATTATGCGTGAAGGATTAAAGCAGATCTTTGCATTAGACGACAATCTGGAGGTGGTGGCGGAAGCCGGGACCGGATCGCAGGTGCTGGCGCAATTGCGGGAGAGTCAGGTCGATTTACTGCTGCTGGACATGAGCATGCCGGGCATTTGCGGTGAAGAGCTGATTATCCGTATCGTGGCGCAGTATCCGCGTCTGCCGATTCTGGTGTTGAGCATGTACAGCGAACCGCAGATCGCCCGTCGGGTGCTAAAAAGCGGGGCGCTCGGCTATATCACCAAAGACAAGGACCCGGAGGCGCTGTTGTCGGCTATCCGCCGGGTTGCGCAGGGGGCGCGCTATATCGACCACAGCATCGCCGAGCAGATTGTATTTGCGGATTGCCAGACCCGCGGCGACGGGCGTAATGAACTGCTGACCTCGCGGGAGCATCAGATCATGGTGATGCTGGCGCAGGGGTTGGGGGTCAATGCCATCGCCGAAATGCTGGCCATCAGCAACAAAACCGTCAGTACCCATAAATCGCGATTAATGGAAAAAATGCAATTCACCACCAACGCGGACATTGTGAAATATGCATTGAGCCAGCGTTTAATCGCCTGATGATAGTCTGTAGTCCTCCCTTCGCTTATGGCCTTGTGTAAGACCATGCCATGACGAAGGGGGGAACCCGCGCCTTCAGTGTCCGGAACGCCGCCATCGCCGCTGTCTCCGGGGTAAGATTATTCCTACTTTTCACTCTGAAATTCCTACGCCAACTTCAGCCGCCGGCTGATGGTTTGTTTTGCCGTTGGCGGTAATGCTTACACACTCCATAAATAATTTGTTAATACTTGCAGATTGGTGATTGTTAAGCGTTAAGAAATTGTCAGGATGGCAACAGGAGCCATCGGAGCCAAACCCGTGCCGGCGTTCAGAATTAGGTTGTATTCCGTCATGATGCAATGACAGCTACTGATGGCTATGTTGCGGCGGGGTACTTTCTGGAACGGGATAGATTCGACAGTTTGATAATGGAATATAGAAAAATGTACAGGAGTTTTCATGACGATAAGGAATAGCAATGAATCCGTGCAGTCACTTCATTGTGCCTCCCATGAGTCCTCGTTAACGCATCCGTCGGAAGATATACACGGATCGCTATCTTCTCTCATCCACACTATCGCGCCCCTCAACGTTGATATCGTACTGGAAGGCGAAACCGGCACCGGCAAAGACACGCTGGCGCGCCGTATTCATCAGCTTTCCGGCTGCGCCGGCCCGTTGGTGGCGGTGAACTGCGCCGCCGTGCCGGAAACGCTGGCGGAAAGCGAGTTATTCGGGGTGGTGTCCGGCGCTTACACCGGCGCCAGCCGGTCCCGCGCCGGATACCTTGAAACCGCGGACAAAGGCATTCTGTTTCTGGATGAGATCGACAGTATGCCGCTGACGCTGCAGGCCAAAATGTTACGGGTGCTGGAAAGTCGCGGCATCGAACGGCTGGGCAGCACCCAATTCAAACCGGTGGATATGCGGGTGATCGTCGCCACGCAGACGCCGTTACAGCAACTGGTGGACGAAGGGCGTTTTCGGCGTGACCTCTACTTCCGGCTGGATACGGTAAAAATTCAGCTGCCGACGCTGCGTTCGCGTACGGAAATCATTCTGCCGTTATTCGAGCGCTTTTTGCGTGAGGCCTCGGCACGCCTGAAACGGCCGGTGCCGGGCCTGTCGGCTATCATTCAGGAACAACTGCTGATGCACGGCTGGCCCGGCAACATTCGTGAGTTGAAGGCGGCGGCCGAGCGCTGGGTGCTGGGGCTGTCGCCGGTGCCGATAGCCAGTGATGGCGACGGGCAGGTAATGGGAGAGGATACGCCGCTGACGTCGCTGAAAGTGCGCCTGCGCCGCATTGAGCGGTTTCTGATTCAGGAAGCGTTGCAGCGCAACGACCACTGTATCGATACGGTGGTGAATGAGCTGGGCATTCCCAAACGCACGCTCTATCACCGCATCAAGCTGCTGAATGTGGCGGCGCGCGGGCTGTAATTTATCGGGCTGTATCCTGTTATCACCACCAGGGGAAAAAAGTGAATATCTTTCGGAACCACCTCGCATTATCTCCTACTTAATCTATGAACACGATGACTGTGTAAGTCGCAAAGTTCATAGCGAAATCACTTTATCAATTAATTGTTAACTGGAGATATCTATCATGATGGGACTTTCTAACGCAGCAGCAATGGCAGGCATGCAGTCTCTGGACAAAACCATGGCATCGACCACGGCGATGACCACCGCAGCCCAGGAGCAGAAAATGAAAACCGATGCTATCAGCTCAATCACCGACGGCCAGATGGACTCAGCCACCAAGGCCATGAACTCCGGGCAGAAAGCGGCCAAAGCTATTCAGTTCTGATGTTGTGTAGGTAGTCGACTACCGGGGGGAAGTTCCCCCCGGTTTTTTTGTCAGATGAACATCCATCAAAGAGGAACGGATTCATGATGAAAATCACCCGCGTCAATGAGCTTCAGGGACCGATCGGCGACGGTGAACCGCGCAGCGTTGATATTCCTGCGCAAGCGGATGTGACCTGGTTTAGCGCCGCGATGGAACCCGCTGCGCCGGCAACGCCGACAGCGGACAACAAGGCCTGGCTGGGCGCGCTGGCGGAAAAATCCGATAACCTGGAAAACCTGTTGCAGAAGGCGGAACGTCAGGTAGGTAAAAGCATCAACAGCAATAACCCGAAGGATGTGATGGATGCTACCCGGACGCTGTCCTCGTTTTATCTGGAAAGTTTGCTCAATGCCAAAGTGGTGGCCAAGAGCGTCCAGAGCCTGGAAAAACTGACCAACCTGCAATAGCCAGGATCAAACCCTTAATCAACACATCATGATTACCCAGTCATGATTAATCCAATCATCAACAACTCACAATAAATGGCGCCATGATGAGTAAATCCGTCCTGCACCGATTCCTGACCCTGCTGCTGGCGATGTTAATCGTTGGCTGCGGCGATCGCGTGGAACTCCATCGCGGTCTTTCCGAAAACGATGCCAATGAAGTGATCGCCGCGCTGGGGGGATATCACATCGGGGCGGAAAAGCGCACGGAGAAAACCGGCGTCAGCATTCTGATTGATGTCAAAGACATGGAACGGGCGGTCAATATTCTCAACGCCGCGGGATTGCCCCGCCAGGCCCGCACCAATCTGGGCCAGGTGTTTCAGAAAACCGGTGTGATCTCGACGCCGTTGGAAGAGCGCGCCCGTTACATTTATGCCTTGTCTCAGGAAGTGGAATCCACACTCACGCAAATTGACGGCGTGCTGGTGGCCCGGGTTCATGTTGTGTTGCCTGAGCGTATTGCACCGGGGGAACCCATTCAACCGGCATCCGCCGCGGTATTCATCAAATACCGGCCAGAGCTGGAGCCGGACAGTATCGAACCGCGCATTCGCCGCATGGTGGCCAGCAGTATTCCGGGGCTGGCCGGCAAGAGTGATAAAGACCTGGCCATCGTGTTTGTGCCGGCGGAGCCGTACAAAGACCATATTCCGACCGTGTCGCTGGGGCCGTTCCAACTGACGCCGCAGACCATGACGCAACTGCAGTGGCTGGCTGGCCTGTTGGCGCTGGCGCTGGCCGGGGTGCTGGGCTGGCGCTTCGGCAAGCCCTGGTGGGAACAACAGCGGGCGCGCAGGAAACCGGCGCAACCGGACGCGGGGGCCTGAGCATGATACGTGTAGCCGATGACAACGATGCCCTGCGCTGGAGCCGCTGGTGGTGTTATGGCTGCCTGCGGCAAGCGGACCCGAGCTGGCTGGACGCGACGGTTTTCAGCGAGGACGAGATGGCGCTGGCGCCGGTGCACCATACCGCGATGCGCCGTCGTCTCGGTGTGGCCGAGGTGCTTCCCCCCGCGCCGGAGAGTGCGCTGCTGCAACTCGGACAACTGGATGCGGGGCGGCGGCGCCAGGTGTTGCTGCTGATGGCGGCGGTATGCCGCGAAACGCCGGGCGAACTGCCGGAGACGCTGGCCGTCTGGTGCCGGCGACTGGCGAAGGCGCTGCGTCCCGGCCTGTGGCTGCCGCCGACGCTGACGTTTGACCGGCACCGGGAGCAGGACGCGCTGACTATCCTGCGCTGCCGCTTCCCGCAAGCCTGTTGGTCGCGGCTGCAACTGTTGTACCCGCGCGACTGGCGCGACGGCGCCGGTCAGCCGCCGGGCGGGGCATTGCCCGCCAGCCGTATCGTCAGCCTGTGCGATGCCATCATCTGGAAAGCGACGGACGGCAACCCAGCGGGGCATGAGGTCGGTTCAGTATAAAATAATTTACCATCTAAACTATATTGATAGTGAGTTATCAATTGGCGGTAAGTTATCAATCGTAAGCATCATCGACATCACGGAGAGAGAGTATGTTGACCAGACGGTGTTTAAAACTGGTGGCTGGTACGGATGTGCAGGAAGCAGAACTGATCCGGGTTGAACAATTGCAGCAGCATCAGCGTGGGCTGGCGGTAATGGCGGAAGCACGGCAACAGGCGGATGCGTTGCTGGATGAAGCGCGCCAGCAGGCGCACGAGGCCATCGCCGTCGCTACCGGTCAGGCGGAACAGCAATTCTGGCGGCAGGCGGATGAGATACTGCGCGGCTGGCAGCAGGAACGCGAGCAGATGGAAAACTGGCTGGTGGCGCGATGCGGCCAGTTGCTGACCGACGCGATGACCCAGATTCTCAAAGCGGTGCCCGACGCCGAACGTTACCCTGCGCTGTTGCGTCAGTTGCTGCGCACACAGGGCGGAGAAGGGCGCGGCACGCTGTATTGTCACCCCGACAGCCAGGCGGATGTCGCCGCCTGGCTCACCGAGCACAGCCACCTGGGCTGGAAACTCAGCAGCGACGACGCACTGGCGCAGGACACCCTGAAACTGATCACCGCGCAGGGCGTGATGACGCTGAGTTGGCAACGGGCGGTCGAGCAACTGCTGCCACAAACGGAGATGTTATCGCTCAACTGAGTGCGGTGACGAGAGCAGAAGCAGGCGGCAATACGTCGTTACGAAAGCACATGCAATACTACGGATAACGTCTGTCAGTGACACTTATGTCAGCGGTTGTCTGTATATTCCCACGCGTTGCGGCACTATTACTGTAAGAGGAATTGCTCGCTGCCAGGGCGACGCCCGGTCCCATACCATAATCCCGGTAACGATAATCCCGGTAATGATAAGGGTGCCGGCCGGCCTGGGCATGTCTCTGTCTCTGATGGAATAGTCAAATGGTCAATAACAGAATGCAGACATCACCAATGATGTCGATGGCAAGGGTGCTGGTGGTGGTGCTAGGCGCCGGGTTGTTAAGTTCATGCGCTCACAGGCCTACTCCGCCCGGCGAATGCCGGAATATTGATAGCTTGCTGAAATCGCACGGTATTACTGACGCGCCCGCGGGGCTGCCTACGCCTGACGAAAGCGTTGAACAGTGGGAAGCCGCGCTGCGTCAGCAGGCGCTTTCTCAGGGCATCACAGCCGACACCTTTGATAAGGCGTTTGCTGGTTTTACCCCGGACAGCGATGTCGTGGCTGCCACGCAAAAGCAGCCTGAGCTGGTTACGCCGGTGTGGACCTATATTGAGCAACGGGTAACGCCGGAGAACATTACGCAGGGGAAAACGCTGCTTAAGCAATACGCGAAGGTGACGGCCCGCATCGAGCAGCGCTATCAGGTTGAACCGCCGCTGCTGTTCGCTTTTCTCTCCATCGAAAGTGGTTATGGCGCCAACACCGGCGATAAAGCGGTGATTCGCTCGCTGGCCACGCTGGATTACTACAATTATCGCCGGGCGTTTAACCGACAGAATTTAATCGCCGCGTTACGCATGATTCAAAACGGCGATGCACGGCCAGAGCAGATAAAAGGGTCCTGGGCCGGGGCGATGGGGATGCCGCAGTTCATACCGACCTCTTACCTGCAATACGCGGTGGATTTTGACGGCGATCGCCGCCCCGATATCTGGACCTCGTTCCCGGACACGCTGGCGTCGGTGGCGAACTATATGCAGCAGGCTAAGTGGAAAGCGGGCGTACCCTGGGGGTTTGAAGTGAATCTGCCCGCCGGTTTTGATTATTCCCTTTCCGGTTTGGATAACCAGAAAACCGTCGCCGACTGGCAGGCGCTCGGGGTGAGAGCCTCGGTGCCCAGAGATCTGGCATCGCTGTCTTCTGAGAACGCCTCGATATTGCTGCCGGTCGGCAAGAATGGCCCGGCGTTTCTGGTGACGGCCAATTACCGCGCTATCCTGCGCTATAACAATTACCTGTCTTATGCGCTGACCGTTGGCCTGCTGTCGGATAACTACCAGCACGATACGCCGGTGCTCAAGCCCTGGCCGCGTCAGGAAACGCCGTTAACTCGCAAAGAGCGCGAGGCGCTGCAAATTCTGCTACAGGAAAAACAGCTGTATCAGGGCGCTATCGACGGCAACATTGGCCGCGGCACCACGCAGGCGATCCGCACCTACCAGCAGCAGCAAGGGCTGCCGGCGGATGGCTACCCCGACCATGCCTTGCTTGACCGGCTGCGCTGTGGTTAAACGCCGACCTTCAGCGCGCCGTCACGATATCGTGCGCCGTTCGTACCAGCAGGTCGGCGCACGATGTCGTCATCGGCCCCAACAGGCCGTGGATGCCGAGAGTATGCCCGACGTCCGGCAGCAGGGTGATATCGACATGCGGGAAGCGGTGTTTGACGCGCTCGAACCGTGCCGCTTCGGCGGCGGCGTTCACCTGGGTGTCCATCATGCCGAAATAACAGAGCACCCGGCTTTGACAGCGTGCCAGATGCTCAATTTCCGGCGTCTCATTCTGATACCACTGTTTCCACCAGGCATAGGATGACTGGGTGAACGGTGCGTCGGCCGGCCAGGGTTCCCGATCGTCGTGGCGTAAGGTGATGTCGCGCTGCTGCTCGAAACTGGCCTGCAGCCTGGCGGTCATGCCGTCGAAATCCACCCCATCCCAGTATCCCTTATAGGGCAGCAGGCTACTGATAGGTTGCAGGAACGCCAGTGGGCTGTGGCCGAATCCGTTTTTTAGATCCTCCAGCGTGAGCCGGTCGCCGGTATGGGGAATCGCCTTAAGCCAGGCGACGGTGCGGTGGATGAGCTGCCATTCCATCAACTGCTTCATGGAGCAGAAGGTCGGTGAAACCAGCATCAGGGCTTTGGCGGCGACCGGGTAATGCGCCACCATGCGGCTGATATTAATAGCGCCTTCGGAATGGCCCAGCAGAATAAGGTTATGCCGGTCGATGTGCGGCAGCCCGACGGCATACTGACAGAGCGTGTAGAGATCGTCGTATTGGCTTTGCGGGGTCACCGTCTGCCGGACGGCGGCATCGATAAACAACCGCCGATAAGCCAGCTCGCGGTTGAACAGGTATTCCGGGTTATCCAGCGTTTTATCGCGCAGGTGGCCTTTGACGCCGCGGCCATCGAACCGCAGCACCGCCAGTCCGGCGGCCAGGAAGTCCTGCGCCAGACAGGTAAAGACAAAATCCGCCTGGGTGCCGCTGTCGCCGATCAGATAGTGGCGGTCGTGCATGCCGCTGCCGGGCGCCAGCACCACCAGCGGATACACGCCCGCCGGCGTCTGCGGATAGTTGATCTGACCGGTCAGGGTCGCGTTCCCATCCTGCGAGCGCAAGGCAAACGGATGCGCCGGGTAGGTTTCATTCAGTTCGTCATTTTCAAGATAGCTTTTCACGGGAATTGCTCCTGATTGCCCGGCACGCTGTCCGCCAGTGTAAGCCGGCGGATACCCCACCGTATTGCGCCGGCGCAGATCCGCCCGGTTTTTCTGTCGCCGTTCCTGGTTTTTCTATCGCCGTTATAGCCGGGCCTGTTCTGTGTTTTCCTCCGTTCACTCTGCTTATCATCCCCCCTTTTTTCGGCCGCATTTTCCCGCTGGGCGCCCACACAACCTCCGCGACGTTAACCGGCGAGCGCCATCCTGTAGTCTGCACTCGTTCAGCGCCGCCAGTCAGCTAAGAGGTTGTTGTGGAAGGTTGGCGCTGCACTGAACCGTTATCGCAATGGACGCGGTGTCGCAGGCCCTGTGCCGTCGACAATGGACTTCATTCCGCTTATCCGGGCGCGAGCGTTCCCGGCCTCCCTGTTTTCTCTGGCGTGTTTGTCCGGGCCTGTTCGCCGTCGTTACGGCCTGAATTCGCGTTGTTCTGACTCAGCATGCCGGCCTTTGCCCCGCTACATTGCCTACACCACAGATCTTAATCGATTTAAAACCAAGGAGTTAGACATGGAAAAAGTACTAATCTGGTTCTGCGGCACCGGCACCACCAAACAGGATTTTCTCGCCAACGTCGAAATCAGCGGCTTCAGCGCCGTGGTCGCCATTGACGGCATCGGCACCGCCGCCATGCTGACCAAAACCCAGGCGCTGGCAAAACGCGCCAGCTGGGGCGGCAGCTTTGTGGATATGAGCGAAACGCTGGGCGTGCTCTACGATCAGGTCAACGGTTATGACGACCGCGCCGGCGTGGTGACGCTGGACAGCCTGTTCCCGCTGGTGGATTACCTGAAAACGCTGAAGGAGTACCAACTGGTGGTCGGCGGGCATAGCCGCGGGGCCGCGGTCGGCTTAACCGAGTTTCTGGCCGAGTTGTATCATCTGGCGGTGCGGAATCAGGCCGCCGGCGTCTGGGCCAACGCAAAAACCATCCGGCTGGTGGTGGTGGACCCGGTGCAGGGGCAGCAGGACTCCGACAAGGACACCAACGCGTTTAATGCGATTCTCAAAGATAAAACCCTCGCCCAGATTCTGGCCGAGCTGGAAACCAAATGGTTCGGCGGACGGGAAGTGTTCGACACGCTGGTGTACAGCGCTCGCTATGACGCCCGTTCCAGTTTTGCCTTCGATTCCCGCTGGTATCGCTTCATCACCGAGCAGATGGGCAAACAGGCCGGCCCGGCCAAACGCGCCAAACTGGTGATGGCCGGTTTCCGCCATTCGGCGCCGGTCAGCAAAGAGGATGAAATCTCCGCGCTGTATCAGGGCAAAGGCGTGGCGCCGATCGCGTTTTTGCAACAGCTGGTGTCGTTCGACCCCAACTGGGAACAATCGGCCCGTCTGTTGAGCCAGATTGAAAACGGTTATCTCGACCAGCTTGCCGCCGGCGCGAAAACCGACCTGATCAGCCAGTTGGACAAGCAGACCAGCCTGCTGTCCTACGGCATCACCGGCCTGATCGGCGGTAAATCGTTGCAGAAAACGCTGGCGTCGGATAACCCGCAGAAACCGGAATACCGCCGTTTTTACCGCTATCAGTATGGTAAGACGACGTTTTAACGCGCCTCTACCGTAGGCTAAACGAGCAGGCCGTTCCGTCAGGTACGGCCTGTTTTCATCTTATTTATTCGCATGTATTGCACTTCCGGGCGCCACCGTTTTCCGCCCATCTTTCCCCCACTCAAATGGAACCGCCGTCGCTCCCCGGCCACACAACTGCAGGCCAACCATATCTGTTCAACAACCATACCAGCTCAACCAACGGGGGTACGTAATCATGTCTTCATCTTCACCTATTCAGCGCCGGTTGGACGGTGCGTTTGTCGATGCGCAGTCCCGGCTCGACGAGATGGCACTGAACGTCTCGGAGGGAGAGGTCAGCGCGGCGGATAGCTATGCCTTTTATGAGGCCAGTATGGACTACTCGAACGCCAACTGGGCCGCCGGGCAGATGCTGAGCGTCAAGCATGGTCTGGCAAAGGCCATCATCAATGACTTCAACTGAGTTGATCGGGGTCATCGAACGCTGGCTCAACAGCGCCGCGGGCCAGCTGACGCTGCATATTGACGGCAGCCCGGTGGTGTTGACCCGTTATCACGACGGTGTGGGCTGCTCCGCCGTCGTCACGCTGCCGGTCAAGGTGGATGACCGGCTGTTGCACAAGGCGCTGCGCTATTCGTCGGCCGCCGTGCTGCGACTGGGCATGGACGCTGCCGCCCTCTGCTGGTCCGCCGCCGACGAGCAATTATGGTTACTGATGCGACGCGAGCCGGATGACCCGATTCGGCTGTGTCGTTCAATGGAAGCGCTGGTTAATCAGCGGGATGTCTGGCAGAGCCTGTTGGTGCCGTTGGCCAGACCGGCATCGCCGCCGCCGCTGAATTTGAAAACACTGGCTTTTTTGCAAGGAGATCAGCATGCGTAACGCGCTGTATGCACTATTGTTCAACCTCTACCGCCTGTTCTGCTGGTCGCTGGTGCTGATGGGGATGTTGCCCATCGCGCACGCGGCGACGCCGCCCGACTGGAGCAAAGGCGCGTATGCCTATTCCGCCGAGCAGACGCCGCTGTCGGCAGTGTTGCAGGATTTCGCCAATAGCCACGGCGTCGATCTGGTGCTGGGCAACATTCAGGACATTAACGTCGAGGCCAAAATCCGCGCCGACAATGCGGTGGCGTTTCTGGACCGGCTGGCGCTGGAGCACCGTTTTCAGTGGTTCGTCTACAACAATGTGCTGTACGTCAGCCCGCAGGATGAGCAGACATCGGTGCGCATTGAAGTGTCGCAGGATGCGGCGCCGGATATGAAACAGGCGCTGACCGGCATTGGCTTGCTGGATTCGCGTTTTGGCTGGGGAGAACTGCCGGAAGAGGGCGTGGTGCTGGTCACCGGCCCGGCGGAGTACGTCAACCTGATTCGTAACTTCAGCCAGCAACGCGAAACCAAGGAAGATCGCCGCAAAGTGATGATTTTTCCGCTGCGTTATGCCTCGGTGTCGGATCGCACCATTCAGTATCGCGATCAACGTCTGGTGATCCCCGGCGTGGCGACCATTCTGAATGAATTGATGGATGGCAACCGGAACACACCTGCCGGCGCGTCGGCCGCCGCCAGCGGCATGGGCAACGACGGCGCGATGGCGGCGGCCAGCGGCGGCGGGCAAGATGCCAGTCAGGCGATTGAACTCAATGCCCGCGCCATGCTGGCCCGGTTGGCGACACGATCCAGCGGTGGCGCGACGGCCGCCGCCCGTAAAAAAGATCAACTTAACGGCAAGGTATCGGCGGATGTGCGTAATAACGCGCTGCTGATCCGCGACGACGAAAAGCGTCGGGATGAATACCAGCAACTGATCGACAAGATCGACGTGCCGCAAAATCTGGTCAATATCGATGCGATCATCCTGGATGTCGATCGCACCGCGCTCTCCCGGCTGGAGGCCAACTGGCAGGGCAAGCTGGGCGCGGTCACCGGCGGCGCCAACATGATGTCTGGCTCCAGCACGCTGTTTGTCAGCGATTTCAAACGCTTCTTCGCCGATATTCAGGCGCTGGAAGGGGAAGGTACCGCGTCGATTGTCGCCAATCCGTCGGTGCTGACGCTGGAAAACCAGCCCGCGGTGATCGACTTCAGCCGCACCGCCTTTATCACCGCCACCGGTGAGCGGGTGGCTAATGTGCAGCCGGTGACCGCCGGCACCAGTCTGCAGGTAACGCCGCGCGTGGTCGGCCGCGGCAGCCTGAGCAGCATTCAACTGGTGATCGACATTGAAGACGGTCAGGTGGAAACCAATACCGAAGGCACCGCCTCCGGCGTGAAGCGCGGCACCGTCAGCACGCAGGCGTTGATCGGCGAAAATCGGGCGCTGGTGCTGGGTGGGTTCCACGTGGAAGAGAGCGGCGATCGTGATAAGCGCGTGCCGCTGCTGGGCGATATTCCCTGGATCGGCAAACTGTTCACCTCGCGCCAGCATGAAGTGTCTCGCCGCGAACGGCTGTTCATTCTTACCCCGCACCTGATTGGCGATCAGAACGATCCCACCCGATTCGTGTCGGCGGATAACCGTCGCCAGCTCAACGACGCCATGGGGCGCGTGGCGCAGCGCAACAGCAAAACCGATCTGTTCAGCGTGGTTGAGAGCGCCATGCGCGAGCTGGCCAGCGGCCAGACGCCCGCCGGATTCACCATCGACGGCAGTGGGGCGCGCCTGTCGGAGTTTTGCCGCACGTCGCCGTCGCTGAGTTATCAGAGCAACCGGCATCAGTGGTACAGCAATTTGACCCTCAGTCTGGCGGTGGGGGTGGTGAAAAACATCGGTACTCGCCCTCAGCGCTTTGACGAAGCCAACTGCGCCAGCAGTCGCACGCTGGCGGTGGCCGCGTGGCCGAAAACCACGCTGGCGCCCGGCGAATCCACCGAGGTGTATCTGGCGCTGTTACCGGCCAAAAACGCGCAGCCATCACGCGCGTCACTGATTAAACCCTGACGATTTACCATCATAGCCTTTAGGGAGAAAAGCCATGCGTTATCAAACACTTCTGGTGCTGTGCGGTTCGCTGCTGCTCAGCGCCTGTGCCGCCCGTGCGCCGCTGGGCGCCTGCGATTCGGTCAGTTGCCGCCCCGAGCCGGATAACCGGCAGATGGTGATCTGGTGGCAGACGGACATGCGCCCCGGCGCCGCCGATTTTACCCGGGTGAGCGTGCTATGACGGACGGCATCGAGGTTTTCGACACCGTTACGGCCTTTATGGCGGCGATGAGCCGGCACCAGGCGGCACGCTGGTCGCCGCAATCCGGCGTCGACCTGGTGTTTCAGTACGGCGATATCGGCCGTGAACTGATGTTGCAGATTCAACCGGGGCAACAGTATCCCGGCATGGTACGTGGCGTGCTCGGCCGTCGTCATCAACAGGCGGCGGAGTGCGATGGTTGCCACCTGTGCCTGAACGGCAGCGATGTGTTGATCCTCTGGTGGCCGTTACCGCCGGCGCCCGATACCTACCCGCAAGTGATGGAGCGCCTGTTCGAGCTGGCGGGTCTGTCGCTGCCGTCGGTTTCAGCGGATCGGGCGGTACGCCCGCAACCCGGTGTCGGCATGGTTCGATCGTTGGGGTAACAACGGTTGCTTTTTTTGCGGCGAACCGGCGACGGCAGGGAACCGTTTCACCGCTGGCGTCACTCATTAACCAGTATCCATCATGATGCCCGCATCGGGATCGGAGCGGGCATCCGTTGCAGATACTTTTGTGAACACCTGACATGAATGAGGAAACGAAATTATGCAAATTACGATCAAAGCGCACATCGGCGGTGATTTGGGCGTCTCCGGCCTGGGCCTGGGTGCTCAGGGTCTGAAGGGACTGAACTCCGCGACGTCATCCCTGGGTTCCAGCCTGGACAAACTCAGCGGCACCATCGATAAGCTGACCTCTGCGTTGACGTCGATGATGTTTGGCGGCGCGCTGTCGCAGGGGATGGGTTCCGGTTTGGCGCGTGGTGCAGGCAACCAGCTTGGTGCGTCGCTCAATACCTTTGGTAGCGGCGCACAAGGCGCAGGCAACGTGCTTTCCAAACCGCAATCCGGCAGCGATGCCTTGTCAAAAATGTTTGATAAAGCGCTGGACGATCTGCTGGGCCATGACACCGTGACCAAGCTGACTAACCAGAGCAACCAACTGGCTAATTCATTGCTGAATGCCAGCCAGATGACCCAGGGTAATATGAATGCCTTCGGCAGCGGTCTGAACGACGCACTGTCGTCGATTCTGGGCAACGGCCTGGGTCAGGCGATGGGCGGTTTCTCGCCGTTGTCGCTGGGTGCCGGCGGTTTGCAGGGCCTGAGCGGCGCCGGCTCGTTCAGCCAACTGGGTAACGCCATCGGTATGGGCGTTGGTCAGAATGCGGCGCTGAATGCGCTGAGCAATGTCAGCACCCATGTCGACGGCAACAACCGTAATTTCGTGGATAAAGAAGATCGTGGCCTGGCGAAAGAGATCGGCCAGTTTATGGATCAGTATCCGGAAATTTTTGGTAAACCACAGTATCAGAAAGATGGCTGGAGTTCAGCGAAAACTGACGACAAATCCTGGGCCAAAGCGCTGAGCAAACCGGATGATGACGGCATGACCGGCGCCAGCATGGACAAATTCCGTCAGGCGCTGGGCATGATCAAAAGCGCCGTGGCGGGCGATACCGGCAACACCAACCTGAACCTGCGTGGAGCGGGCGGCGCATCGTTGGGTATCGATGCCGCGGTAGTCGGCGACAAGATCGCCAACATGTCGCTGGGTAAGCTGGCTCACGCCTGATACGCCGAGGCGGTTGCCCGATAAATCGGAAACGAAAAAAGAGACAGGGCAGCCTGTCTCTTTTCTTTTTGGAGTCTGGCGCTGTTGGGAAACCGAGTGGTTTCCTGAAACCGGGTTTTGGGCTGAAAAACGCGCCGAGCGGCGCAACCTGGCCCCGCCTTATTCGTTGTCATCCACCACCTGGTATAAACGCACATTTTCCCGTTCATTGGCGTCGTTGCGCGCCACAATCGCGATGGCGTCCTCCTCATCGCTCAGGTTGCGGGGCTGATGAGGCACGCCGGGCGGAATATAAAGAAACTCGCCGGCCAGATGAAGGCAGGTCTGTGATAAATCGGTGCCGTAACGCGTTTCGATCCGGCCCTTCAGCAGATAGATCGCGGTTTCGTAATCAACGTGGTAGTGCGGTTCCGCCTCCGCCCCGGCGGGGATCACCACGATATTCATGGAGATGTGTTTGGCGCCGACGGTATCGCGGGAAATACCGACAAAATAAGGCAGTTTTTGCGTTGTATCCGTGGCGTGATCCGGCCGGACAATCTTGAGTTGGTTAGTCATCATTTTTCTCCGTCTGGTGCTGTTACCCGAAATAATCAGTTCTGCAAATGAGACAGTGGCGGAGAGATCTCACAGAATGGTTCGCTTAAAAAGCGAACAGTTGTTACATCTGATGAAAATTCAGTTTCCTTATTTTTACATTTTCTCCCGCCATACCTCATGACGTTAGCGATGCTTTTTAGGTTTTCTTTTTATAGGAAATTAAATTAGTTATTTAAAATCAGTTGCTTGATTTTAATATTCCCGTTTTTACTGTCAGCTGAATTGTAAGTTTTTGTATTGTTTTTGAAAGGAATGCGCATTATTATTTCGGCAATTTTTACCATCTGTTTCTATTACATGGACGTGCATGATGTTTGTCAGTAGCAGGAAAACTGGCCTGATCGTCTGTTTTTCCCTCATCGGTTATACCGCCTCTGCGTTTTCCGCATCGTTGAACCCGGCGGAGCGAAACGAAACCCAGCAACGCCAGTCGGAAGTGATTGAGCAATCTCGCCAGCAGCGGGAAGCATTACAGCAATTAAACAATATCGTGCAGGCGCCGCTGAAAGCGGACAATGCGCTGCAAGGCCCCTGTTTTACCCTGCGCGAAATCCGCTTTAATCACAGTACGTTGCTGGGCCAGCGCGACCAGACGGCGCTGACCGCCAGCTACCTTAATCGCTGTAATAATCTTGAGCAGATCAACCAGTTGATGCATGACGTCAGCAACTGGTACATCCAGCGCGGCTACATCACCAGCCGGGCGTTTCTGAGCGAACAGGATCTGTCTGGCGGCGTGCTGCAACTGGAGATCCTGGAAGGGCGGCTGGAAAAGATCACCATCAATAACCAGACGGAACGGATGACCCGCACCGCGTTTCCGGCGCGGGAAGGGGAGATCCTGAACCTGCGCGATATTGAACAAGGCATGGAGCAGATGAACCGCATGCCGTCTCAGCAGGTCACGATCGAGATTCTGCCGGGCAGTCAGCCGGGGTATTCGGTGGTGAACCTGACCCGCGAGGCGCACCTGCCGTTCACCGGCGGCGTCACCTTCGATAACAGCGGACAAAAAAGCACCGGCGAACAGCAGCTCAACGGCAGTCTGGCGCTGGATAACCTGTTCGGCGTGGCCGACCAGTGGTTTATCAGCGCCGGCCACAGTAGCCGTTTTGCCACCAGCCACGATGCGGAAAGCCTGCAGGCCGGTTTCTCTATGCCGTATGGTTACTGGAACCTGGGTTACAGCTACTCCCAAAGCCGTTATCGCAATACGTTCATCAGCCGCGATTTTCCCTGGCATTCCACCGGCGACAGCGATACCCATCGGCTATCGCTGTCCCGCGTGGTGTTCCGCAACGGCACCATGAAAACCGCCATCGCCGGAACACTCAGCCAGCGCACCGGCAATAACTACCTCAACGGGACGCTATTGCCGTCCAGCAGCCGCAAGCTGAGCAGCGTGTCGCTCGGCGTCAACCACAGTCAGAAACTGTGGGGCGGGCTGGCGACCTTCAACCCGACTTACAACCGCGGCGTGCGTTGGCTTGGCGCGGAAACCGACACCGATAAAAGCGCGGACGAACCGCGAGCCGAGTTCAACAAATGGACGCTGTCGGCCAGCTATTACTACCCCCTTACCGACAGCATTACTTACCTCGGCAGCCTGTACGGCCAGTACTCGGCCCGCGCGCTTTACGGCAGCGAGCAGATGACGCTGGGCGGGGAATCCTCCGTGCGCGGATTCCGCGAGCAGTACACCTCCGGCAACCGGGGCGCCTACTGGCGTAACGAATTGAACTGGCAGGCATGGCAACTGCCGGTGCTGGGCAACGTCACCTTCATGGCGGCGGTCGATGGCGGTCATCTTTATAACCATAAACAGGATGACTCGACGGCGGCCTCATTATGGGGCGGCGCCGTCGGCGTAACCGTTGCCAGCCGCTGGCTGAGCCAGCAGGTAACGGTGGGGTGGCCGATTTCCTATCCGGCATGGTTACAGCCCGACACCGTGGTGGTGGGTTATCGGGTGGGTTTGTCGTTCTAACACATGTAATAAATCAACATTTTTTCAATGCTTTCATGGTATTGAGTTTTTCATGCAGCAGGAGTTCAGGGATGAAAGCGGTGAAGGTGAAGACGTCGCAGCGGGTGATGGCGTGGGGGCTGGTGTGGCTGACGGGGCTGCAGCCGCTGCTGCCGGCATGGGCGGCGGGGGTGACGGTGGCGTCGGGGAACACGGCGCTGGAGGCGGCGGGCAACGGGGTGCCGGTGGTGAACATCGCCACGCCGGACGCCGCGGGGCTGTCGCACAACCGCTACCACGACTTCAACGTCGACAACCGCGGCCTTATCCTCAACAACGGCACCGCGCAACTGACCCCGAGCCAGCTGGGCGGGCTGCTGCAGAACAACCCCAACCTGAACGGGCGCGCCGCCTCGGCCATCCTCAACGAGGTGGTGTCGCCGAACCGCAGCCGGCTGGCGGGCTACCTGGAGGTGGCGGGTCAGTCGGCGAACGTGGTGGTGGCGAACCCGTACGGCATCACCTGCAGCGGCTGCGGCTTTCTCAACACCCCGCGCCTTACCCTGACCACCGGCACCCCGCGGTTTGACGCGGCGGGGCGGCTTGACGGGCTGGACGTGCGCGGCGGGGACATCCTGATAGACGGGGCGGGACTGGACGCGAGCGGGAGCGACTACTTTGCGCTGATAGCGCGCACGGCGAGCCTGCAGGCGGGGCTGAGCGCGCGGGACGCGCGGGTGGTGCTGGGGGCGAACCGGGTGGACGCGGCCGGGCGGGTGACGGCGCAGACGGGCGAGGGGCCGTCGCCGGCGCTGGCGCTGGACACCGGGGCA
>NZ_CM001976.1:2592868-2595015 GCF_000406145.1 Dickeya dadantii NCPPB 898 | reverse complement strand
GGGCAGTCAGGTGCTGGGCAGCGGGGCGGTGACGCTGACGGCGGACACGGTGACGCAGCAGGGGGATATCGGCGGCGACCGGCTGGCGCTTACCACCGGCACGCTGACCAACGGACGGGCGGCTGGTGGGGCTGTCGCAGCTGGATGTGACCAGCCGGGGGCGGCTGACCAACCGGGCGACCGGCTCGCTGCTGGGCAACGGCACGGCCGGCGTGACGGCGGCGACGCTGGATAACGCGGGCAGCGTGCAGGCGGACCGGCTGACGCTGACGGCGGACGCGGTGGACAACGGCGGGCGGGTGCAGGGCACGTCGGCGCTGACGCTGAACGGGGTGTCGCGCTATACCGGCACCGACGGCAGCCAGCTGCTGAGCGGCGGCACGGCGACGCTGGCCATCGATAACGCCGACAACGCCGGGCTGTGGCAGGCGGGCGACCTGCGCTTTCGCGGCGCCTCGCTGACCAGCCGGGGGCAGATAACCGGGCTGGACAGTCTGACTGTTGACGCGGCCAGCCTGACCAACAGCGGGCAACTGACCACCCGGGGTCTGGCGACGCTGCGCGGGCAGCGGTTTGACAACGGCGGCACGCTGACCGCGCTGGGCGGTTTTGAGGCGCGGTTCAGTGACACTGTCACCAACCAGGGCGGCGGCCAGCTGCTGAGCGGCGGTACCGGCAGCCTGACCACCGGCACGCTGGTGAACCGGGGGCGGTGGCAGTCGGACCGGCTGACGCTGACGGCGGACACGTTGCGCAACCCGGGCACGCTGCTGGGGCTGGACGACGGCAACATCCAGCTGACGGGCGCGTATGTGGGCGAGGCGGGCAGCCAGGTGGGGGGCAACGGCGCGTTCAGCCTGAGCGCGGCGACGATAGACCAGGCCGGCCAGTGGCAGGCGCGGGACGTGACGCTGCGTGCCACGAGGCTGCGCAATCAGGGCAGCATCACCGGCAGCGGGCAGCTGACGGCCACGCTGGATGAGCAACTGGAGAACACCGCCGGGGCGACGCTGCTCGGCGGGGCGACGTCGCTGAGCGCGGCGTCAGTCAGCAATGCCGGGCAGATACAGGGGCGCAGCGGGCTGACGGTGCAGGGCGGCACCCTGCTGGACAACCAGGGCGGCGGGCAGCTGCTGTCGGGCGGACAGCTGGCGCTGGGCGCGACACAACTGACCAACGCGGGGTGGGTACAGGGGCAGGACCTGACGCTGACCACCGCGCAGCTGGACAACGGCGGCACGCTGCAGGCGCAGAACGGGCTGACGCTGCACCTGCCGCAGTGGACCAACCGGGGGACGGTGCAGGCGGGGCAGCTGGACATCACCACCGACGGGGCGCTGGAGAACCGGGGCACGCTGCTGGGGCTGACGCGGCTGGCGGTGCAGGCGGCGAGCCTGACCAACGGGGACGGGGCGCGGCTGTACAGCGCGGGCGGGCTGCAGCTGCGCACCGGGCAGCTGACGCAGGAGGGGCAGCTGGCGGCGCTGGGCGACCTGCGGGCGGACATCGGCACCCCGTTCACCTTCACCCGCACGCTGGCGGCGGGGGGCCGAGCTGACGCTGGCCGTGACGGGCGACCTGGTGCAGGCGGGGACGCTGCAGGGCAACGGGGTGACGGTGACGAGCAGCGGCACGCTGACGCAGCAGGGTCGCATCGTGGCGGGCGGCGGCAACAGCCTGCTGTCGGCGGCGGCTATCAGCCAGACGGAAAGCGGCAGTATCCAGGGGGGCGGGCCGCTGAGCCTGCGGGCGACTGGCAATATCGTCAACCGGGGCTTTGTGGGGACGGCGGGCGACCTGCTGGTGCAGGCGGGCGGGATGATAGAGAACGGCAGCCTGCTGTACGGCGGGGGCGACCTGCGGCTGCTGTCGTCGGCGCTGGTGAACCGGTTCGGGAACATTCTGGCGGGGGGCAGCCTGTGGATACAGCGTGACGCGGCGGGGAATGCCGGCGACAGCGTGCTGAACAGTTCGGGGACGATAGAGACGCAGCGGGGGGATATCCACATCAGTACCGGGACGCTGACCAACCAGCGGGAGGGGCTGGTGGTGACCGAGAGCGGCAGCACGACGGCGGACATGCCCTCATGGGCGGGCGGGACCACGGCGCAAATCCCGGTTGAATGGTTTAACGACGGGGATTTGGG
>NZ_CM001976.1:2590605-2592768 GCF_000406145.1 Dickeya dadantii NCPPB 898 | reverse complement strand
TCTTGAAGGTGATGCTGATAGTAATACACCCCAGGCCAAACCTACACCGCCACTATCCAGGCCGGCGGCGCGATAACCGCCAATTTCTCCCAGAACATCAGCAACACCAGTCTGCAGCCGGGCAGCGGCGGCGTTATGCCGGCGATGGCCACCCCGACGCTGAGCGGGGTGAGCGCGTTAAACCCGGTGGGCGCACAGGCCGACCGCGGGCTGAACGGCGGCACTGCCGGTAACGTCAGCGGCAGTACGTTGTCGGGCGCCGGTGCAGGCGTGGCGCTGGCCGGTCAGGCGGGCCGCCTGAACGCCGGCTACAGTGCGGTCACCCGCGATAACAGTACCTCCTCCGGCAGCGCGCTCAACCCGGTGGGTATCCCTGCCGGGCCGGGCACCGCCGGCGGCGCACCGGTGGCCGGAGCCAGTCTGACGCCGGTCGCCCCGGGCGCGCGCTCCCTGAGCGACCTGCAGGCGGCGCTGGCTCAGGGGCTGCAGCAGCCGGGCAGCCCGTCGCTGACCGACTACCCGCTGCCGACCAGCCAGAACGGGCTGTTTGTGGCGGATACCGCCGGCGACAGCCGCTACCTGATACGCACCAACCCCACGCTGAGCCGGCTCGGTCAGGTGGACAACGCCCTGTTCGGCGACCTGCGCGGGCTGCTGGGGCAGACGCCGGGCACCACGGCGCCGGTGGAGCGCAGCCCGACGCTGACCGACCCGACGCAGGTGCTGGGGTCGTCCTACCTGCTGGGCAAACTGAATCTGGACGCCGAGCACGACTACCGCTTTCTGGGGGACGCGGCGTTTGACACCCGCTACATCAGCAACGCGGTACTGAGCCAGACCGGGCAGCGCTACCTGAACGGGGTGGGGTCGGAGCTGGCGCAGATGCAGCAGCTGATGGACAACGCGGCGGCGGAGAAAAGCCGGCTGAACCTGCAACTGGGGGTGAGCCTGACGCCGGAGCAGGTGGCGGGGCTGAGCCACAGCCTGGTGTGGTGGGAGAACATCACGGTGGGCGGGCAGACGGTGCTGGCGCCGAAGCTGTACCTGGCGCAGGCGGATAAAACCAACCTGCAGGGCAGCCGCATCGTGGCGAACAGTGTCAGCCTGAGCGCGGGCGGGGATATCGACAACCGCGGCAGCACGGTGACGGCGCAGGACGCCCTTGCTGTCGCCAGCGGGGGTAACCTGACCAACAGTGAGGGCGGGCTGCTGAACGCGGGCGGCGGGCTGAATCTGGTGGCGCTGGGCAACCTGACCAACAGCAGCGCGACGATACAGGGCAATACGGTGACGCTGGCGAGCGTCGGCGGGGATATCGTCAACACCACGACGACAGACCAGTGGCAGACGGCGGCGCGGGACGGGCGGGGCCGCGGGTCGCTGACGCGCACCGATATCGGGCAGGCGGGCTTAATCAGCGCACAGGGCGGGCTGACGCTGCAGGCGGGTCACGATATCGCGCTGAACGGGGCGCAGCTGAACGCGGGCGGGCCGCTGCAGTCTGGCGGCGGGCAACGACATCCGGCTGACGGCGCTGAGCACGATGACGGACACGGTACGTCAGGATGGCGGGGCCACCACCGAGCGGCGCCGTCAGGGGCTGGTGCAGAGCGACGGTGGCCAGGCGGGGGCGACCTGAGCCTGAGCGCCGGGCGCGACCTGAGCGGCACGGCGGCGCAGCTGAGCGCGGCGGGGACGCGTGGGGCTGGTCGGCGGGTCGTGACCTGAGCCTGCTGTCGGCCGGTGAGGAGCAGTTCAGCTCGAACGCGTGGAATCGTCATCAGGACTGGCAGCAGACGGTGACGCAGCAGGGGACGGTGCTGAACGCGGGCGAGGGGCTGAGCCTGCGGGCGGGTCAGGACCTGACGCTGCAGGGGGCGCAGGCGGAGACGCGTGGCGCGCTGACGGCGCAGGCGGGGCGCGACCTGAGCCTGCTGTCGGCGACGGAAAGCCGGCATGATTTTTTTGAAGAAACGACGGTGAAGAAGGGCTTCCTGTCGAAGACCACCACGCACACGCTGCGGGAGACGCAGCAGACGACGGAGAAAGGGACGCTGCTGTCGGCGGGCAGCGTGGCGCTGACGGCGGGGCACGACATCGGGGTGCAGGGCTCGGCGGTGGCGGCGGACGGGGAGGTGACGCTGACGGCGGGGCATGACATCA
>NZ_CM001976.1:2587496-2590505 GCF_000406145.1 Dickeya dadantii NCPPB 898 | reverse complement strand
AGCAGACGGTGACGCAGCAGGGGACGGTGCTGAACGCGGGCGAGGGGCTGAGCCTGCGGGCGGGTCAGGACCTGACGCTGCAGGGGGCGCAGGCGGAGACGCGTGGCGCGCTGACGGCGCAGGCGGGGCGCGACCTGAGCCTGCTGTCGGCGACGGAAAGCCGGCATGATTTTTTTGAAGAAACGACGGTGAAGAAGGGCTTCCTGTCGAAGACCACCACGCACACGCTGCGGGAGACGCAGCAGACGACGGAGAAAGGGACGCTGCTGTCGGCGGGCAGCGTGGCGCTGACGGCGGGGCACGACATCGGGGTGCAGGGCTCGGCGGTGGCGGCGGACGGGGAGGTGACGCTGACGGCGGGGCATGACATCACCACCGCGGCGAGCGTGGAAACCTACCGTAACTACGAGGAGCAGAGCCGCAAGAAGAGCGGGGTGTTCAGCGGGGGCGGCATCGGGTTTACCATCGGCAGCACGTCGATGAGTCAGACGCTGGAGTCGGCCGGGCGACCACCCAGAGCCAGAGCGTCAGTACATTGGGCAGCACCAGTGGGTCGGTGCGCCTGAATGCCGGGCAGGCGGTGTCGATGGCGGCCACCGATGTGATTGCTGCCCGGGACATCCAGGTGACGGGCAACAGCGTGACGATTGATCCGGGCTACGATACCCGTAAACAGTCGCGCCAGATGGAGCAAAAAACCGCCGGATTGACGGTAACGCTATCGGGTGTGGTGGGATCGGCGCTGAACAGTGCGGTGCAGACGGTTCAGGCGGTGCGGGAGCAGAGCGACAGTCGTCTGCAGGCGCTGCAGGGGATGAAGGCGGTGCTGTCGGGGTATCAGGCCTATCAGGGCACCCAGATTGATACCAACAATCAGGGGGCATCGTCGTTTGTCGGCATCAGCGTGTCGCTGGGGGCGCAGCGATCCAGCAGCAGCCAGACCAGCGAACAGTCGCAGAGTTTTGCCTCGACGCTAAATGCGGGCCATGATATTAGCGTGGTGGCGCGTCAGGGCGATATCACCGCCGTCGGCAGCCAACTGAAAGCGGCCAACAATGTGGAGCTGAATGCGTCCCGGGCGATTAATCTGCTGTCGGCACGCAACACCGAGTCGATGACCGGCAGCAACAGCAGCCGCGGCGGGAATATCGGCGTCAGTTTCGGCCTGAGCAATAGCGGCGCCGGATTCAGCGTATTCGCCAACGTCAACGCGGCCAAAGGCCGTGAACTCGGCAACGGCAATAGCTGGTCGGAGACTACGGTGGATGCCGGGCAGCAGATTGCCCTGACCAGCGGCGGCGACACGCGCCTGACCGGGGCGCAGGTCAGCGGCGAGCGCATTGTGGCAAACGTAGGCGGCGACCTGCTGCTGAAAAGCCAGCAGGACAGCAACCGTTATGACTCGAAGCAGACCAGCGTGTCGGCGGGCGGTAGCTTTACCTTTGGCAGTATGACCGGCAGCGGCTACCTCAGCGCCAGTCAGGACAAAATGCACAGCAGTTTTGACAGCGTGCAGCAGCAAACCGGGCTGTTTGCTGGCAAAGGCGGTTACGACATCAGCGTCGGCAACCACACGCAGTTGGACGGCGCGGTGATCGGCTCGACCGCCGCCGCGGATAAAAACCGGCTGGATACCGGAACGCTGGGCTTCAGCAATATCGACAACCGAGCCGAATTTTCGGTGTCGCACAGCGGTATCGGGCTGAGCGCCAGTCCGTCGCTGAGTATGTCGGATATGCTGAAATCGGCCGCGCTGACCGCGCCTTCGGCACTGATGTCGATGGGACGTGGCGGCAATGCCGGCAGCACCACCTACGCGGCGGTGAGCGACGGGGCGCTGATTATCCGTAATCAGGCCGGTCAGCAGCAGGATATTGCCGGCCTGAGCCGG
Organism: Dickeya dadantii NCPPB 898; assembly: GCF_000406145.1. Lineage (NCBI taxonomy): Bacteria > Pseudomonadati > Pseudomonadota > Gammaproteobacteria > Enterobacterales > Pectobacteriaceae > Dickeya > Dickeya dadantii. Next base: position 2,588,614 of record NZ_CM001976.1, on the reverse strand, counting down.
GATGTGGAGCACGCCAATAATGCGCTGAGCCCGATCTTTGACAAGGAGAAAGAGCAGAAACGCCTGCAGACGGCGCAGATGGTGGGTGAGCTGGGCGCGCAGGTGATGGACGTTATCCGTACCGAAGGCGAAATCCGCGCGGTGCGGGCGGCGGAAGCCAAAGGCGATGTGAAACGGCCGGCGGATAACGCATCCGAAAAAGACTGGGATAAATACAAGAAAGACCTGACGGAAACGCCGGCTTACAAGGCGGTGATGCAGTCTTACGGCACGGGCAGCGATCTGCAGCGGGCGACACAGGCGGCGACGGCGGCGATTCAGGCGCTGGCGGGCGGCGGTAACCTGCAGCAGGCGCTGGCCGGGGCGTCGGCGCCGTATCTGGCGCAGCTGGTGAAAGGCGTGACGATGCCGGCGGACGAGAGTAAAGCCACGGCATCGGACATCGCGGCCAACGCGATGGGGCATGCGCTGATGGGCGCGGTGGTGGCGCAACTGTCCGGCAAGGATGCGGTGGCGGGCGCAGTGGGCGCAGCAGGCGGCGAACTGACGGCGCGGCTGCTGATCATGAAGGAGCTGTACTCAGGGCGGGACACCAGCGACCTGACTGAAGCGGAAAAACAGTCGGTAAGCGCGCTGGCTTCGCTGGCGGCCGGTCTGGCATCGGGGATTGCGTCGGGTAACACCACCGGTGCGGCGACAGGTGCGCAGGCCGGGCGTAATGCGGTGGAGAATAACTCGCTGGGGGATATTGCGCAGGCGCAGTCTGAAGGCAAGACGCTGGAGCAGAAGGCCGGTGAGTATGTTGAGGCGGAGAACGAACGCTACAAGAAGGAAAACTGTGCCGGATTAAGCGCGGAAGCCTGCTCGGTGAAGATGTACGACGAGCGGCGTGAAGCACTGAAAGAAACCCTTGCAGCCGGTGCAGATTTTGTGCCGGTGATAGGTGATATCAAGAGCGTTGCGGAAGCGCAGAGTGCGCTGGATTATCTTGCCGCCGCGGTAGGGTTGATACCGGGCGCAGGGGATGCGGCGGGCAAAGCCATCAAAGCGGCTGAGGCAGCGCTGAAGAAAGGGGAACTTGCTGAAGTCTCTAAGCTGATTAATCGGGCAAGCAGTGA
>NZ_CM001976.1:2501066-2587396 GCF_000406145.1 Dickeya dadantii NCPPB 898 | reverse complement strand
ATTGTCCGTACCGAAGGCGAAATCCGCGCGGTGCGGGCGGCGGTAACCTGCAGCAGGCGCTGGCCGGGGCGTCGGCGCCGTATCTGGCGCAGCTGGTGAAAGGCGTGACGATGCCGGCGGACGAGAGTAAAGCCACGGCATCGGACATCGCGGCCAACGCGATGGGGCATGCGCTGATGGGCGCGGTGGTGGCGCAACTGTCCGGCAAGGATGCGGTGGCGGGCGCAGTGGGCGCAGCAGGCGGCGAACTGACGGCGCGGCTGCTGATCATGAAGGAGCTGTACTCAGGGCGGGACACCAGCGACCTGACTGAAGCGGAAAAACAGTCGGTAAGCGCGCTGGCTTCGCTGGCGGCCGGTCTGGCATCGGGGATTGCGTCGGGTAACACCACCGGTGCGGCGACAGGTGCGCAGGCCGGGCGTAATGCGGTGGAGAATAACTATCTCAGCGCCACAGAAGCTCAGACGAAGGCCGATCTGGAGCGTAAGGAGAAAGCCGGAACACTGACGGCGGACGAAGCCAAAGAGCTGGCGGATACCCGCAAGCTGGACAAAGATCGCGATCAGGCTATCCACGATATCTGTACGCAGGGCAACAAATCAGGCGGGGCCTGCTCGGCACTGGTGGCAAAGGCGCAGCAGGCGCTGAATAGTTATGGCGAGAGTGCGGCGAGCTACCGTCTGATCTACAAAGACCTGTACCCGCAGGACGCGGCTAATGCAAGCGCCATCCTGAAAGGGCTGGATGAAGGCAGCATCACACGCGATGCAGCCATTACCGCCATAGCCAAATCAACCGGAAAAGGCTGGGATGAAGTGGCGTCGCAGTATGATACGGCGATGCAGTTGCAGGCGATCGCAATTGCTTTGGTTGGTATGAAAGGGATGCAGATAGAATCAGCAGTGAATAAAGGCTCTACTGCGAAACCAGGCAATAGTTCACTCTCAAGTTTTGATGCTAACGAAATTCGCTTTTCACAAAATACAGTTTCAAATAATAAAACAGATCGAGGTACAGGTGTGAAATACACTTATGATGATCTTGTTTCCAGCATGAGAAAAGATGGCTGGAAGGGGGATCCGGTTGATGTTGTGAAAATGCCTGATGGTAATATGACAAGTATGGATAATACTCGGATCAGCGCTGCCAGAGATGCGGGGATTAGAGTTGAAGCAAATGTTAGAAGCTATGATGATAAGTTAACATCTTCAGAGATTGAACGCTTTTCGGATAGAAAACGTGATTTCATTCCCCAAACTTGGGGGGAAGCAATAACTGGAAGAATTAATAAACAGTCAGGAGGATTTGGTGATAAGAATCCCTATGGTTCTTATGATGTACCTAGAGTAACTGGAAAAGGGAAGTAAGGAATGAATAGCTATTTATATAAAAAAGATGATCTTCCTGATGGATTTAAATATCCGGATCTTTATCTGGAGATAATGTCTTTAGATGTTATTCCTGATATAGAACCGTGGTCATTCATCTGTGAATTTAAAGAGTCTTCAGTGTTTTGGATGCATGAGGTTAAGGCGAAATATCCTAATAGGAAGCTAGTGCCTTTTGCCAAAATTAATTACTCAGATGATATTGTTTGTTTTGACGGCGAGGATACATCTGGTAATCCAAAGATATACTATGTTCATGCCTTTGCCGCCGCTGGTTGGGAAAACAGAGGTTACACAGATAATTTTTCTGAATGGTTGAAAATAGCTCATCTGGAATCTGCCCGTTATAAAGCTGAACGGGCAGATGATAATGAATAGTTATTCATCAATGTATTGATGGGGAGCAGAATCAGTTAGCCAGACGGCATTGTCTGCTTGATAAAACTTAAAGCCCTGTTCATACATAGTCAGGGCTTTTATTTTTAGTGCAATCGGTTTTCCATGCCGACTTCCAACTTGAATTGCTGTCTCTTTATCGGCAGATAGATGGACATATTGTCGATCTTTTGCATGTAATCCCTGAGCGCGAATTGATATTAGGAATCGTGTTGCAGTTCCATGATATAAAAACTCGGGAGGGATTTTTTCTTCATACGTTATATTTACCTGTTGCGATGAATGCCCTTGAGCTGCCCGGATACGTAATCCATCATCTGAAATCGTAAAGCGTTTTTTATCACTATTATCCACGATACTATGAATAAGACTATTATCGAGTGTATAGCCTTCTTTAACGGCGCAAAGGATAAGATCGCTTATAATAGCCCACCCTTCTTTGTCCAAAGATAAACCTATGACTTCAGGTTCATGGCGTAATATGTAACTTAAAAACTTACTGATATCTGTGTTTTTTTTGCTCATGATAATAATCTCAACTGAATCCAGTCTCTCAGCCAACGGCCCTTCAGCATGAACTGTGGCGGCGATTTGTCCTTGCTCTGCTACCGTCAGGGACGTAACCGATAGCATAATTTTCCTTACTGTGGCTTCACACATAAACCCCATACCTTACCACCACTCCCCCAATCTTCACCTCCCTTGACGTGCGTCAAGGGGCGGCTTGTCAACAAGAATATGATTGATAATCGTTATTACTTGCTTTGATGGATTACCGCCAGTGGGTTGGCGGGATGCCGCACACTGTCAGTGAAGGATTGTCGTATGGCCCTGAGTCTTCAAACGCTGCTTGATCTCCCCCTTAACGTGAATGCCGTGGTGGCGCGAATTCGTTCGACAGGCGAATACCAGCAGCGGCTGACCGAGCTTGGCATCCGCGTCGGCGGGCAGGTGCGCGTGATTCAGCGCGACGCCAATCAGCCGTTGATGCTGGCCTCCGGCGACAGCCGGGTGGCGATCAACTGGGAGATGGGCAAGCAGGTGTGGGTGTCGCCGCAGCAATAATCAGCCTAACTATCGGTTTATAACCACAGGTTTATGACCATCATTTGATAACTACGGGTTCACGACAACGGTCGTTACTCTGACGCAACAGACGCAACAATAGGTATGAGGTCAACACAGCGATGACACTGGAAGCATTGGCGGTGGGCACACAGTGGCGTGTGCTGGGGTTTCAGAAAGGATCGGCGGATTACCGCAAGCGTCTGTTGGCGCTGGGGGTCACGCCGGGGGTGGAGTTTTCGGTGTCGCGCGTGGCGCCGTTGGGCGACCCGATTGAGCTGCGCCTGCGTGGCGCGGCGATCAGCGTGCGCAAAGGCGAAGCGCAGATTTTGATTCTGGAAAAATGTTAATCCGGGCAGGTAAGGATTTTTTATGAGTACGCAACCCGTAATTTGCGTGGTGGGCAACCCGAACTGTGGCAAAACGACGTTATTCAACGTCCTGACCGGCGGTAAGCAAACTGTCGGCAACTGGCCGGGCGTGACGGTGGAAAAGAAGGTCGGCAGCTACCGTTATCAGCAGCAACAGGTGACGCTGGTGGATCTGCCGGGGGTTTACTCGCTGAACCCCTCTTCCGAGAGTTCGGAAGATGAGCGGGTGGCGCGCGATTACATTCTGTCCGGTGAAGCCAATCTGGTGCTGAATATCGTCGATGCCTCCAACCTGGAACGTAATCTGTACCTCACTGCACAGTTGCTGGATATGCAGGTGCCGATGGTGGTGGCCGTCAACATGATGGATATCGCCACCGCCCGCAAACTGGATATTGATATCGCCGGTCTGCAGCAGCGATTGGGATGTCCGGTCATCCCGATTACCGCCAGCCAGAAAAAAGGCATCGAGATGCTGCACGAGGTGTGTCAGGCAGCACTGGCGCAGCCGGTGATTCCGCCGGTGTCGATTCCTTACGATGCGCCGCTGAGCCAGGCTGCGCAGGCGATTGCGGAACGGTTGCAGGGGCAGCCCGCCATTCGCAATCCGCATTGGCTGGCGATTCAGTTGCTGGAAGGCGATGTTACCGTGCGTAACCGGGTGACGGCTGACGCATTGGCGTTTGCCGATGCGCAGGTGACCCGGCTGGTGGCGGAATACGAAGATGAACTGGATATCTTCCTGGCGGACGCGCGTTATCAGTTTGTGGGGGCGGTGGCCCGCGAGGTGATTACCCGGCGCGGCGAAGTCTCCGCGACTCTGACCGACAAGATCGACCGCGTCGTGCTGCACCGTTTTTTTGGTATTCCGATCTTCCTGCTGGTGATGTACCTGATGTTTGTGTTCACCATCAATGTCGGCAGCGCGTTTATCGATTTCTTCGACAAGCTGTTCGGTGCGTTGCTGGTGGAGGGGTTCGGCGAACTGCTGCTGGCGTTGCACACCCCTGAATGGCTGAAAACCTTGCTGGCGGATGGCGTGGGCGGCGGCATTCAGACCGTGTCCACCTTTATTCCGGTGATCGGCTGTCTGTATCTGTTCCTGTCCTGGCTGGAAGACTCCGGTTATATGGCGCGGGCGGCGTTTGTGATGGACCGGTTTATGCGCAGCATCGGTTTGCCGGGTAAGGCGTTTGTGCCGCTGATTGTCGGCTTTGGCTGTAACGTGCCCGCCGTGATGGCGACCCGCACCATGGAGCGTCACAGCGACCGCGTGGTCACGGTGATGATGGCGCCGTTTATGTCCTGCGGCGCGCGGCTGCCGGTATACGTGCTGTTTGCCTCGGCGTTGTTTGTCGAAGGCGGACAGAATCTGGTGTTCGGGTTGTATCTGGTCGGGATCGCCGCCGCTATCGCCACCGGATTTCTGCTGAAAAACACCGCGCTGAAAGGTGATGCTTCCGCGTTTGTCATGGAGATTCCCCCTTACCATCTGCCCAGTCTGCGCAGCGTGCTGATCCGTACCTGGGAGCGTCTGAAAGGGTTCCTGCTACGCGCCGGGCGGCTGATTGTGGTGGTGGTGACGGTGTTGGGTTTCCTTAACTCGATGGGGACGGATGGTTCCTTCGGCAACCAGAATACCCAGAAATCGGTGCTGTCGGCCGTCGGGCAAGCCATCGTGCCGGTATTCAAACCGATGGGGATTCGGGAGGAGAACTGGCCGGCGGCGGTGGGAGTATTCACCGGAATCTTCGCCAAAGAGGCGGTGGTCGGTACGCTGGATTCGTTGTATGGCGCGATGGCGGCCTCGCAGAGCGGCGGCGCGAAGGAGGAAAAAACCTTCAGCCTGACCGGCGGTATTCACGACGCGCTGGCGACCATTCCGGAAAACCTGGGCAAGCTGGGCGATGCGCTGCTTAACCCGATGGGGATCAACGTCGGGGATTTGACCGATACCGACACCATCGCTAAAGACAACAAGTTTTCCGTGACCTCGCTGACCGTGATTAGTCAGATGTTTGATGGCCGGTTGGGCGCGTTCAGCTATTTGCTGATGGTGTTGTTGTACATCCCTTGCGTGGCGGCGGTGTCGGCCATCTGGCGTGAAGTGGGAACCGCCTGGACGCTGTTCTGCGCCGGGTGGACCATTCAGGTCGGGTATAGCACCGCGGTAGTGGTGTATCAGATCGGGCGTTTTGCCCAGCATCCGTTGTACTCGCTGTGCGCGTTGCTGGGGGTGGCGGCGATGCTGTGCGTCACGGTGATGCTGCTGCGCCGTAATGGCTTGCAACGTCAGCGTATGGCGGTAGGTGAAGCGAAGTAACCAGTCGGGCGGGCCAGCCGCCCGCCGGGGAGAACATGATGACGCTACTGGAATTGCGGGATTTTGTCCGCGAAAGAAAAAAGGTGTCGCTGCAGGACATTAGCACCGCTTTTAAGGCCGATCCCGGTGTGGTGGAAGGGATGCTGGCGGTGTGGGTGCAGAAGGGCAAAATCCGCTTTCACAGCGGCGAGGCCGCGCCCAAATGCGGTAGTTGCTGCGGCTGCGATAAAAGCCTGGGTCAGTATTACGAGTGGTTGTAACCTTCGCAGGCCGGCGGGCGTCAAGCCGTCGGCCCCTATTGTCTATAGAAAACCCCCAGCTAGGCTGGGGGTTCCATTCCTGCCTTGCCTTGTGGCGACTCGCTTCGCCAGTCTCTTCGTGTTGATAAATTGTTAATTAATTGCTGAGCCTGATGGGCGCGGTCGGCATGCCGGCGTGTTATCCGCCCTGCCGTACGGGCGTTCTGAGCGGTGGCGTCAGGGGGAAAACCAATAAAAACTGACCTGACGCAATATCTGACGCTGACACCCTCTACATAATGAAACACGTAATCCATCGGAGGGGGTGGTGATGGAAAAATTACTTGATCGTTTTTTAAATTATGTCGCGTTTGACACCCAGTCCAAAGCGGGTGTGCGGCAGGTGCCGAGTACCGAAGGGCAATTAAAACTGGCGCAGGCGTTGCAACAGGAATTGACCGAGCTGGGGTTTGAGCAGGTGTCCCTCAGCAAGCACGGCTGTGTGATGGCAACGTTACCGGGTAATGTGGCCTGGCCGGTGCCGGCGGTGGGGTTTATCGCGCATATGGATACCTCGCCGGATTTCAGCGGCAAGCACGTCAACCCGCAGATTGTGGAGAATTACCGCGGCGGTGATATCGCACTGGGCGTGGGCGACGAGGTGCTGTCGCCGGTGATGTTCCCGGTGTTGCATCATCTGCTGGGGCAGACGCTGATTACGACCGACGGCAAAACGCTGTTGGGCGCCGATGATAAGGCGGGGATCGCGGAGATCATCACCGCGCTGGTGCGGCTGAAAAAACGGCAGGTCCCACATGGTGATATTCGCGTCGCCTTTACGCCGGATGAGGAAGTGGGCAAGGGCGCGCAGCATTTCGATGTTGAGGCGTTCCGGGCCGAATGGGCTTACACGGTGGACGGCGGCGGCGTGGGCGAACTGGAGTATGAAAACTTCAATGCCGCCTCGGCGGTGGTGAAGATTGTCGGCAACAATGTGCATCCTGGCTGGGCCAAAGGGGTAATGGTTAATGCGCTGTCGCTGGCGACGCGTTTCCACCAACTGGTGCCGGCTAATGAAGTTCCGGAACAGACCGAAGGTTATCAGGGGTTCTATCATCTGCACAGCGCGAAAGGGACGGTGGAGCGGGCCGAACTGCACTACAGCATCCGGGATTTTGAGCGCGACGGTTTCGAACGGCGCAAGAAAACCCTGCTGGAGATTGCCGAAACGGTAGGTAAAGGGTTGCACCCGGATTGTTATATCGAGGTCACAATTACCGACAGCTACTACAACATGCGCGAGCAGGTGGAACAGTACCCGCATATCATCGCGCTGGCGCAGCAGGCGATGCGTGATTGCGACATTACGCCGCTGATGCAGCCGATTCGCGGCGGCACCGATGGTGCGCAGCTTTCCTTCCGGGGGTTGCCGTGCCCGAATCTGTTTACCGGCGGGTACAATGCTCACGGCAAGCACGAGTTTGTCACGCTGGAAGGGATGGAAAGCGCAGTGGCGGTGATCATGCGTATCGCCGAACTGACCGCGTTACGGGCCAAAACCCGGCACACCAGCAGCAAGAGTGTGTCGGTTAAAGCCTGACGGGTTGTAGGTTTTGGCAAAGTTTTGGAAAAAAAAGAGACGCCGCATGGCGTCTCTGGTGTTTTAGGTGATCGGGTGTCGCTAATCAGTCGACAAAATACCGTCAGTCAACAAAATACCAATAACCGCTGTTGACCAACGCGGTCAACTGGGCAAGGAACGAGGGATCGTCCAGCGCATCGCCAAGGCGTTTGGCATCCAATACGTCGTACTGCGCCAGCACGGCGATCGCTTGCGACTGGCGGCTGTCCAGATGCTCGCCGTTGACGAAGCAGTCCTCGCCGATACGCACCACCCGCAATCCGCCAAGACGGCGCAACGCTTCGCCCTGTTGCAGCAGGTCGTACATTTCGCCCGGCTGATAAGGCGGCTCCGGCGGCGCCAGATCCAGTTCATGACGCGACTGGGAGACAAATTCGCCGAACCACTGGCGGAACGCGTCTTTATGCTGCACCAGATCCAGCATCATGTGCTGTAGTTTATCCAGCTCCTGCGGCAGGATGTCCGCCGGGTGTGGACGCGCGGGAATGTCCGGGTCGCTGTAGCGCTGTCCGCCCAGTTCACGAGACAGCACGTAGTCGGCAAAACCGCTGACCAACTCACGGGAACTGGGCGCGCGGAAGCCTACCGAGTAGTTGAGCGAGTTTTCCAGCGAATAGCCTTCATGCGGGAAACTGGGCGGAATATAGAGAATGTCGCCGGGTTCCAGTTCCTCATCGATAATGGCGTCGAATGGGGCGACCTGCAACAGGTCAGGATGCGGGCAGTGCTGCTTCATCGGCACTTTGTCGCCCACGCGCCAGCGACGGCGGCCGGTGCCCTGAATGATAAACACGTCGTACTGATCCAGATGCGGACCGACGCCGCCGCCCGGCACCGAGAAGGAAATCATCAGGTCGTCAATGCGCCAGTCGGGCAACTGACGGAAAGGGCGCATCAGCGCGGCGGAAGGTTCATGCCAGTGGTCGACCGCCTGCACCAGCAAAGACCAGTTGCTTTCTCCCAGATGATCGTAGCTTTCGAATGGACCGTGGCTGACATCCCAGCGGCCGTCCTGATGGCTTACCAGTCGGCTGTCCACCTCGTTTTCCATGGCGAGCCCGGCTAATTCATCCGGGGTAATCGGATCGATGAAATGGCGGAAACCACCTTTGATGATTACCGGTTTTTTTTGCCAGTGGTGGGTCAGAAAATCCTGCCAGTCGAGATTAAGTTGGTAGTCCATAACGCATTTCCAGTAACAGGGAGCTGTCGGCGATTATAACGAAGTCGCCGTGATGGTGTCCCGTCCTTAATTCACGGACGAGGCGGAAGGGGTAAAAGGCCCTTAACCTTATCGACCGGCAGACGGTGGTTTTCCCTGTATTGTAGACGGTTAATGCCAGGCCTGATGGCGTCAGTTCTCATTCTGGCCAAGATGCTGGCGGCCGAAAATGGCTTCCACCTTGGCGCCGCCGAGCGCACTGGTACCGATCAGAATTTCGCCCTGATACTGCTCGATGATTTCCGCCGCGACCGACAGCCCGATGCCCTGACCGGGGCGCAAGGTGTCCGCCCGCTGCCCGCGCTGGAAAATCAGTTCCCGTTTGCTGTCGGGAATGCCGGGGCCATCGTCCTCAATCACCAGATGCAGCTTCTGGCCAGAGTAACGGGCACTGATTTCCACGAACTCCAGACAGTATTTACAGGCGTTGTCGAGAATGTTGCCCATCACCTCCATAAAATCGTTTTTCTCGCCGATGAAGGTCAGCTCCGGGGCGATGTCCATCGTCAGCACCACGCCTTTACGCTGGTACACTTTGTTCAGCGCAGAGCAGAGCGCGTCCAACTGCGCCGGAACGGAGTGCACTTCCCGCGTGATGGTCAGATGTTCCGTTCGCACGCTGGCGCGATGCAGGTAATAGCCGATTTGCTGCGAGATGCGGCTGATTTGCGTCAGCATGATCGGTTCGGCCTGCTCGATAGTCAGTTCTTTACCGGTACGCAGCGAACGCAGCGTGGTTTGCAACACGGCCAGCGGCGTTTTCAGGCTGTGGGTCAGGTCGGTGAGGGTAGTGCGGTATTTGTGATAGCGCTGGCGCTCATTGCTCAGCAACGTATTCAGGTTGCGCACCAGACTGTTCAATTCCCGCGGCGGATTTTCGTCCAGATGCTCGCGGGAGCCGTGTTCCAGCTCGCTGATCTGATGCACCAGATGTTTGATCGGCCGCAGGCTCCAGTGCGCCGCCAGCCACAGCAACGGCAATACCAGCACCAAATGGGCGATAAACACGTAGCGGAACCACTCCCAGACTACATCAGCCTGTTGTAGTTCCTGCGGCACCCGGTCTACTACCACAATCACCATCTTGGGCAGGCGCTCGGAGGCCGGGTAAACATTGACGGCGATAGAATGGGTGAACGGCGTTTTGTCTTCTGAACTGTAGGCGTGCAGTTTGTCCAGCATCTGCGGGTTGCTGCCTTGCAATACCGCGTTACTGGTGTTGGTGTCGGCGTCCAGCTCGTGATAGTCGGTTTTTTCCAGCCATTCCGGTTTGATCTGCGATTCCAGCTCTGGGACGGCGCGTTCCCGCCACAGCAGTTTGCCGTGCTTATCGTAGATAAACACCAGCGTCGGGTAATTGATGTCGATTTCAGGCGGCGTGGCGATGGTCAGTTGATTATCGTGCCATTGCGCCAGGCTGTAGAACAGGTTGCTTTCGCCGCGTAGCAGGCGAAATGAGGTTTTATCGAAACTGACGCTGTAGCCCACCACGGCGACGATACCGTAGGAGAGCGTCAGCGCCAGCACCACCGCGGCGGTCGCGATCAGAAAGCGAAATCGCAGCGAAAAAGGAGATTTTTTCAATATGTCGTCCAGAATGAAATAGGCCGTCCAGCATGATTAGATATCGAAGCGGTAACCCTGCCCGCGAACGGTGGTGATGACATCGTGGGAATTGGCGGTCTGCAATTTTTTGCGCAGTCGGCCCATCAGCACGTCGATGGTGTGGCTTTCCCGCAATTCGGCGTCCGGGTACAGTTGCAGCATCAGCGACTCCTTGCTGACTACCTTGCCATTGTTGCGGATCAAGGTTTCGATGATGGTGTATTCAAACGCCGTCAGCTTGACCGGGTCGCCATGTACCAGCAATTCCCGGCGCGACAGGTCGACCTCAAAGGGCGGCAGGCTGATGATTTGGGAAGCCAGACCGCTGTTGCGACGCATCAGCGCCTGCATGCGCGCCACCACTTCCTCGATGTGAAACGGTTTGGTGACGTAATCGTCGGCGCCGGCTTCCAGCACCGCCACTTTTTCCTGCCAGCTTTCCCGTGCGGTGAGGACCAGAATCGGTAATTTGACCTGATGCGCGCGCCAGCGGCGGATCAAACTGGTGCCGTCTTCCACCGGCAGGCCCAGGTCGACGATGGCGATATCCGGCGCGTGTTCCTGAAGGAAATAATCCGCTTCTTTCGCGTCCGCCGCCGCATCAACCTGGTGCCCCATTTCATTTAACTGGACATTCAGGTGATGGCGTAACAGAACATTATCTTCAACGACAAGAATGCGCATGACGTTTTCCTCGGTCATTTTCCTGATGGAGTCTATCCAAACTCAGTGAGCTATCGACGTAAACGTAGTGAACTATCAACGTGTTGTACAGACCTGGCGGCGTGCACCAGCACGTTTGCCTCAATCCAGGATAGCCCAGTCCGGGATAGCCCAGTCCAGTAGAGTCATAGATAGAAATACGCCATTGTCGGCGGGTTCGTCAGCATTATCCACAGTTGTGCTCAACTGAGGCTAAACAGGGAGGCAGGAAATGAGCCGGGCGGCGAGAGAATGCCGCCCGGAGTAGGGTCAGAAATAGGATCAGAGTTCGTCGACCAGTTTCACGGCGCGGCCGATGTAATTGGCCGGGGTCAGCGCTTTGAGACGGGTTTTTTCGTCTTCCGGCAGCGCCAGCCCGTCGATAAAGGCTTTCATGCCTTCGGCGTCCACGCGCTTGCCGCGGGTCAGTTCTTTGAGTTTTTCGTACGGCTTCTCAATGCCGTAACGGCGCATCACCGTCTGGATCGGCTCGGCCAGCACTTCCCAGTTGTGATCCAGTTCATCCAGCAGACGATCGCGGTTGACTTCCAGCTTGCTGATGCCTTTCAGGGACGCCTGATAAGCGATGACCGCATAGCCTACGCCCACGCCCAGGTTGCGCAGCACCGTGGAGTCGGTCAGATCGCGCTGCCAGCGGGATACCGGCAATTTGCTGGCGAGGTGGCCCATCACCGCGTTAGCCAGGCCGAGGTTGCCTTCGGAGTTTTCAAAGTCGATCGGGTTGACTTTGTGCGGCATGGTTGACGAGCCGATTTCGCCGGCGATGGTTTTCTGTTTGAAGTGGTTGAGGGCGACGTAGCCCCATACATCGCGGTCGAAGTCGATCAAAATGGTGTTGAAACGGGCGACGCAGTCGAACAGTTCGGCAATGTAGTCATGCGGTTCAATCTGCGTGGTGTAGGGGTTCCACTGGATGCCCAGCGAGGTGACGAAACTTTCGCTGAACTGGTGCCAGTCGACTGCCGGGTAAGCCACCATATGGGCGTTATAGTTCCCCACGGCGCCGTTGATTTTGCCCAGAATTTCCACCTGCTGCAGTTGACGGAACTGGCGCTCCATACGGTAGGCGACGTTGGCAAACTCTTTACCGATGGTGGACGGCGTAGCCGGCTGGCCGTGGGTGCGGGACAGCAGCGGAATGTCGCGATACTGCAGCGCCAGCTGTTTGATGGCGTCAATGATATTGCGCCAGAACGGCAACAGCACATCGCGGCGGGCGGCGTCCAGCATCAGGGCGTGGGACAGGTTATTGATATCCTCGGAGGTGCAGGCGAAATGGATAAATTCGTTCACGGCATGCAGCGCCGGGACCGCCGCCACTTTTTCCTTCAGGAAATACTCCACCGCTTTGACGTCATGGTTAGTGGTGCGTTCGATGGTTTTGATGCGCGCGGCGTCTTCTTCGCTGAATTCAGCGATGATTTTATCAAGGAAAGCGTTTGCGTCAGCATCAAATGCAGGAACTTCCCTGATTTCTGCACAGGCCGCCAGTTTTTGCAGCCAACGTACTTCAACCTGCACACGGAATTTCAGCAGACCGTATTCGCTGAAAATAGTGCGCAACATGCTGACTTTATCGCCGTAGCGTCCATCAATGGGGGAAACGGCGGTCAGTGAGGATAATTCCATCGCAAGCAACTCCTGGGATTGTTTTCAAATAAAGAACATTGGTTGTCGTCATCCTATCGCATGACGAATAGCATTTCATGGCGGATAGCATCTCATGCAGATAGCATCTTAGGTAGACAGTATCTTAGGCAGACAGTATCAGGCAGATAGTATCTTAATATCGATAGTATCTCATGGCGGCGGCCGAACCGGAATAAGCGGCCGCCGTCAATGCACGGATGCACGGGTTCCGGTCAGTCGTGGCAGCGGGCCAGGATCTCCTGCGCGTGGCGCACCAGCTTGCTGCGGGAGAACATCAATTGCAGCCGGCTGCCGCCCACCTGTTGCCAGAGTACGGCGGCGCGGATTCCGGCCAGCAGCGCTGCCCGCACCTTCGCCTGAATCTGCGGGTTCTTCAGCACTTCCTGCGCGCCTGTCACCTGAATGCGCGGGCCGAGTTTGCTGATCACGTCCACATAAATGCCGGCCAGCACATTAATGAAGGTGTCCGACAGCAAGTCGTAGTGCTCCAACTGCCGGTCCAACTGGCTGATGCGGCTACCCAGATCGTTCATCGCTTCGCGGTTATTGTGCAGGCGGCGTTCCAGCACCATCAGGCTGAAGGTATAGCGCGACAGCTCCGCGCCCAGCCCTTCGCGCGACGAATTGAGAATACCCAGCAGGGTTTCCAGCCCGATTTTTAGATTACGTTCCGTGTTGCCAAAAACATCCAGTGTGCTGGGCGGATTAATGTTCATGATGCTTTTCAGTGACGCTTTTAACGCATCCATATCACAACTGCCCTGATGAGCTAATTGCTGCACCAAATGAGCAGACTGGCAGATGCCTGCCATTGCCAGCGTAATGTCATGATAGTTTTTAGCCACAATTGCTCCTGTCAACATCATCTGGCCGGCGTGCGAGGTCGGAATACCTGTCTGTGTTTCCGGTTCGGTCCAGAGGAAAAAATAAACGCCGGCGAACATGCCCCGGCTTTTTCACCCATACAGCCGAAAAGGGCGGTGATCATGCCATAAAAATCAGCATGAACCCAGCATGAACCCAGTATGAACCCGGTAAAACCTTGTTCACGCTGAAAATCGTCAGACTCGATTGTCCGGCAATTCAAGTTTAGTGTCATGAAAACGGAAAAGGTGCCCGCACCGTGTTTTATTTGACGCAGCGCACTGATGCGATTGATTTCTCGTAGGGGATGTCAGAAACGCAAAGGGAACCGGTACGGTTCCCTTTGGCAGGTGCGGCGGCCGCTTATTGCGCCGAGCGCAGACGCTCTTCGATGATGCCGCCGCCAAGGCAGACTTCGCCCTGATAAAATACCGCGGACTGACCCGGCGTGACCGCGGCCACCGGCTCATCAAAACGGACTTCGATGCGGTCTGCGTCGAGCGGCGTCAGCAGGCAGGGAATATCGGCCTGACGATAGCGGGTTTTTACCGCGCAACGCAGCGGTTGAGTCAGCGGTTCACGATCGACCCAGTGCAGTTGCTGGGCAATCAGGCCGACAGACATCAGGCGCGGGTGTTCATGGCCCTGCGCGACATACAGCACGTTGTTGGCGACATCTTTGTCGACCACGTACCACGGGTCGTCGCCGCCTTCTTTTACGCCGCCAATGCCAAGCCCTTTGCGCTGCCCCAGCGTGTGGTACATCAGCCCCTGATGTTCGCCCATCACCTTGCCATCGTCGACGGACAGAATCGGGCCGGGCTGTGCGGGCAGGTAGCGCGCCAGAAAGTCGCGGAATTTGCGCTCGCCGATGAAGCAAATGCCGGTGGAATCTTTTTTCCGGGCGGTCGCCAGATCCAGTTGTTCCGCGATTTCGCGCACCTGCGGTTTTTCCAGCTCGCCGACCGGGAACAGGCTCTGCGCCAGTTGCTGATAGCTTAGGGTATACAGGAAGTAGCTCTGGTCCTTGTTGCCGTCCAGACCGCGCAGCAGGCGGCTTTTACCATCCACGTCCTTACGGCGCACGTAATGGCCGGTAGCGATGTAATCCGCCCCTAAATCCTCGGCGGCAAACTCCAGGAAGGCTTTGAACTTGATTTCCTTGTTGCACAAAATATCGGGATTGGGCGTGCGACCGGCGCGGTATTCCGCCAGAAAGTGCTCAAAAACGTTGTCCCAGTATTCGGCGGCGAAATTGACGGTGTGCAGTTCAATGCCCAGCTTGTCGCAGACAGCCTGCGCATCGGCCAAATCGGTGGCGGCGGAGCAATACTCCGTATCGTCATCTTCTTCCCAGTTCTTCATGAACAGGCCTTCTACCCGATACCCCTGCTGTTGCAGCAGGTAGGCGGATACCGATGAGTCAACACCGCCGGACATACCGACAATGACTTTTTTCTGGCTGTTATCTGACATGGACGTCTCGCGAACTCAATGATGTGGTGTAAAGCGTTAAAGCGAAAAACAGGCGCAACAGGTTAACACATTTATCTTGATCACACATTTCTCCTGATAACACATTCTTATCCTGATAACACCTTTACCCCGGAAACACATTTTCCGGGCGGAGATGACACGCAGTCTGAGAAACAGCGTGCCGGGCAGGCAGCATCAGGCCGGATCGGGAAACGGCCAGTTGAAGGCTTCCAGTATACTTAGCGGGTAGCGCTGGCCGCGCTGATAGCATACCAGGCTGGCGGCCACCAGCGGGGATCGCAGGCAATCAGCCTGGAGAATGACTTCCGGCTTCAGCCAGTGGCAGCAGGCGATATCGCTGTCGTGCGGGGTGGTGGGCAGCCGCTCGGGCAGGTCAAGCGTGAAACAAAAACGCAGAAAGGGCGTTTTGTCCGGCGCGATCCACTGATGCAGTTGCAGGAAGCTTTGCGGTGTGGCGCGGATGCCGGTTTCCTCAAACAGCTCTCGCTGTGCCGCCTGAATCAGCGTTTCGTCCGCTTCCAGATGACCGGCAGGCTGGTTCCACAGACGCCGGTGGTTAATTTCTTCTTCAACAACCAGAAAATGGCCTTCCGCCTGTACAACGCAGGCCACGGTCACATGCGGTTTAAACATGGTCAATCTCCCTCCATTCGCCGGGGTGCAATCCATCAAGAGTCTGGCCGGCCATACTGTAGCGAATCAAACGCAGCGTTGGGTAGCCGATATGCGCAGTCATACGTCGCACCTGACGGTTGCGACCTTCGTACAGCGTGATTTTCAGCCAGCTAACCGGGATAGTTTTACGTTCGCGGATCGGCGGCTGACGCGGCCACAACCAGGCCGGCTCCTCTACCTGCTCCACGCCGGCGGGCAGGGTCGGACCGTCACTCAGTATCAGACCGGTGCGAAACGCGTGCAAAGCCTCTTCGTCGGGAACGCCTTCTACCTGAGCGTAATAGATTTTGGGCGTTTTCTTGCCGGGCTGGGTCAGCCGCGCCTGCAGCTTGCCGTCGTTGGTCAGTATCATCAGGCCTTCGCTGTCACGGTCCAGTCGACCAGCAGAATAGATATCCCGCAACGGAACATAGTCTTTCAGCGTGGCGCGGCCGCCCTCGTCGGTAAACTGGGAAAGCACATCGAAAGGTTTATTGAACAACACGATATGCGTTTTCGTCACGGCGGTGGATTCATTTTTTACCGGCCGAGAGCTGAATCGTTTAAGTCGGTGATTTTTAACAGGGAATTTATTCATCTTATTACTGGCTGTGGATGGCAAAAACATTATACTCGAAATGGTTTGTGATTGGCTCAGGCTAAATATTCAAGTAGTATTGACACGCATCTTACAAGTCATTAACAAAATGGCGCTCGAAGGAGAGGTTAATGGAAAGTAAAGTAGTTGTACCGGCAGAAGGGCAGAAAATCACGGTTGACGCTCAGGGTAAACTGGTCGTGCCGGCTAATCCGATCATTCCGTTTATCGAAGGTGACGGTATCGGTGTCGATGTGACGCCAGCCATGATTAACGTTGTCGATGCCGCGGTGAACAAAGCTTACCAGGGCAAGCGCAAAATTTCCTGGATGGAAATTTACACCGGTGAGAAATCCACTCAGGTGTATGGTCAAGATGTTTGGCTGCCGGATGAAACGCTGGATCTGATCCGCGATTACCGTGTCGCCATTAAAGGGCCGCTGACTACGCCGGTAGGCGGTGGTATCCGTTCTCTGAACGTGGCGCTGCGTCAGCAACTGGATCTGTACGTTTGTCTGCGTCCGGTTCGCTATTACGAAGGCACGCCGAGCCCGGTTAAACAGCCCGAGCTGACCGACATGGTCATTTTCCGCGAAAACGCCGAAGACATTTATGCCGGTATCGAGTGGAAAGCCGGTACGCCGGAAGCGGACAAAGTAATCAAGTTCCTGCAAGACGAAATGGGCGTGAAGAAAATCCGTTTCCCGCAACAGTGCGGTATCGGTGTGAAGCCGTGTTCCGAAGCAGGGACCAAACGTCTGGTTCGTGCGGCAATCGAATACGCCATCACCAATGATCGCGACTCCGTGACGCTGGTGCACAAAGGCAACATCATGAAATTCACCGAAGGTGCGTTCAAAGACTGGGGTTACCAGTTAGCTCGCGAAGAGTTCGGCGGTGAGCTGATTGATGGCGGGCCGTGGGTGAAAATCAAGAACCCGAAAACCGGCAAAGACATCATCGTTAAAGATGTGATTGCCGACGCCTTCCTGCAGCAGATTCTGCTGCGTCCGGCAGAGTACGATGTCATCGCCTGTATGAACCTGAACGGCGACTATATTTCCGATGCGCTGGCGGCGCAGGTGGGCGGGATCGGCATCGCGCCGGGCGCCAATATCGGTGACGATTGTGCGCTGTTCGAAGCTACTCACGGCACGGCGCCGAAGTACGCCGGCCAGGATAAAGTGAACCCGGGTTCCGTGATCCTGTCCGCTGAAATGATGCTGCGTCACCTGCAGTGGTTTGAAGCGGCTGATCTTATCGTGAAAGGTATGGAAGGCGCGATCAAGAACAAGACCGTCACCTATGACTTTGAGCGACTGATGGAAGGCGCCACGCTGCGTAAATGTAGCGAGTTTGCGCAGGACATCATCAGCAATATGTAATCGACGATTGCATCAAACCTCACGGCGGTCCCGGCTTCCGTGAGGTTGTTCTCCAGCGATATTTGCCGTTTTTCTGATGTACTATTCCGCATTAATTGTGAGTCTTTGGGCTTGCCGCTCCGCATTTTTGTACTATCACTTTACTTTCTCTTCTCTTTTTTTAATGCATTTGCTCCAGGCGAACCGTCAGATTTTGTCCGGCATAAAGCGAGTGAGCGAATAGCAGCCTGTTTTTTCCGCTCATATCTACATCGGGACAGAATGAGATCGGCACGGATATAACGCCGGTAGATGTAATTGTTATTTCGGTTTTACGCGCCAATTTTCTTAAAGAGAAAGTCTTTTATCGGCATTTAACCGATCGGGAAAACGTATCCGCTGTTCTATCAGTTTTGAGAAGTCGTAAATAAGTACATTTTTATAGTAATAAGTTATCAACTTTGCATTGACGATTGGGAATAACGATCTATTAAGATAATTAACCACTCGTGTTTTCCTCTATTTTTATGGGAATCCAGGAATCTTAGAAAATCTTGGCGACAGGTCTTCCTCCGCGTCTGCATTTTGCTATTCTGTTGATGCTGCCCGATAATTTGCATGAAAGAGGCGAACCCTGGTGTGGGGAAGAGACTGAGCAAAGAGGGATAGTAGCCAGTTATCGTTTTAAATTTAATCGAAAGAGATCGATGGATTTTATTCATCGATGATTTTTTTTGCGTGAAAAGTTACGGTAAGCATCGTCGCGACAACAGGCTACAATTTTTTCTGAAAGAAAAAACAATGGATAATGTGAGGGGAACCCCCATGAGTCGAGCCCCAGCAAATAAAGATGAGAAAAGCCGACTTGAGGCATTGAGAGAGTACGGCATCAGTAAACCACTGTCTGATCCTGGTTTTGACAATTTGATCAATCTGGCGGCTAACGTTTTCAACGTCCCTATCGTATTGATTTCGCTGGTAGAGGAAGAACGACAACTGTTTGCCGCCAGCGTCGGCATGTCGGTGTGCGAAACGTCAAGGGACGAATCATTCTGTGCGCATGCGATTCTTAAAAAACGGATCATGGTGATCCCCGATACGCGCAAAGACCCTCGCTTCCATGATAATCCATTGGTAACCGGCGAGCCGCACATCCGTTTTTACGCTGGTATCCCATTGCGGACGCCGAGCGGTTTTCCTATCGGCGTGTTATGTATTATTGACAACAAACCCCGATCTTCTCTCAGCGCCCGCGATGCACATAATTTGCAGGATTTTGCCGCGCTGGTGATGGACAAACTAGAGATGCGGCGTTTGGATCTGGCGCGTCGTGCCAGCCAGGCCCGCTTTGAGAGCATCGCCGAATCCTCGCCGGACGCCATTCTCTGCGTCAACGACAGGGGCACTATCACTTTCTGGAACGAGTCGGCAGAAAAAATGCTGGAGTACAGCCGTGACCAGATTGTTGGCGAACACATCAGCATTATCGTGCCGGATATGTTCGTGGTGCAGTTGCATCATCTGGCGACGGACAAAACCGCGATATTCAAAGGTAGCTCGATCGAGCTGGAAACGCGCGCATTGCCCGGCACCCTGATTCCAACCGAGCTTACGGTGTCAATGTGGCATGTCAACAATCAGACGCGCTACGGCATCATTCTGCGCGATATCACCGAAAGGCAACGCTACGAAGAGCGGTTGTTCCTGCAGGCGCACCGCGATCCGCTGACCGGGCTGGCTAACCGCACATTACTGACTTCCACGCTGGAGCAGGTGCTGAAAAACGGCGAGCCGACCGCCATCATGATTATCGATCTGGATGGTTTTAAGGATATCAACGACAGTCTTGGCCATGCCAGCGGCGACGAGATTCTGTCCAGCGTCGCCAAACGATTACAGGATAATGTCTGTTCCGGCGATTTGGTGGCCCGCATGGGGGGCGATGAGTTCGCGATTCTGTTGCCGAAGCAGAATGACGAGTCGCAGGTGGCAAAACTGGCGGAAAAAATCATTTATGATATTTCGCAAGCCGTGCCGGTGGATGACAAGCAAATCAACACCAGCGCCAGCATCGGGCTGGTCATGTATCCGGCACATGGGACAACCGTGCAGGATCTGCTCACCAGCGCCGATCTGGCGTTATATCAGGCGAAGGCGGATGGGCGTAACTGCTATCGCTTCTTTACTCGCGAATTGAGAGAAGTGTTTCAGGCCCGGCATGCTTTCCAACTGGAATTCATCCGGGCGTATGAGCAGGAAGAGTTCGAGGTGTTTTATCAGCCTCAGGTCAGCCTGGTTAACAGTAAGGTAGTGGGTGCGGAAGCGTTGCTGCGCTGGCGTCATCCTTATAAAGGGCTGCTGGGGCCGGCTGCGTTTATGTCCGCGCTGGAGCGCGGCCCCTGGGCGGAGCGTATTGGCGACTGGGTCGTGCGGTCCGCTTGTCAGCAGGCATCTGACTGGTGCCGGTCCGGCGCGGGGAATTTCCGTATCAGCATCAACTTGTTCGCGGCCCAGTTCCGCTCCGGCATGCTGGCGCAGAAAATCAAGGAAGTCCTGACGCAAACGGGCCTTAAACCCGGTGCGCTGGAGTTGGAAATCACGGAGAACATCATATTGCGGCATGACGAGAATATGATGAAGCCCCTCAATGAGCTGCGTAGCAGCGGCGTCGGCATTGCGTTTGACGACTATGGCACAGGCTATGCGTCACTCAGCATGCTGAAGCATTACCCGGTCACGCGGCTTAAGATCGATCAAACCTTTGTGCGCGCTATGTGCGAGTCGGCGCCGGATGCGGCGATTGTTCGCGCGATTCTCTATCTGGGAAAAAGCTTCGGTCTGGATGTGATCGCCGAAGGCGTGGAAACGCAGGAGCAGTGTGAAAGATTGCTCAACAAGGGATGTGAGCAGGCGCAAGGCTATCTGTTTGGTCGGCCAATGCCGGCGGAGGAGTTCGAAAAATTGCTGGGTTTGGAGGATGCGCCTCTGGTCCAGTGATATCACTATGATGTGACTGGCATCTGTTAAGCCGCGAAAATGCGTATGGATACCACGATATTTTGAATCATTCGTGCGAGATGCGGCAAAGCGGATCTGGTTGCATCTCCTCTGCGCTACGGTTCTTTGCCACAGGTCAGGCTGACTGATGTTTTTCGCCATTTCAGGAAAAATATTACGCGAATTATATTTTATTACATCTAAACTTGCGTATATGCCAGGTTCTTTCATGATTTCCAACATAACTACATCAGATTCCTTGCTATTGGCTGTTTTGCAAACGGTCCGCTTGGTGTGGGCGACGCTCCGTGTTTTTCCCGGATCATTCCTCAATAAAAATGTAAAGTTATGTTAATTTGGTAACATAAAGGTTATGGGTGCTTGAAAATGGCGGCGTAACCCATACGATGTGGGTGTTGCAAACACTTTTGTTGCTTTTGCTGAAAGAGGAAATCTGAATCATATGATGCGTATCGCGCTTTTCCTGCTCACCAACCTGGCGGTGATGGTGGTATTCGGACTGGTGCTTAGTCTGACGGGCGTTCAGCACAACAGCATGGCGGGCTTGATTATCATGGCTGGCCTGTTCGGTTTCGGCGGGTCGATTATTTCGCTGCTGATGTCCAAATGGATGGCGTTGCGATCCGTTGGCGGCGAGGTGATCGAACAACCGCGTGACGAAACCGAGCGCTGGCTGCTGGACACGGTGCGCGCTCAGTCTCGGCAGGTGGGCATCGCCATGCCGCAGGTCGCCATCTACCATGCGCCCGATATTAATGCGTTCGCGACCGGCGCTCGCCGCGACAGTTCGCTGGTGGCGGTAAGCACCGGGCTGTTGCAGAACATGAGCCGTGATGAAGCCGAAGCGGTTATCGCTCACGAAATCAGCCACATTGCTAACGGCGACATGGTCACGATGACGCTGGTGCAAGGTGTTGTGAACACGTTCGTGATCTTTATTTCCCGCATCATCGCGCAAATCGTTACCGGTTTTCTTTCCGGCAATCGCGACGACAGCGAAGAGAGCAGTAATGGCAACCCGTTGGTTTACATGGCGGTTTCCATGGTGCTGGAACTGGTGTTCGGTATTCTGGCCAGCATCATTACCATGTGGTTCTCCCGTTACCGTGAGTTCCATGCCGATGCCGGTTCAGCGAAACTGGTCGGGCGTGAGAAGATGATTGCTGCATTGCAGCGGCTGAAAACCAGCTATGAGCCGCAGGAAGCGAGCAGCATGATGGCATTCTGCATCAATGGCAAATCCAAGTCCCTCAGCGAGTTGTTTATGTCGCACCCGCCGCTGGACAAACGTATCGAAGCGTTGCGTGCAGGCGAGTACCTCAAATAATCGCTGTGGTTGTCCTATTCGCAAAGGCCCTTCGGGGCCTTTGTTTTTTCTGACGTTTGGTCTGGCTGCTTATTGCCGAATCTGGATCAATATCAGGCAAAATAATCTTGCGTCAGCGCAAACAGTCAGTGAAAAATGAAAGAATGTTTTATAAAATAAAACCACGATCACGGAAAAATGAAACGTTGTTTCTACAATACCGGTATAACAAGGCGATTGGCCGGGATGACGGGTAATCTTTCACCTGGCGGCGTCTGATTTTTCACGATAAGCGCTAAGGATTTACGGATGGCCAAAGGTAAAAAGCTTTCTTTTTCGTTCCATACTTACCAGGATTCAGTCACCGGCACCGAAGTGGTGCGTCTCACTCCTCCCGATGTTATCTGCCACCGCAACTACTTCTATCAGAAGTGTTTTTCCAATGATGGCAGCAAGCTGCTTTTTGGTGGCGCCTTTGACGGGCCGTGGAACTACTATTTGCTGGATCTGAAAACTCAGCAGGCGACGCAACTGACCGAAGGTACCGGCGACAATACTTTTGGTGGTTTTCTGTCACCAGATGATGACGCGCTTTATTATGTAAAGAACGTTCGTAATTTGATGCGTGTTGACCTGAATACACTGGAAGAAACCAATATTTATCAGGTGCCGGACGACTGGGTCGGGTACGGTACCTGGGTTGCCAACTCCGACTGCACCAAAATGGTCGGTATCGAGATCAAGAAAGAGGATTGGAAACCACTGACCGACTGGAAAAAATTCCAGGAATTCTACTTTACCAATCCATGCTGCCGTTTGATTCGTATCGATCTGAAAACCGGCGAAGCCACCACCATTCTGAAGGAAAACCAATGGCTGGGTCATCCTATTTACCGTCCAGGTGACGATAATACGGTGGCCTTCTGCCATGAAGGTCCGCATGACCTGGTTGATGCGCGTATGTGGTTCATCAATGAAGATGGCTCCAATATGCGTAAGGTAAAAGAGCATGCGCCGGGCGAAAGCTGCACTCACGAATTCTGGGTGCCGAATGGTTCTGCGCTGGCCTACGTTTCCTATCTGAAAGGCAGTACTAACCGTTTCATTTGCAGCGTTGATCCGGTAACGCTGGAAAACCGTCAGTTGACTGAAATGCCGCCGTGTTCTCACCTGATGAGTAACTACGATGGTACGTTGATGGTGGGAGATGGGTGTAATGCGCCGGTGGATGTGAAAGATGACGGTGGCTACAAGATTGAAAACGATCCGTTCCTGTATGTGTTCAATATGAAGACCGGGAAACATTTCCAGGTCGCTCAACACAACACCTCTTGGGAAGTGCTGGAGGGCGATCGTCAGGTAACTCATCCACATCCGTCCTTTACGCCGGATGACAAGCACATTCTGTTTACGTCTGATGTCGATGGTAAACCGGCGTTATATCTGGCAAAAGTGCCTGATTCCGTCTGGCAATAACTGTACCTGCAACCGTGCCCGCCAGGGCACGGTTTTTTCGCTTTTACAATAAGATTATTAATTCGGCAGCGCTATTGTGATGGATGATATTTAATCAGTCTGTCACTTATAGTAATGCCCGATTGCCATATTCAAAGCGTTCCCTTTATACTAAAACACGTGTTCTATTTTTTTTAAAACAAAAAATACTGAGTAGGGTAACCACAAAAATGGCTATTGCAGATTTAGATAAACAACCCGATTCCGTGTCATCTGTCTTAAAGGTCTTTGGTATTTTGCAGGCGTTAGGCGAAGAGCGTGAGATTGGCATTACTGAACTTTCACAGCGCGTGATGATGTCTAAAAGTACTGTTTATCGTTTCCTGCAGACAATGAAATCTCTGGGATATGTTGCCCAGGAAGGTGAATCAGAGAAATACTCGCTGACGTTGAAATTGTTCGAGCTGGGCGCCAAAGCGTTGCAGAACGTTGATCTGATCCGCAGTGCGGATATTCAGATGCGCGAATTGTCGGCGTTAACGCGTGAAACCATCCACCTCGGTGCGTTAGATGAAGACAGCATTGTCTACATCCATAAAATCGATTCCATGTACAATTTGCGTATGTATTCCCGCATCGGTCGTCGGAATCCACTGCACAGCACGGCGATAGGCAAGGTGTTGCTGGCCTGGCGTGACCGCGAAGAGGTCAAAGAAATTCTGTCTCAGGTGGAATTCAAGCGCAGCACTGTGCATACCATCGGTAGTACGGAAGAGTTGTTGCCTCAGCTTGACCTGGTGCGTCAGCAGGGGTACGGCGAGGACAATGAAGAGCAGGAAGAAGGTCTGCGTTGCATCGCGGTTCCGGTATTTGATCGCTTTGGCGTGGTGATTGCCGGCCTGAGTATCTCTTTCCCGACGATTCGTTTCTCGGAAGATAATAAACACGAATATGTCGCCATGTTGCATACAGCGGCGCGCAATATCTCCGATCAAATGGGATACCACGATTATCCGTTCTGAAATCGTAAGATGTGCGACAATTTGACCAAGCCTGTCCCGGTGACAGGCTTTTTTATGGGTGAAACCCGGTCTTCCGCACCATGAATCGCGGCATGACTGTCGAATTGTCTGTCGGCACAGTGCTAGAATGCGCGCCTGAGTCAGGTTACGTAACAGGTTTTAGACATGAGTAGTTTTGCTTCAGACATGCTGGAAGTGGTTTTTGTCGCGCTGATTGTGCTACTGGTAATTCTGGTTTGGTTCTTTATCAATCGGGCCAGTGTGCGGGCTAATGAGCAGATCAAGCTTTTGCATGAAATTGTCGAGCAGCAGAAACAGCAAATCGCGCTGTTGCACGCGCTGTCGCCAGTGCCGACACAGGCGGAGGAGCCAGCTCCCGAGCAGTCGGTTGCCTTGCCGGAAATTAAGGAAAGTGAGATTGATCCGCTGTTTAAGGACATGATTCCTGAGCGCTGATTCTCCGCCTTCCGGCATGCTGCCGAGGGTATCAACGAGACCCGCAGTAATGACGGGTCTTTGCCCGTATCTCAATGATGCCAATTCGTATTTCCGCCGCCTGTTTTGACCGGATGGGTGGCATCCACGGGAGCATGGTGCTACTCTACGCCGTCGGGTTAAGGCATAGGCGCGCTATCCCGTTGAACTGTCACACTGTGACCATCGCCATGCCACAGGGCGGAACTGATTTAACAATTGTGGGTTAAATCCTTTTCCACCGACCACCTAAATCAAACGCAAATATCTTTTGCACGTGAGCTTTCGTGTGGCTCACCACTGCAGATAAGGGAATTTACATGCCTGTTATTACGCTTCCTGACGGCAGCCAGCGTCATTATGACCATGCCGTTTCTCCTCTTGATGTCGCATTGGATATCGGCCCGGGTCTGGCGAAAGCCTGTATCGCCGGTCGGGTCAATGGCGAACTGGTCGATGCAACCGATCTGATTGAATCTGATGCTCAGTTGTCCATTATTACCGCCAAGGATGAAGATGGTGTAGAAATCCTTCGTCATTCCTGCGCGCACCTGCTCGGTCATGCTATCAAGCAATTGTGGCCGGACACCAAAATGGCGATTGGCCCGGTTATCGACAACGGTTTCTATTATGACGTTGATCTGGACCGCACCCTGACTCAGGAAGATCTGGACCTGCTTGAAAAGCGGATGCATGAACTGGCGAGCAAAGACTACGACGTTATCAAGAAAAAAGTCAGCTGGCAGGAAGCGCGTGATACGTTTGCGGCGCGTGGCGAAAGCTACAAGGTGGCGATTCTGGATGAAAATATCAGCCATGATGACCGCCCTGGGCTGTATCACCACGAAGAATATATCGATATGTGCCGTGGGCCGCACGTACCGAACATGCGCTTCTGCCATCATTTTAAACTGCAGAAAACGTCGGGCGCTTACTGGCGCGGCGACAGCAAGAATAAAATGCTGCAGCGTATTTATGGTACCGCCTGGGCAGATAAGAAACAACTGAGCGCTTACCTGCAGCGTCTTGAAGAAGCCGCCAAGCGCGACCACCGTAAAATCGGCAAGCAGTTGGACCTGTATCACATGCAGGAAGAAGCACCGGGTATGGTGTTCTGGCATAACGATGGCTGGACGATTTTCCGCGAGCTGGAAGCCTTTGTGCGCATGAAGCTCAAAGAGTATCAATATCAGGAAGTAAAAGGTCCGTTCATGATGGACCGTGTGCTGTGGGAAAAAACCGGCCACTGGGAAAACTATAAAGAGGCCATGTTCACGACGTCGTCTGAAAACCGTGAATACTGCATCAAGCCGATGAACTGCCCTGGTCACGTACAGATCTTCAATCAGGGACTGAAATCTTACCGCGATCTGCCGCTGCGTATGGCGGAGTTCGGCAGTTGTCACCGTAACGAGCCATCAGGCTCCCTGCATGGCTTGATGCGTGTGCGCGGTTTTACGCAGGATGATGCCCACATCTTCTGTACCGAAGAGCAGGTGCGCGATGAAGTGAATAGCTGCATCAAGATGGTGTACGACATGTACAGCACCTTCGGTTTTGAAAAAATCGTGGTGAAACTGTCAACGCGTCCTGAAAAACGCATCGGCAGCGATGACATGTGGGATCGGGCGGAAGAGGATCTGGCGGCGGCGCTGACTGAAAACGGCATTCCGTTTGACTATCAGCCGGGTGAGGGCGCGTTTTACGGTCCGAAAATCGAGTTTACTTTGCATGACTGTCTGGATCGCGCCTGGCAGTGTGGTACGGTACAGCTTGACTTCTCGCTGCCGGGCCGCCTGAGTGCATCCTATGTCGGCGAAAACAACGAACGTCAGGTGCCGGTGATGATTCATCGGGCAATACTGGGGTCGATGGAGCGTTTTATCGGGATTCTGACCGAAGAGTTTGCCGGTTTCTTCCCAACCTGGTTGGCGCCGGTGCAGGCTGTGGTGATGAATATCACCGATACGCAGTCTGATTATGTCAGCGAATTGACAAGAAAATTGCAAGATGCTGGGATTCGCGTTAAAGCGGACTTGAGAAATGAGAAGATTGGCTTTAAAATCCGCGAGCACACTTTACGGCGTGTTCCCTATATGCTGGTTTGTGGCGACAAAGAGGTAGAGGCAGGCAAAGTAGCTGTCCGTACCCGCCGCGGCAAAGACTTGGGAAGTCTGGACGTCAGTGAAGTAATCACGAAGCTGCAGGAAGAGATTCGCAGCCGTAGTCTTCATCAGTTGGAGGAATAAGGTATTAAAGGCGGAAAACGAGTTCAACCGGCGCGTCCTAATCGCATCAACAGAGAAATTCGCGCACAAGAGGTACGTCTGACGGGCGTTGATGGCGAACAGCTTGGTATTGTCAGCCTGAATGAAGCGTTAGAGAAAGCTGAGGAAGCAGGTGTTGATTTAGTTGAAATCAGCCCGAACGCCGAGCCGCCGGTTTGCCGAATCATGGATTACGGCAAGTTCCTCTATGAGAAGAGTAAGGCCACTAAAGAACAGAAGAAGAAACAAAAAGTTATTCAGGTCAAGGAAATCAAATTCCGGCCTGGTACCGATGATGGCGACTATCAGGTCAAACTACG
Source organism: Dickeya dadantii NCPPB 898 (assembly GCF_000406145.1). NCBI lineage: Bacteria > Pseudomonadati > Pseudomonadota > Gammaproteobacteria > Enterobacterales > Pectobacteriaceae > Dickeya > Dickeya dadantii. The sequence continues at coordinate 2,559,933 of NZ_CM001976.1, read as the reverse complement.
CAACCTGGTTCGCTTTCTGGAAGATGGTGACAAAGCTAAAATCACGCTGCGTTTCCGCGGCCGTGAAATGGCACACCAGCAGATCGGCATCGAAATGCTTAATCGCATTCGTGACGATCTGAATGAATTGTCTGTCGTTGAGTCGTTCCCTAGTAAGATCGAAGGGCGTCAGATGATTATGGTGCTGGCACCGAAGAAGAAACAGTAAGGCATTCAAGTAACACGTTCCGCGCTGCCTTCGTGTAGCGCGGTTTTTGTTCGCCTTATCTGATTCATTGTTTAACAATGCGAAGTGGAAATAACAATGCCAAAGATTAAAACTGTACGTGGCGCCGCTAAACGCTTCAAAAAAACCGCCAGCGGTGGTTTCAAGCGTAAGCATGCTAACCTGCGTCATATTCTGACCAAAAAAGCGACTAAACGTAAACGTCATCTGCGTCCGAAAGGCATGGTCTCCAAAGGAGATCTGGGCCTGGTTGCAGCATGTCTGCCTTACGCATAAGTAACCTTTTTTTAATTCAGAATAAGACTTTAGGAGAGAGCATATGGCTCGCGTAAAACGTGGTGTGGTTGCTCGCGCACGTCACAAAAAGATCCTGAAACAAGCGAAAGGTTACTACGGTGCCCGTTCGCGCGTTTATCGTGTTGCCTTCCAGGCAGTAATCAAAGCTGGTCAGTACGCTTACCGTGACCGTCGTCAGCGTAAACGTCAGTTCCGCCAGCTGTGGATTGCACGTATCAATGCAGCAGCACGCCAGAATGGCTTGTCTTACAGCAAATTCATCAATGGCCTGAAAAAAGCCTCTGTTGAAATTGATCGTAAGATTCTGGCTGACATCGCCGTATTCGACAAAGTGGCTTTCAGCGCACTGGTTGAAAAAGCGAAATCAGCTCTGGCGTAAGTCAGATGAAAGAGGGAGCTTGTCTCCCTCTTTTCGTCTTTGAGGCCGGTGAAAGCCGACAACGCTCCGCAATTGCCGACGAAAGACTTTCAGAACGAGCGAAATTGGTATATTGTCAACGAGTTAGATAACAATTAGCCATACAACAATTTATCCAAATAACAATCTATCCAGGTAACAATTAAGGTAACGCAAGTATGAACGCTGCTATTTTCCGTTTCTTTTTTTACTTTAGCGCCTGAACATCGGGGGCTTTGCGCGTAAGAACAGAAACGAAAAGTAGCGCCTAAGCCTCCTCTGTGGAGGCTTTTTTATTGGACTCGATTCCAAAATTCGTGAGTAGTGTTAACGTCCGGCGTACTGAAAATCGTATCTTTCCAATCATGATTGTCGGCCATACAGGCAGAAGAAGAGGAATGCAATGCAACATCTCGCAGAACTGGTTGCCAAAGCCAGAACAGCCATCGAACAGGCTGGAGACGTCGCCGCACTGGAAAATGTGCGTGTCGAGTTTCTGGGCAAAAAAGGTCACTTAACCCTTCAGATGACCTCGCTGCGCGAGCTGCCTGCTGAAGAACGTCCTGCCGCGGGTGCGGTTATCAACCAGGCGAAGCAGGAAGTGCAGGATGCGCTGAATGCGCGCAAACAGTCGCTGGAAGGCGCTGAGCTGAATGCGCGCCTGGCGGCGGAAACCATTGATGTGTCGCTGCCGGGGCGTACGATTGAAAACGGCGGTCTGCATCCGATCACCCGTACCATCGATCGTATCGAAACCTTCTTTGGCGAACTGGGGTTTGCGGTGGCGTCCGGCCCGGAAATCGAAGACGATTACCACAACTTCGATGCGCTGAATATTCCGGGGCATCACCCGGCGCGCGCCGATCATGACACCTTCTGGTTCGACGCCAAGCGTCTGCTGCGTACCCAGACTTCCGGGGTGCAGATCCGCACCATGCAAAAACAGCAGCCGCCGATTCGTATCATCGCGCCAGGCCGGGTTTATCGTAACGACTACGATCAGACGCATACTCCGATGTTCCATCAGATGGAAGGGCTGATCGTGGATAAAGACATCAGCTTCACCAACCTGAAGGGAACGCTGCATGATTTCCTGCTCAATTTCTTTGAGGAAGATTTACAGGTGCGTTTTCGTCCGTCCTATTTCCCGTTCACCGAACCCTCCGCCGAAGTGGATGTGATGGGCAAGAACGGCAAATGGCTTGAAGTGCTGGGATGCGGCATGGTGCACCCGAACGTGTTGCGTAACGTCGGCATCGACCCGGAAGTCTATTCCGGTTTCGCTTTCGGTATGGGGATGGAACGCCTGACCATGCTGCGCTATGGCGTGACCGACCTGCGCGCCTTCTTCGAAAACGATTTACGCTTCCTCAAACAGTTTAAATAAGGCAGGAATATCAACATGAAATTCAGTGAACTCTGGTTACGGGAATGGGTTAACCCAGCCATCAGCAGCGATGCCTTATCTGAACAAATCACCATGGCCGGTCTGGAAGTGGACGGCGTTGAGCCGGTTGCAGGCGCGTTCCACGGCGTGGTCGTTGGGGAAGTGGTGGAGTGCGCACAGCATCCGAACGCGGACAAATTGCGCGTGACGAAAGTCAACGTCGGCGGCGATCGTCTGCTGGATATCGTTTGCGGCGCGCCTAACTGCCGTCAGGGCCTCAAAGTAGCGGTGGCTACCGTGGGTGCCGTTTTGCCGGGCGATTTCAAAATCAAGGCGGCCAAGCTGCGTGGCGAACCGTCTGAAGGAATGCTGTGCTCCTTCTCCGAACTGGGGATCTCCGACGATCACAGCGGCATTATCGAATTGCCGGCTGACGCGCCGCTCGGCACCGACATCCGCGAGTACCTGAAGCTGGATGACAATACCATCGAAATCAGCGTGACCCCGAACCGTGCTGACTGCCTGGGGATTCTGGGCGTGGCGCGTGACGTCGCGGTGCTGAATGAACTGGCGCTGACTGCGCCGACGACTGAACCGGTGACCGCGACCATCGCCGATCGTTTCCCGATTCAGGTGGACGCGACCGAGGCGTGCCCGCGTTATCTGGGCCGAGTGGTCAAGGGGATCAACGTTAAGGCCGCCACGCCGCTGTGGATGCGCGAAAAACTGCGTCGCTGCGGTATTCGCTCTATCGACCCGGTGGTGGATGTCACCAACTACGTATTGCTGGAGCTGGGGCAGCCGATGCATGCGTTCGATCTTAACCGTCTGGAAGGCGGTATCGTGGTGCGTATGGCAAAAGAAGGGGAAACCCTGCGTCTGCTGGACGGCACCGACGCTACCCTGAGCGCCGACACGCTGGTGATTGCCGATCATCAAAAAGCGCTAGCTATGGGCGGCATCTTCGGCGGAGAACATTCCGGCGTGAACGGCGAAACGCAGGATGTGCTGCTGGAGTGCGCTTACTTTAATCCGCTGTCGATCACCGGGCGCGCGCGCCGTTACGGCCTGCATACTGATGCGTCGCACCGCTATGAGCGCGGCGTGGACCCGGCCTTGCAGCATCAGGCGATGGAGCGTGCAACCCGCCTGCTGCTGGATATCTGCGGCGGTGAAGCCGGCCCAGTGGTGGAGGCGGTCAGCGAGAAAGACCTGCCGGTACGCGCCACCATCGCACTGCGTCGCGACAAGCTGGATCGTTTGATCGGGCATGTGATTTCCGATGAGAAAGTCAGCGATATTCTGAATCGTCTGGGTTGCCAGGTAACCCAGACAGCCGATGGCTGGCAGGCGGTGGCGCCGAGCTGGCGTTTCGATATGGCGATTGAGGAAGATTTGGTGGAAGAAGTGGCGCGTGTTTACGGCTACAACAACATTCCGAATATTCCTACTCAGGCGCCGCTGAAGATGACGCAACATCGCGAGGCGGATCTGGCGCTTAAGCGTGTGAAAACCCTGCTGGTCGATCACGGCTTTCAGGAAGCGATTACCTACAGCTTCGTCGATCCCAAAATCCAGTCGTTGATTCACCCCGGTGAAGATGCGCTGATTCTGCCGAGTCCGATTTCGGTGGAAATGTCCGCGATGCGCCTGTCGCTGTGGAGCGGTCTGCTGGGTGCGGTGGTGTACAACCAGAACCGCCAGCAAAGCCGGCTGCGCCTGTTTGAGAGCGGCCTGCGCTTTGTTCCGGATCAGCGCGCGGATTTGGGTGTGCGTCAGGAAACCATGCTGGCTGGCGTGATTACCGGCACCCGGTACGAGGAACACTGGGATCTGGCGCGTCAGGCGGTTGACTTCTATGATTTGAAAGGCGATTTGGAAGCCGTATTGGCATTGACCGGGAAACTGTCTGTACTTGAGTTCCGGGCTGAGAGTCATCCGGCGCTGCATCCGGGACAGACCGCGGCCATTTATCTGGCTGGCGAGCGCATCGGTTATATCGGTGTGATTCACCCGGAGCTGGAGCGCAAGCTGGATCTTAACGGGCGCACCGTGGTGTTTGAAGTACTGTGGGACAAGCTTGCCGAGCGCGTGGTGCCTGAGGCGGCGGACATTTCCCGTTTCCCGGCGAATCGCCGTGATATTGCTGTGGTGGTGGCTGAAAGCGTGCCAGCGGGCGACGTTTTGGCTGAGTGCAAGAAAGTTGGCGCAAATCAGTTAGTTGGCGTAAACTTATTTGACGTGTACCGGGGCAAGGGCGTAGCGGAAGGGTATAAGAGTCTGGCTATTAGTCTGGTATTGCAGGATACCGCTCGTACACTGGCAGAAGAGGAAATTGCCGCTACCGTTGCGCAATGCGTAGCAGCACTAAAACAGCGATTCCAAGCATCCTTGAGGGATTAACCTATGGCGCTTACTAAAGCTGAAATGTCTGAATACCTGTTTGAAAAGCTTGGGCTCAGCAAACGGGATGCCAAAGAGCTCGTCGAGTTGTTTTTCGAAGAAGTTCGGCGCGCTCTGGAGAATGGTGAGCAGGTTAAGTTGTCGGGGTTTGGCAACTTTGATTTGCGAGACAAGAACCAGCGCCCGGGACGTAACCCAAAAACCGGCGAAGATATTCCGATTACGGCGCGTCGGGTCGTCACGTTCCGTCCAGGGCAGAAATTAAAGAGCAGGGTGGAAAACGCATCACCCAAAGAGTCTTGATTTGACAAAAAGGCCGCATTAGCGGCCTTTTTCTTTTACAGAATCGTCTGAAAGTGAGGCAGGCGATTCAGGTCTTTTTCCTGTGCGCGGACGTTGCGGCGCAGCAGGCGCAGGTTTACGGTCATCCAACAGGTGCCGGATCGCCAGTATCGGGTGATACAACAGCATTCGTGGCCCCGCCCAACGCATAACCACTTTGATGACTTCCCGTTTTGCCGGTTGATAGCAGTGGATGGGACACTGTTTACAGGCAGGCTTGTTTTCACCGTAATAGCATTTTTGCAGTCGGTTCAGCGCATAATCGCGTAGCTTGACGTAGTAGTCCGCGTCATCCGCCGGAGCAGGGAACGCGCGTTCATACAGCGTGAGCATCGCCTGAATCGTGCGGATTTCACGCTGGATACGTTTGCCGGAAGAAGAGGACATCGTGGCGCTCCCGTGGCTGTGTTAAATTGCATAATATATGCAATTTAACACAAAAACCGTGTTGTGGCGCAGGTTAAGCGGTTGCGCGCGTGGCCAGCCACGACAGCAGCGACCCCAGCGTCACCATGATGACGCCTTGCCAGAAAGCGAAGGTAGGCACGGTTTGCAGCCACAACGCCGCCATCAGCGTCGTGAGTATCGGCGTAAAGTAGGACGCGGTTGCCAGCAGCGCCATGTTGCCGCGTTGAATACCGACATCCCAGGCGGCATAGGCCAGCGCGGTCGAACCGCCGATGAACAACAGCTCCAGCAGGGTTTGCGCCGGGAAGGAAAAGCCGGGCGCGTCGCTGAGCAGATATTTTCCCCACAGGACAATGGAAACAGTGATGAAAAACAGCAGGATGCCACTTTTCCCGTTGCCGAAGCGACGCGAGACGTTGCAATACAATGCCCAGACCAGCGCTGCGGTCAGCGCCATGCCATAGGCCAGCGGATTGGCGCTGATATTCCGCCACATTAGCGCGGGCGACCAGTCGCCGTCGCCTTTCAGAATCCATAGGATCCCCGTTATCGACAGGGCAAGGCCCGGCCACAGCCAAAGTCGGCTTTTCTGCTGATTGATAAACAGTGAAAACAGAATCGTCAGGCAGGGCCATAGATAATTGATCATCCCCAGCTCCATCGCCTGCATCCGGTTTTGCGCCAGCCCAATGGACAGCGAGAAACAGATTTCGTAGCTGACAAACAGCGCGCCGCCGAGCAGCAGGTAGATTTTGGAGTGAGAACGAAACGTGGGACGATGCCCGAATAACAACAGGAAGAGGGCGCTGGTGCTGTAAATCATGGCGGCGCCGCCTAACGCGCCCAGCGCTTCGGTCAGGCTGCGAATCAGGCCAACAGAGGTGCTCCAGAGCATAATCGCCAGCAGGCCGGCCAGCGTGGCGCGATAAGGGGTTATGGCTATCATCAAGGAATTATCGTTATGGCATGACATAAAAAGGCGGATGCCGGACGGCATCCGCATGACGTTACTTGTGAATGAACCTGGTCTGGCGTCGTGCGGTCATCAATGCCAGAAATCATCAAAAACCGTAACGGGAGGACGACGTTTGTGCTCGGTTCTGCGGTACCAGCTTTCGATGATAGCGGCATCGACCGGCTCAAGCTGTTTACCTTCCAGATAATCGTCGATCTTTTCGTAGGTTACCCCCAGCGCGGTTTCATCCGGCAACGATGGACGATCGTCTTCAAGGTCGGCCGTTGGCGCTTTGGTGTAGAGGTGCGCCGGGCAACCCAGCAGCTTAAGCAGCGCTTTGCCTTGCCGCTTGTTGAGGCGGAAAATCGGGTTGATATCGGTACCGCCATCACCGTATTTGGTGAAAAAGCCGGTGACCGCTTCCGCCGCATGATCGGTTCCGACGACCAACCCGGCGTTCATGCCCGCAATGCTGTACTGGGCTTTCATGCGTTCGCGCGCTTTTTCGTTCCCTTTGACGAAATCAGACAGCTCAATGCCGATGGCGCGCAGCGTCGCTTCGCTGGCGTCCACCGCCGGTTTGATGTTAACGGTCATTACCCGGTCCGGCTGGATAAACTGGATGGCGTCCTGACAGTCCTGCTCATCGGCCTGCACGCCGTACGGCAAGCGTACCGCGATGAACTGATAATCGTTTTTGCCGGTTTCCTGGCGCAATTCGGTTATCGCCGTCTGGCATAATTTGCCGGTGAGCGTCGAGTCCTGCCCGCCGCTGAGCCCCAGCACCAGGCTTTTGACGAACGGATGCGCCTTCAGATAATTCTTTAAAAAATCAACGCTCACCCGAACTTCCTGCGCCGGATCGATGGTGCTTTTCGCCCCGAGCGCCTGAATGATTTCCTGCTGTAATGACATGTCGCCCCCTCCTGAACCTATTGATGTGCCAGAATAATTATTCACATCACCAAAGGGTAACGTTAATTCCGGCGGAACAAAAGAACAAGAGAAAGCCGGAGGTTTTACATCGAACCGGGGGCTTTTTCGCCAACTATCAGCCTGTTGAAAAGACGCGGCCGATTTGAAAAAGTTGCGGTTGCTATCTAGTCTTAGCAACACCGATAGCCAATGAGGTCATGCCATGAAGAAAAATCGTTTACTCATGTGTATCGCGGCAAGCGCTCTGATGCTCTCTGGATGTGTGGCTTATGATCGTGCGGAAAATTTCCTTACCAAACCGGTGGTGAAGGATGTCAAAAAAGGTATGAGCCGCCAGGAAGTGAACCGGATTGCCGGCCCCGCATCGACGGAAGCCACGATGATTCATGCCCGTGGCACCTGTAATACCTATGTGCTCGGCACCCGTGACGGCAAGATTCAGTACTACTTCGTCAGCTTTGATGAAACCGGTCATGTGCTGAACAAAGGATTCCAGAGTTGTCAGGAATATGACACCAATCCGAAACTCTGATTGGTGCGCAAAAAAATGCCGGAGGGGGAAACCGCTCCGGCATTTTTTATTCCATCATCAAAGGATTAACGTTGCGTCAATGCGGCGTCGTCACCCTGATTCAGCACCGCTTTATCGGTTTGTTTCAGCAACTGGCTGGTAATGGTGCCTGCGGTCATCGAGCCGCTGACGTTCAGCGCGGTACGCCCCATATCGATCAACGGTTCAATGGAAATCAGTAGGGCAACCAGCGTCACCGGCAGGCCCATAGCGGGCAGGACTATCAGCGCGGCGAAGGTTGCGCCGCCGCCGACGCCAGCCACGCCTGCCGAACTAAGCGTCACGATGCCAGCCAGGGTGGCAATCCACATCGGATCCCACGGGTTGATGCCGACCGTCGGTGCGACCATCACCGCCAGCATGGCCGGATAAAGCCCGGCGCAGCCGTTCTGACCGATGGTGGTGCCAAAGGAGGCGGCAAAGCTGGCGATGGATTCCGGCACGCCGATACGACGCGTCTGGGCCTCAATATTCAGCGGAATGGTGGCGGCGCTGGAGCGGCTGGTGAAAGCGAAGCTCAATACCGGCCAGACCTTGCGGTAGAAGCGAGCCGGGTTCACGCCGGTCAGTGCCAACAGCACGGCATGGATGCCAAACATCAGCCCCAGACCGAGATAGGACGCCACGACAAAGCCCCCCAGTTTGAGAATGTCCTGCAGGTTAGAGCTGGCGACCATTTTGGTCATCAGCGCCATAACGCCATAAGGCGTGAGACGCATGACCAGACGGACCAGCTTCATCACCCAGGATTGCAAGGTGTCAATGGCCGTCAGCACACGTTCGCCTTTCACCGCATCGTCTTTCAACAGGTGCAGCGCGGCGACACCGAGAAACGCAGCGAAAATCACCACGCTGATAATCGAGGTCGGGTTGGCGCCGGTCAGGTCGGCAAACGGGTTTTTGGGGATAAACGACAGCAGCAGTTGCGGCACGCTCAGGTCTGCGACTTTGCCGACATAGCTATTCTGAATCGTAGACAGACGGGCACTTTCCTGCGCACCCTGCACCAGCCCCGAGGCGGTAAGGCCAAACAGGTTAGTGACAAAGATACCGATCAGCGCGGCAATCAATGTGGTCAATAGTAACTTGCCCAGCGCCAGCAGGCTGATTTTCCCCAGCGATGAGGCGTTATGTAACCGGGCAACCGAGTTGAGAATGGAAACAAACACCAGCGGCATGACAATCATCTGCAGCAATTGCACGTAGCCGTTGCCGACGATGTTAAACCAGGCGATGGATTGTTTTACGACGGGATTGTCGTCGCCGTAGATCAGGTGCAATACCAGCCCGAACAGGACGCCGGTGATCAACCCCAGCAGGACCTTTTTGGACAGACTCCAGTTTTTATTACCGCCATACCCTAGTGCGAAGAGCAACACAGCAAAAACAACCACATTTATTATCAGCGGAAAATTCATCCCACTACTCCTTTTTTAATGTTCAAAGTGGCTACGGTCAGAGAAACGTAACCAGCGCAGTAGCATAGCAGGTCTTTTATATCGCGGTTATAGAGATAACGAACTTGGATTGAGCAGAATGGAATAACGCGGTAGTTCAGAGCGTCAGTAGCTGATGAAGCTGCTGACCGAATTGTTGCAGCCACCGCGCCGGCTCGCCGTAATGCCAGGACTCCAGCGGCTGTTGCGGTTGCCATAGCATGAACAGGATCAGGCCCACGCACAGTAGCCGTTCCAGTTGGTTTCCTTTGTCGCTGTTGAGGATGGGTAACCGAAAACGCCAGCGACAGGGCCACAGCAGGGGGACGCCGGCCGTGGTCAGCATATCGGCGACGATATGGCTCAGATACCCTACGATCATCGCGTGATAGACATCGCCCGGCAACGGCCAGTCTGCCGGCAACCGGGTGTGGATAACATAAACGCCGGCCAGAATCGCCAGCAGGCTGTGCGTAAAACCGCGATGGCCGCACAACCTGGCGATCGGCACCGAAATCCATTTCAGGCGCTGGCCCAGAATGGATTTCGGGTGGTCGATGTCGGGCAGCAGCGCTGTCAGCATGGCGGCGGGAATAATGTGCCACCAATCGCCGGCCGCCAGAACGGGCGATAACTCTGCTTTTTTGGCGAAGATTGCGCTGGCTACGGCAAACAGGAGGTGGCCTTCCGCGGTCATGAAACATCTCAAAAACTGTCATTTTATACAGTATAAGAGATTGCGATAGACGGCGGAAGGTGTGACGGTGTAACTAGTTATTTTTTATCCGGTTGATTCGCCGTATTTTTCTTTAACGGCAGCGATGTTAGCCAGTTATCCAGCAATTGTGGCCAGATAGCAGCCGGCAACCCGACCGTGCCGCGGATACCAAAACCATGTTTCCCCTGCTCAAACAGATGGATTTCTGCCGGAATCTGGTGCGCGCGCAATGCCGCCAGCATCACCAGACTGTTGTCTACCGATACGGAAGGGTCGTCAATTGCATGGACCAGAAATGTCGGTGGGGTTTGCGCGCTGACCTGTTTTTCCGCGGAATAGCGCTGGATTTGCGCGTCGCTGGGGTGAGAACCGATCAGCGCTTTACGGGAGCCGGCGTGCGCAATGTTTTCCTGCATGGAAATGACCGGGTACATCAGCACCATGAAGTCCGGGCGGGCGCTGATATGGTCGATTTCGTCCTGCGCCGGGTAAACGGTTTGCGCAAAGCGAGTGCCCAGACTGGCGGCGACATGCCCGCCGGCGGAGAAGCCCATGATGCCAATGCGTTGTGGGTCAATCTGCCACTGCGCGGCATGGGCCCGCAACGTGCGTATGGCGCGCTGAGCGTCGGCCAGCGGCGCATCCGCGCCTTCCTGGTGGCCGTCGCCCGGCATACGGTATGTCATGACGAACAGGGTGTAGCCCTGTCGGGTGAAAAAGGGTGCCAAATCGCTGCCTTCTTTGTCCAGCACCACGCGTTGATAGGAGCCGCCGGGGGTAATCAACAGCGCTGTGCCATTCGGCTTTTCCGGGGTATAAACCGTGATTTCCGGGCTGCGGATACCGGTTACGGCCCGGTCTGGCAGGGTGGGGTCTTTACTGCGTTCAACGACCTGCTGCTGTACTGACGATGTTGCCGCACCCGGCGCTTCGCCCTGCGGCCATATTGGGAAGATGGTGTCGGCGAGAGTGAATCCACTGACAGACATCATAAGCGTTCCTGCAATTACCCTTCGTAGTGACATGACAGTTTACCCGTTTGATTAATAGAATCAGTATGGCGGTGGTGGGGATAAAAAAACAGGTAAACATTTCATCGAAGAGAGCAAAATGTTTACCCAAATTGGCGAATGGCATTATTTCCCTGTGAGGGAAACAGACGCAGAAATTTAAAAGACGAATTGATGGTTTGACTAATTCCCGTTAGGTAATTAGCCGGGATGATAAATGACAATTTATTGCTGTGTTATTTATCATCCATTTTCGGCGCCGGTATTCCGGCGCCACGGGCAGCTATCAGAAGCTGTACTGCACGCCTACGCGGTAACGCGTCTGGCGCTCATCGGTGGTTTCAGAACCGGAAACGTTGCCGACTTCAACATACGGCTTCCAGTTTTTGTCCCATTTATAAGACAATTTCACGTTATGAGTAATGTCATAATCATCGTTGTCAGCCAGAATAGTTTTGCCAGACGTTCCTTTTTTGTACTCCAGCTCGTAGCCGATGGTGTAATCCTTCAGGAAGCTATAATCGATATTACCGGTCAGGGTATAACCTTTGTCCATGGTGTTATCTTTACCAATATTACCGCTATTACGTTTGAAGTAAGGGCGATAACGCAAGGCGACAGACAAATCATCGGTCACATTGGCGCGTCCACGCAGGTATGGACGATAGTTGTTATTTGAAGAGCCTGATTCTAAAGAAAAACCTGGTTCGATAGAAAAGACGCTATTGAATTTATAAACGTAGCTGGCGACAACTTCCGTTCCGTTACTGACCTGCTCATTAAATGGTTTATTTGGGGTTTTATCCGCACTGGATTGCGCCCATTTTACTTCGGAAGATAATCCGAAACCATTAGCAAAACGGTGAGAGATTAACAGACGATCTTTATGACCGGCCTGAGCGGTATCCTGCATTTCATGACGATAGTCGATAGATACAGCCAGAGCATTGACGCTAACCAGAGATGCAACAGCCAAAGTTAATAATTTAATCTTCATTGTATTTTCCCTATAGATATACAGATAAAGAAAAGAATAAAAAAATAAAATCGATGTGTTCTTATGGAACAAGTTCTATTTTATGGATTATTTAATATCGTTTTGTGATCTCGATCTTTTAGAATCACAATAAATTCAAAATGATTTCAAATTGTGACGATGATCGACAGTATGATTCATTTTGTTTCATTTTTAATAAAAAAGCCCCGGCGGAGAGCACGGGGCTTAAAACAGACAACTAATTAACGTTTATTCTTTCATGGCGCGCTTCAGAATACGATCAGCCTGACGCTGGAAGTATTTGGCGGTTTCTTCCACGGATTTCTGCTCGTAATCGATATACTGAATGGAATCACCAAACAGGGCGACAATCTGCGGGTCATCGAAATAAGGCGATGTCTTGGTTTCATGCGGCAAAGACAAGGCCAGATTCAGACCGGCTACCGACGGGTCGTTATCCTTGATGACGCCATCGGCGCGCAGCTGGGCGACGGCGGCTTTGCTCAACGGCACGCCACGCTCCAGACCCAGCGCCTGGATGCCTTCCTTGCTGTTCAACAGATAGTTAATCAGCATGGCTGCTTCTTTCGGGTGCTTAGTGGATTTGCCGATGGACAACATCTGGGCCGGTTTGAAGAACAGACCGGCTTCTTTGGCGCCCGGCAACATCGGGTAGGCGCCCAGTTCCAGCTTGGCCGGCGGCTGCAGGTTATCGGAGTACTTGTTGATGGTGGAGTTCCACATGTATATGCCGCCCCAGTCACCGGTAATCCACGGTTTCATTTCATACATGTTGCTCTTGCCGAACGACGCATAGTATTTCGCGGACGGCATGACGTGGGCATCAACCAGTTTTTTGTACATCTGGAAGAATTCCACCCATTGCGCGTCGGTATAGGAGAATTTCTTGTTCTTCTCGTCTACCGCCGGAATGTTGTATTTCTGCACCATGTAGGAATTCAGCAGCGCCAGTGAATCCTGATGCTCCAGTACCAGCGGGTAGGACTGGTCGCCCAGTTTTTCCTTGAACACTTTACCGGCGTTCAGCAGCTCATCCCAGGTTTTCGGCGCGGTCAAACCGGATTTCTTCCAGGTTTCGGTGTTGTAATAGAACACGCGCGCCGTGACGGAGATCGGAATCCCGTTCAGCTTGCCGTCTACCGTGGTGGCCTGCAGTTCTTTTGCTTCAAACTGCGACAGATCCAGCACGTCTTTCATTTTGTTCAGGTCGTAGAAACCGTCACCGGTGCGGGAGAAAATGGGCAACCAGTTCCAGTTGGTTTGCATCACATCCGGTTCGGTGTTGCCGGCGATCTGTGTCGTCAGACGGGACAAATGCCCGTCCCAACCGGTGTATTCCGCCTTCACTTTGATGTTCGGGTACTGTTTCTGGAATTCCTCAATGGCTTTCAGCGTGACCTGGTGGCGTCCGTTGCCCCCCCACCATGACATGCGCAGGTCAACCTGGTCGGCAGCGAAAGACTGATGAGCCATCAGCGCCAGAGAAGAGGCAATCAATGTGCGTAGGATTACTTTTTTCATCGGTTATACTCCTGTTAAAGAGAGATATTTTGTTCTGTTTTTGCATCAAAGATATGGCATTTATCCATATCAAATTTGAAATACACCTTACTATTCATTCTGTTATTGATAATCACCCGAGCTTCGTCGGACGGCATGCGGCTGGTCAGTTCAAAACCATCGACCTTGATGTACATAAAGAATTCGTGGCCCATGTTTTCGGCACGCACTAGTTCGCCCTGGAAGTGACCTCCGTCGAAAGGCGCTTCCGATACCGTGACGTATTCCGGGCGAACGCCGAAGCAGATGTCCTTGCCGACGTAACCACGTACTTTGTCCTGTTTGGCTTGGTTAAGGCTCATGGTGTACTGGCCTACCTGCAGCGTGATCTGGCCGTTTTCTTCCAGCAGCTTGCCCGGTTTGATGTTCATTTCCGGCGCGCCGATAAAGCCGGCGACGAACATGTTTTTCGGGAAGTGATAGAGATTATCCGGCGTATCCACCTGCATGATGTGGCCGAGCTTCATGACGCAGATACGATCGCCCATGGTCATGGCTTCGGTCTGGTCATGAGTCACGTAAACGCTGGTGGCCGGGTGACCGCTCTTTTTCAACTGTTTATGCAGATCCGAGATACGAATACGCATGGAGGCACGCAGCTTGGCGTCCAGGTTGGAAAGCGGTTCGTCGAACAGGAACACATCCGGCTTTTTCACGATGGCGCGACCTACCGCCACACGCTGGGCCTGACCGCCGGACAACTGGCGCGGCAGGCGATCCATCAACTCTTCCAGTTCCAGAATCTTGGCCGCTTCGTTAACCTGCGCTTCGATCTTGTCTTTCGGCATTTTGCTGAGTTTCAGGCCGAAGGCCAGGTTTTCGCGCACCGTCATATGCGGGTAGAGCGCATAGTTCTGGAACACCATCGCAATGCCGCGATCCTTCGGCGCCAGGTTGTTGACGATCTTCTCACCGATGCGGACTTCGCCGCCGCTGATGGTTTCCAGACCGGCCAGCATGCGCAGGGTAGTGGATTTCGCACAGCCGGACGGCCCTACGATCACCATGAATTCGCCGTCATTGATCGTCAGGTCGATACCGTGAACTGCTTTGAAACCGTTGGAGTAAACTTTTTCCAGTTTGTTGAAAATGACTTCAGCCATGATAAATCCTCAATTAACCTTTAATTCCGCTGCTGGTAACGCCCTGAACGAAGTAGCGCTGAGCCATGAAGAAGATGATGATAGACGGCAGAATGGAGATGCTCGCCATTGCCAGAATTTCGTTCCACGGTGCGCCTTCCGTAACGTCGATAGACATTTTCAGAGCCAACGCAATCGGGTATTTGTCCACGCTGTAAACGTAAATCAGCGGGCCGATAAAGTCGTTCATTGACCACATAAACTGGAACAAGGCGACCGAAATGATGGCCGGTTTCAGAATCGGCACTACCACGTACCACAGCACCTGCCAGGAGTTGCAGCCATCGATTTGCGCCGCTTCTTCCATATCGCGCGGTACGCCGCGCAGGAACTGGATCAGCATGAACACGAAGAACCCTTGTGTAGCGAACGCAACCGGCACATACAGCGGCAGGTAGCTGTTCAGCATGCCCATCTCACGGAACATGATGTACTGAGGAATCAACAGTACGGTGCTCGGCAACAGCATGGTGGCGATCAGCGTGGCGAACCAGAAGTTCTTCCACGGAATCTCAAACCGGGCAAAGCCGTAAGCCACGATGGTGGAGGAGATCACCGTCAGCGCTACCTTCGGAATCACATACTTGAAGGTATTGATCATGTAGTGACCGAAGTTGTATTCGGTGCCGGTTTTCCAGCCATTGATAAAGCCATCCCAGGTTGCGTGTGCCGGCCACAGACTGAGGGTGGTGAAGATCTCGTGGTTCGGTTTGAACGACGCCGAGAACATCCACGCCAGCGGGTAGAGCATCAGAATGCCGACAGCCAGTAGAATGGTGTAACGGAAGCCCGCATTGATCTTTTCACGACGTAGCGTGCGGCGAACTTCTGCCGCTGCAATAGCCTGTGCAGACAGTGGGGAATGAATATCAGCCATTTTTTCCTCCTTTATCGGCGGAATAGAACACCCAGTATTTAGACGATTTGAAGGAGATAGCGGCGAATACGGCTACCACCAGGAACAGCACCCATGCCAGAGCCGCGCCGTACCCCATATCGAAATACTTGAAGGCCGTATCATAGATATAGAGCGAGAACAGATAGGTGTAGTGGGTTGGGCCGCCGCCGGTAATGACGTAGGGCGCGGTGAATTCCTGGAACGCCTGCGTAGTCTGCATGATGAAGTTGAAGAAGATAACCGGCGTAATCAGCGGCACGGTCACTTTCAGAAACATCTGCCATTTCGAGGCGCCGTCGATCATTGCGGCTTCATACTGGGATTGCGGCACGTTCTGCAACGCAGCCAGGAAGATCACCATGGCGGAACCGAACTGCCAGACGCGCAGCAGGGTTACCGACATCAGCGCCAGCGACGGTTCACCCAGCCAGTTGACCGGATCGAGGCCGAAAACGCCGATAAAGCTGTTCAGCAGCCCATCGATAGCGAACAGGGCGCGCCACAGTACGGCAATAGCCACGCTACTGCCGAGAATCGACGGCACGTAGTAGGCGGTACGGAAAAAACCGATTCCGCGCAGCTTGAAATTCAGCACGAACGCGATCAGCAGTGCGAAAATCAGTTTTAGCGGGATGGTCAGGAACACATAAGCAAAGGTGACTCCCATGGATTTCCAGAAAAGATCGTCCTCCATAAACATCCGGTGGTAATTCTCCAGACCGGTGAATGTGGGCGGACTCATTAAATCATACTCAGTAAAACTGAGTACAAACGATGAAAGAAAGGGGAAAGCGGTAAAAACTATCAACCCTATTATATAGGGGGAGATATAAGCTAACCCCAGCATTCTGTTTTCATTCATAATGCCTACCTACTTTTAGTAATGGTGAATCTGTAAAAATAAAATCAGTGGATTAATTTTTCTGGGTAAATAAATTCCGTGTCGTAAATAACCCGGCTTTCTCCATTAATTCGATAATCTCCATGGATGTATCCCCCTTGTGTCAGGACCGCAGGAACTTCCGACCATTTATTTCTGCAGGCAGCGATCAGCGTCAGCAGAATGGCTGGGAAGGGATCATCAAGCCGCACATAACGATGATGTTCAGAACGTACGAATAAACCGTGATGGAAATAGCGCTTAAATAAAATTTCCGCCATTTGCCAGGCATATTCCGCCCACTGCGCCGACTGTTTGGCGTGCGCCAGTTCGGTAATCGCCAGCAGCAGGAACGGCGAAGCGGATTGGTGGATGCCTTGTTTCTCCAGTCGGGACAGCATGGTGACGATCAGTGTGTGCAGGTCGTCATCGTCGCTCAGGAGCCAGGCACGTACCAGCGGCAGCAGGTAGTCGCCTTCCAGCGGGAAGGGCTTCAGCACGGTGCCGGCTTTGCCGTAGTAACCGTCGCGTTTGAAGCAGTAGCCGGTCATGTCCTGACCGTTATTCCACATCGGGCGCAGGCTATTGCTGTTAACGTCGTACGCGTATTGATAGTAGTTTTTCAGGCCGGCGATCACCCATGTCAGGATTTCCGCATCGGGTTGATGGCGCAGAATATCGAGCATGGCCAGTGGGTTATCGATCAGCAGCGGGCGCATGTCGCGAAACAGCACGTTGGCTTCACGGGCAATGGCGCCAAACTCCGGCCCAAATTGCCGCTGGGCGCGGTCGCCAAACCAGGATTGGGTCTGGTTGTCGTCCGCCGGCACAGGCTGGCGTTGCAAAGGAGAGCTAAACTGGTAAACCGGCATACCGGTTTCCGGGTTACGCGCCAGCACATATTGACGATAGAGGTGCTTGCCCCAGGCCGCCGCGTGCGCGTCGCCGGTGTGGCGCGCGTAGACAAAGGCGGCATAGATCAGGTCGGTGCCGGCATTGACGAAGGTCAGCCCTTTGGTCAGCGGTAACTCCGGCCAGTTGGCTGGGGTGACCACATCATGGCGGGAATGCAGAAACACGTCCGGATCGCGTTGTCTGGCGTAATCACCATGGCGGCCCAGATCCAGGCAACTCCAGTCTTCGACGTGAGCATTCCAGAATCCCTGAATGAAATGGCGGGTTTTTTCCGGGTTGACCTGATGCAGAAATTCGTAATAGGGCAGATGGTGTTTTAATTCATGCACCATTGATTTGGATTCCGGGCCTTCGCTTGCCAGCGTATCGAGATTAATAAAACGATGGCCACCCCAATAAAAAAGCCCGCTATTTTCATCGACAAAGCGATTCAGAAAATATTCGCTCTGACAGAATGCCAGATGACGATATTTTTCCGTTTCTGTGATGACGCTCATGGAAATTAATAACCGCAGCCAGTTTTGCTGGCTGGCGAAGTTAGAAATCGGAGCATCATGACCATCGGGAAACTGCCAGACAACTGGAGACTGTGTTTTTATCTCAAATCCGTCAGCCAATAACGGCGTTGGGTTGACTACGCTGTGGCCGTATTGCTGAATCTTTTCAATATGGCTGTTAACCGCCGAGAGCCACTGGTCGATTTGCCATTTTCTGCTGGTGTTCAAATCAGTAAAAATACTCATGGAGTACCTTCTTTCAGAACTGAGCGAAACAGTTCCTTATAAATAGAAACATTGTTTTGATTGATTATATTGCCCAACTTCTATTTTCGTCATGCGCTCAATATCGAAAGTGTGATCAAAGTCGGAACGTTGTTTTGAAAATTTTTTATGGAAGATTTGGAAACGAAGAGGAAAGGCGGGTTGATGATAAATTATTGATAGATAAAAGAAAGGCACAATTCAGTATTGTGCCTTCGATCACAAAAAAATTTTGCGGAAAAATTAGCGAGCCAACCAGCCGCCATCAACGGCAATGGTGTAACCGTTCACATAATCGGATGCGCTGGATGCCAGGAACACGGCCGGACCCTGCAAGTCCTGCGGCAGACCCCAACGACCCGCCGGGATACGGTCCAGAATTTCCTTGCTACGGTCCTGATCGGCGCGCAGCTGCTGTGTGTTGTTGGTCGCCATGTAGCCGGGAGCGATGGCGTTGACGTTGATGTTATGTTTCGCCCATTCATTGGCCAGCAGACGGGTGATGCCCATGACCGCGCTCTTGGATGCGGTGTAAGACGGTACACGGATACCGCCCTGGAAGGACAGCATGGACGCGATATTAATAATTTTACCGCCATGACCCTGCTTGATGAACTGACGAGCAACCGTCTGCGACATGAAGAACACACTCTTGATGTTCAGGTTCATCACATCGTCCCAGTTCTTTTCGCTGAACTCGATGGCGTCTTCACGACGGATGATACCGGCGTTGTTGACCAGAATGTCCACTTTACCGAACTCGGCAACGGCTTTTTCCACCAGCGCGGCGTGACCGGAGATATCGCTCATGTCAGCGGTCAGGCTGAGGAAGCGACGGCCTACCGCGGTGACTTTTTCGATGGTTTCTTTCGGCTCAACGATGTTGACGCCGACGATGTCGCAGCCCGCTTCAGCCAGACCGACCGCCATACCCTGACCCAGGCCGGTATCGCAACCGGTGATCAGTGCCACTTTGCCCTGTAAATTGAATGTATTCAGAATCATAGCTTTAATCTCTCTGTAAACGACATGTTTTGTCGTGAGCTTGTTACTGTAGGGAAATACCGGTTTATACCCGTCATATTTCAGGTTGCCGGCTTGCTGGCTGCTGTCACTCATCCCGATGACTGACCGGGGACGCGCTCATTTGCCACTTTCCCGCAACGCGAAATTATTGGGTAAGCCGCTAGCGTAGTTCGCTAACTTTGACGTGATCCATGTCTGAGAAAACCTGATTCTCGCCAACCATACCCCAGATAAAGGTGTAGCGTTTGGTGCCTACACCTGAATGAATCGACCAGCTCGGTGAAATCACCGCCTGCTCGTTGTGCACCAGAATGTGGCGGGTTTCCTGTGGCTGTCCCATCATGTGGAACACCGCCGTTTCTTCATCCATATCGAAATAAAAATAGACTTCCATGCGGCGCTCATGGGTATGGCACGGCATGGTGTTCCAGAGACTGCCTTCCGCCAGCTTGGTTAACCCCATGGTGAGCTGGCAGGTGGGCAACACATCCGGAACGATATACTTGTTGATGGTCCGACGATTGCTGGTCGCGTCATCACCGATTGTCTGCGGGGAGGCTTCTGCAGCGGTAATCTTGCGTGTCGGAAAGGTGGTGTGCGCCGGCGCGCTGTTATAGTAGAAACGGGCAGGTTTGGCCGGGTCTACGCTGGTAAAACGGATATCCCGCGCGCCTTTGCCGATATAAATGGCTTCTTCGTGACCGATTGCATAGCGTTCGCCGTCTACACTGACTACGCCGGCGCCGCCGATATTGATTGCGCCCAGTTCGCGGCGTTCAAGAAAGTAGCTGACGCCCAGCTGTTTTCCTACATCCTCGCCGACAGTCACCGCCTGATGAACGGGCATTACCCCGCCCACGATGATTCGATCGATGTGGCTATAGGTCATGGTGCAGGCGTCTGCATCAAAAATGTGTTCGATCAGAAACTCGCGCCGCAGGCCAGCGGTATCAAGCTGACGGGCGTGGTCGCTATGGATGCTCTGACGGACTTGCATGGTTGCTCCTCGCTTTCAGATAGAAATCAGGCTGTGGACCCTGACAGGAAAGTGCCGGGCGGAACAGGTCACCTTGCGTGGCAGTGACAACGTCACCTGAACCTTTTTTGCCCGGTTCTTTCGTGTTATGGCGCGATGATAGTGTGGTTGAGATGTGAATTCAATAAAAATGAAATAATGTTTTATTTATTTCTTGAGAGGCGTCATGGTTTTGCTTATTTTATGTTTCATCTAATGCCGATGTTACTAGAATATCGGTATCTACCCTTTGTGTTACCTTGTTCACACAAGGGAGGCACGTTATATGATCTTAAGGAGAAACCATGAGAAGGTACTTTATTGACGATGAAACGCCGTGGGAAGAGCTGGGCGATGGCATTAAGCGTAAAATCATCACCTGGAGCGATGATTTGATGATGGTGTGCGTTCATTTCGCCAAGGGTGCCATCGGTACGCCGCACAAGCACGATATCCACGATCAGATCGCCTATGTGGCGGCCGGTAGCTTCGAAGTGGTGATCGAAGGCGAAAAACGCATTCTGAAAACCGGCGATGCCTATATGGCGGTGAAGAATGAAATGCACGGTGTGGTATCGCTGGAAGAAGGCAGCGTGTTGATCGACACCTTCTCGCCGAAACGTGCCGACTTCCTCTGATTCCTTCTATTAATAAGGTGCCGGCGATGCTGCCGGCACCTTGTCGAAATCCTTTCTTTCAATTCTTTCCTTTATAGTCCGCTTATCGGTCTGGCGGTGGTCGTCGCCGACAATGGGCGATCGGACTGTGTCGCCGGGAAAGAAAACGTTGACTCTGCTAAAACCTGAAGTACCCTGCTAACGGGTTTATGGGTCTACACTTTTCTTGCTCACCGTGGCACTGGGTGCGGCGTCACGCACAAGGGGAACACATGACGTATCGACAGGCTGGCCTTTTTGCCGTGATCAAACGCATTGCGGGATGGGTCATCTTTCTCCCGGCTTTGCTCTCGACCATTATCTCGCTGTCTAATCTTATTCATGCCTTTACCGAGAAGAAGCAGGGGATCAATGGCGTGATGCAGGATTTCTTGCATCTGGTGGTGGAAGTGCTGCGCTTCAATACGCCGTTTCTGAATATTTTTTGGTACAACTCACCGGTGCCTGATTTTGGTCGTCTGTCGGCATCATCCACCATTATGTTTTGGCTGATCTATCTGTTGATGTTTGTCGGGCTGGCGCTGCAGGTATCTGGTTCCCGGCTGTCCCGCCAGGTCAAACATATCCGCGAAGGGTTGGAAGATCAGCTGATTCTGGAGAAGGTCAAAGGCGATGAAGGCAAAACCCGTGAAGAGCTGGAATCCCGGGTAGAGCTACCCCGTCATACTATTCTGCTGCAGTTTTTTCCATTGTATATCCTGCCGGTCGCCGTCGCCGTGATCGGTTATTTCACGCTGAAAACCGTCGGTATCCTGGCCTGATGCGCTGCCGGGGCTACGCTGCCCCGGCATCGGCTTCGCTTCTCGTTATAACAACTGACTTTCTATCGCCTGTTGGGCGGTAACCACGTGTTTGCCGCCGAACAGGTTGGCCCGGTTAAGCAGGTAGTAGATCTGGTAAATCGGCTGGCGCTCGACAAAATCCTTTTCCAGCGACCAAACGCTCTGGTAGCCATCGTAGATTTGCGGCGGCAATTCGGTATGCAGCGGCAACATCGCTAAATCGCATTCTCGGTCGCCCCAGTAACAGGCCGCATCGAACAGGTAATAGCCGCGTTCGGTATTGAGGCAATTGTTGGACCACAGATCGCCATGCAGTAATGACGGCTGGGGTTGATGGCCTGAGAGTCGTTTTTCCACCTGCGCGATCAAGGCATCGATATCACCGAAATGAAGCCCTTTCTCTGCAGCCAGTTGCAGTTGCCAGCCAATACGTTGCTCCGCAAAAAAGCTGGACCAGCGACGTTGCCAGGTGTTGGGTTGCGGCGTAGTGGACAGATCATTGTCGAAATCAAGGCCAAACTGGGGTTGGTCGCTCCACTGGTGCAACTGCGCCAATTGTTGCCCCAGACGCCAGGCATCATGGGCGGAAGCGGGTTTGGGGGAGAGGTATTCCAGCAGCAGGAAACTGTAATCGCGGTTACTGCCGACGCCGTACACCGTTGGGACCTGCACTGTTTTGCTGCGAGCCAGCAGTTCCAACTGCTCGGCTTCCGCACGAAACTTGGTCAGCAGCTCGCGGGCATCGCATTTGACGAAGACATCATGCTGACCATAACGCAGATGCCAGGCGGAGTGCACTTCGCCGCCCGGTAATTCCCGCCGATCCATAATATCACCGGGGCCGAGATGTTCTTCCAGCAGTTGATCAATCGTCTGCCACATAGGTCACCTCCCGTTGATGTTGCCGATTATCATTACATTAGCGATTTGTGCAGTGTAAAAACGGAATCTGGCGCACAGCTGGCAGCGTTGTCGGAGCTGCCGAAACGGGGGAAGGCGGGCGGTCGTCACAGCAACCGTAATGTCTGGTGGCTTCCCTCAAAAAAGTGTGAGTCCGCCGGGTATGATGTGATTGGAAGGTGGCGGCAGGGACACAATAACGCGCTCAGCCGGGGTTGTCACGGTTGAAGTCAAAAAAACGGATGCGACAGCCGTGCGAATGACAGGCGTTGATGCTGGATTTGACCCAGACCGGTATTTGTTATTTGACACAGCGGTTCTGACGGTTGATTCAGATTAATTTTTTGTTAGTCATAAAATGTGATCGTGACGGATGAATCAACGGTGTGTATTCAGGGGGAAAGAATATAACCCAGTAACATAATTGAAGGATTGAGAAATAAGCGGGAAGGGTGCTGCGTATGCGTATAAGTGCGACATAGCCATTTTTTTAGTGGCTAAAAAACAGAAATAAAACCGGAGTAGGGTGAAGGTAAGTCATCGGCAAATCATTTTTTTGCAAAAATAATGTTATCTCTGTTCTAAGTTACGGAGGAGTATACTTACTATGTTTCATTATTATTATATGACCGGGTAGTCATTATCAGGAGCCGATAGATTACATCTCTTTGTCATGAAAGGATTTTCTTATGTCAGATAGCCAAAAAAAGAATGCATTAATCACATTTTTGACAAACAGTGGCTGGACAATCGATACATCCTGTGACCAGTGGGGTAATATCATTTTGTTATGGCATAGGGTGACTGGCAATAAGTCAATCATGACGACTTGCGTAATTGGAATACCGTGCACATAATCAAACGATTGGATGTGCCGCAGAGAATGCTTTAGCGTGTCAATATCCCGGAATATTGTAGAGTGGATATTAATGATACATTAAAGTCTCTAATTTGTGCGGCGTATCCATCGGTGGCAAAAAATGGCTTGCCAACGATTAAAGAGTATGTAATAACGCATCTGGGTAAAACGAGGTACAGTTCTGTATATGAATGGCATTTTCAGTAAAGAAGTCTTGAGTACAAACGTTAGCGTTGAATACCACTTCTCTGCCGATCCTTATTTTAGTGCCTCAAGCAGTAACGACTCTGGTTTTTCTGTATAACGCCTCTGTGCGGTTTAAACTATTAAAGGAAACTTTGAAATGGCAAAGATTAAAGGTCAGGTTAAGTGGTTCAACGAGTCTAAAGGCTTCGGTTTCATCACTCCGGCTGATGGCAGCAAAGACGTGTTCGTACACTTCTCTGCAATTCAGGGTAACGGCTTTAAAACTTTAGCCGAAGGCCAGAATGTTGAGTTTGAAATTCAGGATGGCCAGAAAGGTCCTTCTGCAGTGAACGTTGTTGCGCTGTAATTTTCAGCTCATGCCATAAAACCCGCCCTGTGCGGGTTTTTTGCTTTTCTGGTGTTATCCGCGAAATTATCAAGAGTGTTATGCAAAAATCTTCAGTCCCTTATCAATGCCCTCTGTGTCATCAACCCCTGAATGTTGAAGCTGGACGATGGTCCTGCGGACGTCATCATTTTGATCTCGCGCGGGAAGGGTACGTCAATTTGCTGCCGGTACAGTTTAAACGTTCCAGACAACCGGGGGACAGCGCCGAAATGATGCAGGCCAGGCGGGCGTTTCTTGATAATGGACACTATCAGCCATTACGGGATCGGGTATCGGAGCAACTGGCCGCCCGTCTGCGGATGCAACCGGGCGCATTGCTGGATATTGGATGCGGGGAAGGGTATTACACGGCCGCGCTGGCGGACAGACTGACGCCGCAGGGGATGGCGGTTTACGGGCTGGATGTCTCCAAGGCGGCGATACAGCGTGCGGCGAAACGTTATGCCCAGGTGATGTTCTGTGTGGCGTCCAGTCAGCGGCTGCCTTTTCAGGACCGTTCTCTGGCGGCGGTATTGAAAATCTATGCGCCCTGCAACGGTGACGAGCTGGCGCGAGTCATTCGGCCCGGCGGTGGGGTGATGACGGTTTCTCCAGGGCCGAATCATCTGCTGTCTCTTAAAGCGCGGGTGTACCAGGAGGTCCGACCGCACCCCGACGTAGACGAAGTATTTCCGGGGTTTGTGCTGGAAACGGTGGAACGGTTGCAGTATCGCATGACCATGACCGGAGCCGATGCCGCCAGTTTGCTACAGATGACGCCGTTCGCCTGGCGAGCCACGCCGGAGGTGAGTGAAGGGCTGATGGCGGAAGCGCAGTTCGAGTGTGAAACCGATTTTTTGATTCGTTTTCATCGCCGCGATGGGTGAACAAGAGGCGGGCAGCGATACTGCCCGCTGTGCGTATCAGGCGAGGTCGAGCAGGTGTTCGTAGAGAATGTTGCAGCCAATGCCGATCAGCACGATACCGCCGAGGATCTCGGCGCGTTTGCCAAGGAGCGGACCAACATAGCGCCCAATCATCATGCCGAGAGTCACCATAATCATGGTGGCGCAGCCGATAACCATCGCGGTGTGGAAGATGTTTACCTGCAGGAAAGCCAGGCCGACGCCAATCGCCATCGCATCCAGGCTGGTGGCGACAGCCGTACAGATCAGAACGAACAGGCTGTGTTTGGAGATTTTTTCGCAGTTGCAGCTGTCTTCGCCTTTCAGCCCTTCCATAATCATGCGGCCGCCTAAAATCAGCAGCAGGCTAAAGGCTACCCAGTGGTCCCAGGCGATAATAAAACGGCTGGCATAAAACCCCAGCGCCCAGCCGATTAATGGCGTCAACGCCTCAATCAGGCCGAAGATCAAACCGGTTCGGATGGCTTCGCGGAAGCGGGGATTATGCAGGGCGGCACCTTTACCAATAGACGCAGCAAACGCGTCCATAGACATGCCAAAAGCAAGAATAAGCGTAGCGGATAAATTCATGTGTAATAGCCTCGGCTGGGCGGTTCTCCATATCCACGCAACCCACCCCCAACCAGACGACGGCTCGCGTGTCTATGGTCTCGCCTGCCAACCTGGCCGCCCGTACCACGTTCAGTGAAGAACGAGTATGTTGATACGAGCATTCCTGAATTTGAGGCTTCAGGAATCGGCTACTCCCCAAGGACGGCGCAACGATATCATATTATTCCCGCATTAAACAACAATAAATAATATATGGCCCATCAATGCAATTGATAATTATTTTCATCTTTGGTGGGTTAGACACAATTGTCGGAAATTACATCAATAACCATGTGGTTAAAATAACATCACCTTTTTTGCGGAAATAAACACCGTTATTTTTTTATAAAGCAAGGTCTATTTAATTTATTGATTTTCAATCATAAAATTATATATTTTTTCCAGATCGTCCAATTCTTGGACCGCAATAAGTAACCGTCTTTTTTCAAGATCTATCACCAGAATACCGTCTTCCGATAAATTCATATTTTTAATACGGTGATAAGGAATATACGTATTGGCATAAAAGAACCCGTGATCTTTGAAGAGTAATTTCGGGCTGCGAATCATGGTCAGATATATCGCCATCAGTATTAGCGAGAAAAGCAGCAGCGTGGTAAGGGATGAGCCATGGGTGGTGACGTTCTTGTAAACGAGTATCACCACCAGCACGATAAAGATCAACGCGTCCAGGCGGTGCCTCCGCCGTAATCGCACCTTGAGTCGGGTCTGGCCTTGCCGCCGGTCCATGATGAATTCATCGTAAATGGCATACAGCAGGGACAGGGCAATGGATACCATCAGAACGACGTCGGTGAAGGTCATGAGCAACTCCGGTGGAGGCGTAAATACAGGATGTGAAACAACGGCTAAGGCGATGAAAATAGCGTACATCGTCCGGGATGAGAAATGGCCGGGTTGCCCCGGCCGGTAGATTCAGAGCCCCAGCAGGCCGATCCAGTAACCGATGATGCCGATAACGAAAAAGCCGACGATTAGCCAGAGCGCGTTAACCTTGCGCCGCAGCAGCCACATACAGCCAAATGTCAGCAGTAACGGCACCAGACCGGGCATCAACTGATCAAGGATCGATTGCACCGTGGTGATGGACGTCTTCCCATCCGACCCGGTTACGCGCGATACCACCAGCGGGATGTTGACGTGGGTCCACTTGTTGACCAGCGCGCCCATGACGAACAACCCCAGAATCGATGCCCCTTCGGTCATTTTTTGCAGGAGGCCGCCGCCCATGTCGCTTACGATATCCGCACCTTTGCGGTAGCCATAGGCGACGCCGTAATAACGCACCAGCAGGCGCACCAGATTAAACAGTATGAAAAACAGGAGCGGCCCGAGCAGGCTGCCGCTCATGGCGATACCGGCGCCGAGCGCGGCGAAGACCGGACGCGCGGTTCCCCAGAATATCGGGTCGCCAACGCCGGCCAGCGGCCCCATCAGCCCGACTTTCAGGCCGTTGATCGCCCCGTCATCAATCGGTGCGCCGTTGGCGCGCTGTTCTTCCATCGCCATGGTCACGCCCAATACCGGCGCGGCGACGAAAGGCTGGGTATTGAAAAATTCCAGATGACGTTTGATGGCCTGCTTACGCTCTTCCGAATTCTCCGGGTAAAGGCGACGGATCACCGGTACCATGGAAAAGCAAAACCCCAGTGCCTGCATGCGTTCGAAATTCCACGACCCCTGGAACAGGTTAGAACGCAGAAATACGGCGCGAATATCGCTGGGAGTCAGTTTCTTTGTCGTATCCACCATTTCTTGCTCTCCTGTTAATCCAGTTCGTTATCAAGATCGTTGTTTGACGATGCGGCCGCCACACCCTGAGCTTTGTTGTATTTGGGGCTGAGCTGGATATACAGCACCGCCATGACGACGCCGATAACGCCCAGCGCCACCAGATTGAAGTTGGTGAAGGCGGCGGTAACGAACCCCAGATAGAAGAACGGCATCAGATAGCCGGCCCGCATCATGTTGATGACCATGGCATAACCGACGACCACGATCATGCCGCCGGCGATGTTCAGACCGGTAGTGACCACATCGGGGATGGAAGAGAGCAGGCCGTGCACCGCTTCAGTCCCGACCGAGATAGCGACGATCACCGCCGGAATGGCGATGCGCATAGCCTGCAATAGCAGAGCGGAAACGTGAATCCAACTGATGGCGGAAAGATTGCCGCGCTCGGCCGCGCTGTCGGCGGCATGCTGGAAGGCGACGGTGATGGTGCGCACAATAATGGTCAGTACCTGGCCTGCGGCCGCCAGCGGAATCGCCAGCGCAATCCCTGCGCCGACGCTTTGCCCGCCGGCGATGACCAGAATGGTGGAAATAATGGAGGCCAGCGCCGCATCAGGCGCAACGGCGGCCCCGATGTTCATCCAGCCCAACGCGATCATTTCCAGCGTACCGCCGATAATGATCCCGGTTTTCATGTCGCCCAGCACCAGCCCGATCAGGGTACAAGCCACCAGCGGCCGGTGAAACTGGAATTCGTCGAGAATAGAACCCATACCTGAAATACAGGCCACGATAAATATCAGCACGATTTGAAGCGTGGTGATCTCCATGGTACTTCTCCTGTGAGAATAGTGGTCCGAAAAATAACGTCGTTACACAGTCCGTTGTTCCGGACGTGTTAACGCGCCACCTTGGTGATCAAATCCATCATATTAATTTTGGTATCTGTCGACACTTTGCGGACTTCCAGTTCAATACCGCGCTCATGGAGCTTGTTGAACGCCGCGATATCCTTATCGTCAATCGAAACGGCGTTATTGACCTGGGTTTTGCCCTGACGATAGGCCATGCCGCCGATGTTGACCGAGGTAATCTTGACGTCATCCTCCACCAGCCGCAGCACGTCGGTCGGGTTGGTGAACAGCAACATGACGCGGTCGGAGGCGTATTTGGCGTTGTTGTAAACCCTGACCGCCTTGGCGACGTCGACCACGTGGGCCGAGACACCGGGCGGGGCCACCTGCGTCAGCAGGGTTTTTCGCACGTTGTCCGCCGCCACTTCGTCACTGACTACAATAATCCGGTTGACGTTGGTTTCCTTGGTCCAGCGGGTGGCGACCTGCCCGTGGATCAGACGGTCGTCGATACGCGCCAGCCCGATCTTCATGTGTCCGCCGGCTCCCGGCGCGGCTGCCGGTTTGGCGCTGACGGGCGCGGGACGGGGCGCTTTCTCGGGGTCGGGCGCCTTCAGCGCTTTGACGCCAGCGCGACCGGCCTCCACCGCGATCGCCACCAGTTCACCAAATTCAGGGTTGTCATCGCGGGCCATAAACGTCTCGACCAGCATTGGAATATTGACCCCGGCGACCACTTCATGATTTTTCTTGTCATTCACCAAACGACTGGCGGCGTTAAACGGGCTACCTCCCCAGGTGTCCACCAGAAAAAACACACCTTCCGAGGTGTCCAGTTCGGCCAGCTTCGCCTGATATTTTTCCATCAGGATCTCGGCGTTTTCGCCGGGAACAAAATCAATCCAGCCAACGTTACTCTGTTCACCAAGAATCATTTCAGCTGTATTTAGCAGCGGACCGGCAGTGGCGCCGTGAGTGCATAGCATGATGGCAATACTCACTTGCTCCCTCCTTTCATGAATCACTGTTTTGTTGAGAGTGAAATCTGTCTGATAATCTGGATAAATTAGTCACGTTTATCCGTGAGCGATATTCAGTATGGCTGTAATACCGTTTCTTGCCCGATAGATGGCACAAAAAGCGTTTACGACACTCATCATGCCGGGTTATGAATCGATTCAGGCCAGCCTGATATCGCAGGATTTATTTTAGGGGTCGAAGAAATAAATTATGTGATATCGGTCGATAATCGGCGGCGAAATACATTCAAGAAGACCAGTGATGCCAATGAATGCGACCCGCTTCGCGGAGTGAGGCAAAATCGTTGTGGAAAATGGCATTAACTCTGTTAAAGTTATTCTCCCTTTAATTACAGAGGAGTAACGGGTAAACGCCCTTCCCATGGACTGTCACCGACGATTCATTTCTTTTGCCCCGGCGCTGACCGGTGGTGTTTTTCACTCAGTGGGCCATTCAGGCCGAATTCAGCCCTGTACTGATATTTCCCTTTTGCTTCCGCCGCACAATGCCGCTGCATTGATGTCGTTCGCTCGTTCATTTTCCGGAGTCTGACATGGAATTTTTGCTGGATCCCTCAATCTGGGCAGGCTTATTGACGTTGGTGGTACTCGAAATTGTATTGGGTATCGACAACCTGGTGTTCATCGCCATTCTGGCGGATAAGCTGCCGGCTAAACAGCGTGACAAAGCGCGTATCATCGGTCTGTCGCTGGCGCTATTGATGCGGCTTGGCCTGCTATCGCTGATTTCCTGGATGGTGACGCTGACGCGACCGCTGTTTTCCGTCGGGGAGTTCAGTTTTTCCGGCCGTGACCTGATTTTGCTGGCCGGGGGGCTGTTCCTGCTGTTCAAAGCCACTATGGAGTTGCATGAACGGCTGGAAAACCGCCCGCACGACCCGAACGCCAACCGCGCGCAGGCCAGTTTTTGGGCGGTGGTCGTGCAGATTGTTATTCTGGACGCGGTATTCTCCCTCGACGCGGTCATTACCGCGGTGGGGATGGTGAACCATTTAGGCGTGATGATGACCGCCGTGGTGATCGCCATGGCCGTGATGCTGCTGGCGTCCAAACCGCTGACCCGCTTTGTGAACGCCCACCCGACGGTGGTGGTGCTCTGTCTCAGCTTCCTGCTGATGATCGGTTTGAGTCTGGTGGCGGAAGGGTTTGGTTTCCATATTCCGAAAGGTTACCTGTATGCCGCAATCGGCTTCTCGATCGTGATCGAGATGTTTAATCAGATCGCCCGGCACAACTTCATTAAGCATCAATCGCACCGGCCGATGCGAGAGCGTACCGCCGAAGCGATTCTGCGCCTGATGGGGTCGCGGAAAGCCAACCTCGACGATCAGGAAGAGCAGCCGCAGCAGCAACCGGAAGAAACCTTCGCTGAAGAAGAACGTTATATGATCAGCGGCGTGCTGACGCTGGCCTCCCGTTCCCTGCGCAGCGTGATGACGCCGCGTACCGATATCTCCTGGGTGGACTGCGAACGATCGGTGGAAGACATTCGCCTGCAACTGCTGGACACGCCGCACAGCCTGTTCCCGGTGTGCCGCGGCTCGCTGGATGAGCTGGTCGGCGTGGTGCGGGCCAAAGACCTGCTGGTGGCGCTGGATGAACATACCGATGTGGAACAGTTCGCCGCCGCCAACCCGCCGATCGTGGTGCCGGAAACGCTGGATGTTATCAACCTGTTGCCGGTGCTGCGTCGTGCGAAAGGCAGCCTGGTGATAATCACCAACGAGTTTGGCGTGGTACAGGGGCTGGTGACGCCGCTGGATATTCTGGAAGCGATCGCCGGCGAATTCCCGGATGAAGACGAAACGCTGGATATCATTGAAGACGGCGACGGCTGGCTGGTGCGAGGCGGTACCGATCTGCATTCGCTGCAGCAGGTGCTCAACGTGCAGGATTTGGTCGATCCGAAAGAAGACTATACCTCGCTGGCCGGCCTGCTGCTGGCGCACAGCGACGAGTTCCCCAAAGTGGGGGATTCGCTGGAGCTATATCGGTTACGTTTCCTGATCGTGGAAGCGACGGACTATCGTATCGAGCTGGTCCGCATTGTCCGTGTTCCTGAGGCGGAGACGGCAAGCGAGGCGTAATGCTATGCCGCTCCCGAGGCCAGCCCTGACCGGCGGGCCTCCAGGGCGGGGTGCGTGGTCAGTCGAACCATGCCGAAGCGAGCCTGAGGCTCGCTTTTTTTATTCTCTCGGCTTGCTGGCGGAGGGGATGTTATCACCTTTTGCTCCCTACCACGGTAAACCCTACTCGCCGGTTCATCATTTATTACAATTCATGCCCGCGCTTTCGCGCCATTAATTATCTTTCGCGTTCAAGAGCCTCCGCCGACTGTCGATATCATTTGGGTACGAAATAATTTCGTCACATGACAGATCATGCCGCAAGGTTATCTGTGTCTATTTCATCGGACCGTTATAATTGAGAACAACTTATGAATGTATGGACTGTTAAAAAAAAGCTGGCGATGATGATCGCCGCTATCATCATCTCCTTTATGGTCCTGGTCGTATTTCTGCTCTCCCGCCAGACCGCCATCACTTCAGAATTACAACGTCTGTATGAAAAGGACTATCAGGCCGCGTCGATTATCGGCCAGATTGACGGCCTGCTTACGCGTGTAGACATCAACATTTTGCGTATGATCGCCATTGGCGACCCGGCATCGATTGCCGGATGGAAAAGTCAGAATACCGAGAACTTCACGAAGGTGGAGGGGCTGTTAAGTAAACTGAAAACCATTATTGACCCCACAATGGCGCAGTCTTTTGACGGGCTGTCGTCGTCTTACACGTTAATGCGCAAAGGCATGGAACATCAGGTGCAGGCCGTTGAGTCTGGCGATATAAAAAACGCCAGCGAAATTAATAAAAATGAAGTTAAGGGGCCGGCTG
Organism: Dickeya dadantii NCPPB 898; assembly: GCF_000406145.1. NCBI lineage: Bacteria > Pseudomonadati > Pseudomonadota > Gammaproteobacteria > Enterobacterales > Pectobacteriaceae > Dickeya > Dickeya dadantii. Next base: position 2,527,777 of record NZ_CM001976.1, on the reverse strand, counting down.
ACAAGACATTTGGCGAGTTGTCCGCGTTAAAAAAAGCTCAGGATGATCTGGCGAACAAGAAGGTGGTTGCGCAGCAAAGCAGCGATGTCACGGCGCGTATTATTTCATTGCTTGCCGCCGCCATCGTTGCGCTGGGGTCGGTGGTGCTGGGCGCGGTGATTCTGCGCAGCCTGCTGCGGCAACTGGGCGGTGAGCCGGTGATAGCGGCACAGGTGGTCAGCCAGATGGCGCAAGGCGATCTTTCCAGCCCGATTCCGGTGAAGGATCATGACCACGTGAGCCTGCTCGCTCAACTGCAAGAGATGCAGTCGTCTCTGTCAGGGATTGTCACCAGCGTGCGCAGCAATGCGGAAAGCCTGGCGACCGCAAGTATCCAGATATCTCAGGGTAATCAGGACCTGAGTCAGCGCACTGAAGAACAGGCCAGCGCGCTGCAACAAACTTCCGCCACTATGGAGCAGTTAGGCTCTACCGTCAGCAATAACGCTGAAAACGCGCGTCAGGCTAATCAGCTGGCGTTAGGCGCGTCGACGTTGGCGGCGGAAGGCGGGAACATGGTTGAACGCGTGATCGAAACCATGAAAGGCATCAACGACAGTTCGAAAAAGATTTCGGACATCATCAACGTGATCGATAGCATCGCTTTCCAGACCAATATTCTGGCGCTGAATGCGGCGGTGGAAGCGGCACGGGCGGGCGAGCAAGGGCGTGGTTTTGCGGTCGTCGCTTCCGAAGTGCGCAGTCTCGCGCAGCGAAGCGCGAACGCCGCCAAAGAGATCAGCACGTTGATTACCAACAGTGTCGGTCAGGTTGAACAAGGTAGCCAACTGGTGGATGAAACCGGCGCGACCATGACGCAGATTGTGGCGGCGATCAATCAGGTCACCGATATTGTGTCGGAAATCAGCGCCTCCAGCCTGGAACAAAGTTCGGGCGTGAAACAGGTGGGACAGGCCATCACGCAGATTGACACGGTCACACAGCAGAACGCCGCACTGGTGGAAGAGAGCGCGGCGGCGGCGGAGAACCTGAAAGAACAGGCTCAGCAGCTGGTTCAGGCGGTAGCGGTATTCCAGGTGACGTCCAACGCAGCCCAACCCCGGTTGTTTCTGGGGCGGTAACGGCGGTCGCCAGCGTTTTTTTTAATCAGTAGCATCCACGCCGGCGAAATGTAGCCGCCGGCGCGGTATCGGTCAGTCGCACTGCGCCTTAGTCGCACTGCACCTTGATAGCCAGACCGCCGCGGGAGGTTTCGCGGTATTTGGCGTTCATGTCTTTGCCGGTTTCGTACATGGTTTCAATCACCTTGTCGAGTGACACACGGGCTTCAGTGGTGCGGCGTACCGCCATGCGGGTGGCGTTGATGGCTTTGACCGCCGCGATGGCGTTGCGCTCGATGCAAGGCACCTGTACCTGACCGGCCACCGGATCGCAGGTCAGCCCCAGATTGTGTTCCATGCCGATCTCGGCGGCCACGCACACCTGTTCCGGGCTGGCGCCCAGCAGTTCGGCCAGGCCAGCCGCCGCCATCGAACAGGCCACGCCCACTTCGCCCTGGCAACCGACTTCCGCTCCGGAAATAGAGGCGTTCATCTTATACAGCGTCCCGATCGCGCCAGCCGCCATAAAATAGCGCAGATAAATGCCGGGGCCGACCGGTTCGATAAAATGATCGTAGTAGGCCAGCACCGCCGGCACAATGCCGCAGGCGCCGTTGGTGGGGGCGGTAACCACGCGCCCGCCGGCGGCGTTTTCCTCATTGACCGCCAGTGCGAACATGTTGACCCAATCCACCACGTTCATCGGGTCGTTGGACAGCTTGTCAGAGGACACCAGCATGCGGCGCAGGGCGGCGGCACGGCGCGGCACCCGCAGCGGGCCGGGCAGCACGCCCTCGGTATTCATGCCGCGATCCATACAGGCGCGCATGGTCTGCCAGACCGCGGCGAAATAGTCCTCGATCTCCTGACGGCTATGCAGCGCCAGCTCATTGCGCATCATCATGCCGGAGATAGACAGACCGCTTTGCTTGCAGTGTTCCAGAATTTCCCGCGCAGAGCGGTAAGGATGCGGCACAGTGAAGGTGGATTCCTGAGACTGACCAAAGTGCGCTTCATCAACGATAAACCCGCCGCCGATCGAATAATAGGTTTGGCGAAACAGCGGAAGGTCGGCGGCAAAGGCGGTCAGCGTCATGCCGTTTTCGTGCAGCGGCAGGTTTTCGCCGCGGAAAATCATACCGCCTTCGCGGGGAAAGGCGACTTCATGCGTGCCTGCCAGCGATAAGCGCTCAGTTTGTTCCACATCCCGGATAAACGCCGGGATGGCGTCGATATCCACGGTATCCGGCTGATTGCCCGCCAGCCCCAGGATAATCGCAATATCGGTATGGTGGCCTTTGCCGGTCAGGGCGAGGGAGCCGTAAACCTCCACCGTCACCCGTTCGGTGCGGGACAACAAATCCCTTTGCTGCAGTTCATCGACAAATTGTTTACCGGCTTTCATCGGTCCAACCGTGTGAGAGCTGGAGGGGCCAATACCGATTTTGAACATGTCGAATACGCTTATCACGCTGAAACTCCTTTAAGGCACTGCCTGTCACCATAGGGGAGCGAGTGGTCATTGCTCGCCATCGCGCCCATTATCCGGCGTTATGGTTGAAGACCTGACTCGCTCCAGAATAAAACTCGATAGATCGCGCTATTGTAGTGAAGAGTATGCTGCCACATTCGGCTTTTCACATGAAATAAAGTTATGTTATGCCGAAAAATAACTTATGACAGATTCGACGTCTGGCCGGGCGATTACGCCGGTTCCGACGTCGCTACTTGTAACGCCAGATGACGGATGATGGCCGCGGTTAGCCCCCAGACAAACTGCTGCCGATACCAGGAAAGATAGACGCGGTGGCGCTGCTGGCGGCGCTCGATATCCAGCGAATGGTAACGCTGTAGGGCAAAAGCGTCCCGCAGCGGCATTTCAAACAGTTCCGCGACTTCGTCGGCGTTGGGATGAAAAGGCGTGTTCTCCGGCAGCAGGCCGACCACGGGAGTGACCTGATAGCCGCTGACGCTGTCGAACGCCGGCAGCGTTCCCAGTATCTGAACCGATGCCGGGGGAATCGCCACTTCCTCCTGCGCTTCGCGTAGCGCGGTGGCGATAAGCGACCGATCGTCCGGATCCGCCGCGCCACCGGGAAAGGCCACCTGTCCGGCGTGTTTACGCAAACGGGGCGAGCGACGGGTCAGCAGCAGGCAAGGGTCGGGACGACGGATGATCGGCACCAGCACCGCCGCTTGCCGATGGTACTGCGTGACCGGCAGACCGGGGGCGGTCTGCAACTGAAAGCGGGTAATAAACGCGTCCAAATCATAAGGACGGTATCCGTCAGTGCGGTCTAAGAGAGGCAACAGCGTGGCGTCGGTCATGTCGGTCAGCCCTGTTTAATCCGTGGTCGATACGGTTAATAACGGCAGAATGCGGCCAATCTTGTCGAATGTTTCCTGATATTCTGCCTGTTCTTCGCTGTCGGCCACAATTCCGCCGCCGGCCCAGCAGGAAAGCGTGCCATCGGCGGCGATCAGCGTACGGATGGTGATGTTGGTGTCCATGGTGCCGCAGACGCTGATATAGCCGATGCTGCCGCAATAGGCGTTGCGGCGATGCGGTTCCAGTTCTTCAATGATCTCCATGGCCCGCACTTTGGGCGCGCCGGTAATCGAGCCGCCGGGAAAGCAGGCGCGCAGCAAGTCGGTAGCCTGCTGCTGCGCGGGTAATCGCGCTTCGATGGTGCTGACCAGATGGTGTACCGCCGGAAAAGGCTCCACCACAAACAATTCCGGCACCCGCACGCTGCCCGGCACCGCCACCCGGCCGATGTCGTTACGCAGCAGGTCGACAATCATCAGGTTCTCGGCGCGGTCTTTCTCGGAGGCCGCCAGTCGCTGCGCCTGACGGGCATCGGCATCGGCATCCGGCAGCCGCGGCAGCGTGCCTTTGATCGGTCGAGTCTGAATGTGGTGATCGTGCAGCCACAGGAAACGCTCCGGCGAAATGCTGAGCACCGCGCTGTGCGGCAACCGCAGAAAAGCGGAAAACGGCGCCCGGTTGCTGGCCGACAGCGTCAGGAACGCCTGCCATTCATCACCCTGATAACCGGCCTGAAAACGCTGAGCCAAATTGACCTGATAGCAGTCGCCGGCGCGCAGATAATCCTGAATACGGCGGAATTTTTCGCCGTACTGTTCGCGGCTCATGTTGGCCTGCCAGGCGCTGGTCAGGCAAAATGCGCCCGGTTCGGCGGGGGTAAGACGTTCCAGCCAGGCCAGTCTGGCATTAATGTCACCGTGGGCGATGAGGGTCAGGCGCCGTTGGTGATGGTCGGCAATCAGCGCCCAGTCGTAAATACCCACCGCCATGTCCGGCAGGTCGATATCCCGTTCGGCGATGGCCGGTAACTGTTCCACCCGTCGCCCCAAATCGTAGCCGAACAGACCGAGAGCGCCGCCCTGAAACGGGTAATCCGGGTGCGGCGCCACATCCAACGCCAGCGCGTCGAGCTGTTGTTGCAGCAAATGAAACGGATCTTCTGTGGAGGTTCGTACTGTATCGCCGTGTTGGATCGTGGTCAGTTCGCCGACGGTCTGCAGGGTCAGGCGCGGCTCCGCCACCAGAATGTCAAACCGGTTATGCGGATGGTCGGCAAACCCGGAATGGAGCAACATCGCCCAGGGTTGGCGCGATAGAGAACTAAAAAGACGTAACAGCACATCCGGCTGATACGGGAGCGCGTGATAGACTATCGGTGTCGGCATAGCGGTATTGGTATGGTTTCTCGGCGTTGGTCATGCCGGCAGCCGTACGCTGAACCGGCAGCATGCGTCGCAGCGATGCAAGCGTACCACAAACCGTGGCGGATCGCGGGCGTAGTCGGCATAAAAAGGTTTTCAGGAGAAGAATGATGTTTGCAGGTATCCCGGCGCTGACTCATGAGCAGCAGCAACAGGCGGTGGAAAGAATACAACAACTGATGGCGGAAGGCATGAGCAGCGGAGAAGCCATCGCGCAGGTGGCGGACGAATTGCGCCAGAACCATCAGGGCGCGCGGGTGGTGGCGCGTTTTGAGGACGACGAGGCTTCTTCACAGGAATAGCAGGAATAATGGCTTTCGGGCGACGTGCACCGCCGCCCGCGCAGGATCAGCCGACTGCGGCGATCGCTTTGATTTCCACTTTGAATTTCGGGTTCATCAGCTTGGCTTCCACGGTGCAACGCACCGGCGCGCTGCCCGCCACTACCCAGGCATCCCAGGCGGCGTTCATTGCGGCGAAATCTGCGGCGTCGGCCAGAAAAATGGTCACATCCAGCAGGCGGCTTTTATCGGTGCCAGCCTGTTGCAGGATGGCGTCCAGCGACGCCAGCGCGTTTTCGGTCTGGGCGAGGGCGTCGCCGTCCAGGTTTTCCGGCACGCTGGTGTAGTACAGCGTGTTGTTGTAGATCACGGCGTCGGACCAGCGTGCGTCGGGATTAATGCGGGTAATCGACATAAAGTCAGGCTCCTCGTTTCAGTCTGCGCGCCTGCCGGGACAGGCGCTAAAACCGCAGAGACTAACACAGTTCTCCTCAACAGATGATCCCCGATCGGGAAGGCAGGCTCGACCCGAAGTGGTGTCGTGCGCGCAGGCTTGGCATAATCAGCCACCTTTATCCGGCCGAATCAGGGTGACGGCATTGTCAGACAAGAGAGGCAGCGTGGCAGCAGACAGCTCAATCGACGATTTTGCAACCGATGGCGTACTGGCGCAGGCGATTCGGGGGTTTCAGCCGCGTGAACCGCAGCGCCAGATGGCGGCCGCCGTGCTGGAGGCGATCGACGCCAAAAAGCCGTTGGTGGTGGAAGCGGGCACCGGTACCGGCAAAACCTACGCGTATCTGGCGCCCGCGCTGCGTTCCGGCAAAAAAGTGATTGTTTCCACCGGCTCGCGCGCATTGCAGGATCAGCTGTACAGCCGCGATTTGCCGACTGTCGCCAACGCGCTGAATTTTCAGGGTAAGCTGGCGCTGCTGAAAGGGCGTTCCAATTATCTGTGTATCGAGCGACTGGAGCAGCAATCGCTGGCGGGCGGCGATCTTGGCCGCGACGTGCTGCGTGAGCTGGTGCGGCTGCGCGGCTGGTCTTCCGAAACCGAAGACGGCGACATTAGCCAGTGCGGCGATGTGGCCGAAGACAGCCCGGTATGGCCGCTGGTAACCAGCACCAACGACAACTGCCTCGGCAGCGACTGCCCGCACTACAAAGAGTGCTTTGTGGTGAAGGCGCGCCGACGAGCGATGGATGCCGATGTGGTGGTGGTGAATCACCATCTTTATCTGGCGGATATGGTGGTCAAGGAGAGCGGATTTGCCGAATTGATCCCCGACAGCGATGTGGTGATATTTGACGAAGCCCACCAGATCCCGGACATCGCCAGCCAGTACTTTGGCCAGCAGCTCTCCAGCCGCCAATTGCTGGATCTCGCCAAAGATATCGTGATTGCCTACCGCACCGAAGTGCGGGACGCCAGCCAGCTACAGAAAAGCGCGGATCGTCTGAGCCAGAGTACCCAGGATTTCCGGCTGGCGCTGGGCGACCCGGGATTTCGCGGTAATTTACGTGACATTGTCACGGATAATATGCTGCAACGGTCGCTGACGCTGCTGGATGACGCGCTGGAACTGTGCTGCGATGTCGCCAAGCTGTCGCTGGGCCGTTCCGCGCTGCTGGATGCGGCGTTTGAGCGCGCGACCCTCTACCGGGCACGACTGAAGCGGCTGCGGGACGTGCAGCAGCCCGGCTACAGCTACTGGTATGAATGTAACTCGCGTCATTTCGTGCTGGCGCTGACGCCGCTGTCCGTCGCGGACCGTTTCCGGGACGTGATGAAAGAGAAACCGGCCTGCTGGGTATTCACCTCGGCTACGCTGTCGGTCAACGATCAGCTCACACATTTTATTGACCGGCTGGGGTTGGATCAGGCCCGGACGTTGCTGCTGCCGAGTCCGTTTGATTACGCGCGTCAGGCGTTACTGTGCGTGCCGCGCTATCTGCCGGAAACCAACCGCCCCGGTGCGGCGAAACAATTAGCGCGCATGCTGCGCCCGCTGATCGAGGCCAATCAGGGGCGTTGTTTCATGCTGTGCACCTCGCACCAGATGATGCGCGACCTGGCCGCCGAGTTTCGGGCGTCGCTGACGTTGCCGGTGCTGGTTCAGGGCGAGACCAGCAAGCCGCAATTGCTGGCGCAGTTTCTGGCGGCAGGCAACGCGTTGCTGGTGGCGACCGGCAGTTTCTGGGAAGGGGTGGATGTGCGGGGCGATGCGCTGTCGTGCGTGATTATCGACAAACTGCCTTTTACCTCCCCGGACGATCCGTTGCTCAAGGCGCGCATGGAGGACTGCCGGGTGCGCGGCGGCGACCCGTTCGATGAGGTGCAACTGCCCGATGCGGTGATCACCCTGAAACAGGGCGTTGGTCGTTTGATACGTGACGTGGAAGACCGTGGCGTGCTGGTGATTTGCGACAACCGGCTGGTGACACGGCCCTATGGCGAGGTGTTTCTCACCAGCCTGCCGCCGGCGCCACGAACACGGGATTTGCGGCAGGCTATCGATTTTCTGACGCGCAAACCGTGACGCTCACCGGCGCCGGCTGCTATGATGCGCGCCGTTGAAATATTCTCTCCCTGCCTGAGGTTGGCATGTCTACGCGAATTTTAGCGCTTGATACCGCAACGGAAGCCTGTTCCGTTGCACTCTGGAATGACGGTGAAATCCATTCCCTGTTTGAGGTTTGCCCCCGCGAGCATACCCAGCGGGTGCTGCCGATGGTCCGGCAACTGCTGGTCGATCACGGCATGACGCTCGGCCAACTGGATGCGCTGGCATTCGGGCGCGGGCCGGGCAGTTTTACCGGCGTGCGCATTGGCATCGGCATCGCGCAAGGGCTGGCGCTGGGCGCGGATTTACCGATGCTTGGCGTCTCGACGCTGGCGACGCTGGCGCAAGGCGCGCACCGCCTGACCGGCGCCAGCCGGGTGCTGACCGCCATCGATGCCCGTATGGGCGAAGTCTACTGGGCGGGCTACGAGCGCGACGAGCAGGGCAATTGGCACGGCGAAGCGAGTGAAGCCGTGCTGGCGCCGGTGCAGGTGCAGTCGCTGGCGGCATCGCTGAACGGCGACTGGGCTACGGCGGGAACCGGCTGGCAAACCTATCCGGACTTGATCGGCCATCCCGGTATTATCCTGAATCACACCGAGATGTTGTTGCCGCAGGCGCAGGACATGTTGCCGCTGGCATGGCGGTTGTGGACGTCGGGCGGCGCGGTGAGCGTGGAGCAGGCCGAACCCCGTTATCTGCGCAATGAAGTGGCGTGGAAGAAATTACCCGGCCGCGTATAACAGCAACTTATCGCATCGGCTACAGTCTAAGTCATGTGTCCGTCATGAATTGGCAAGCGGGGTATAGGTGATGACAATCCACTCTTTCGGGAATAGAACGTCGAGCGGAAATAAAGCGTCGAGCGGAAATAGAACCTCGATGCAGCTGCGCCGGACCGGGCTGTGCGGACTGTTGTTGCTGAGCCTGGCGGGGCTGTCAGGCTGCGTCACGCTACCGCCTGAAATCCGCGGGACCTCCGCCACGCCGCAGATGGACCTGATTCGGGTGATGAACGCGCCGAATCTGTACGTTGGGCAGGAATCGCGCTTTGGCGGCCGGATTGCGGATATTCGCAACGAGGCCAATCGTACCCGGCTGGAGATTGCCAGTCTGCCGCTGGATGACGCCGGCCGGCCGCGACTGGGCGAACCCTCGGAAGGCCGACTGGTCGCCTACGTCAATGGTTTTCTGGAGCCGGTGGATTTCAAGAATCAGTTGATCACCGTGGTAGGGCCAATTACCGGTACCGAGCAGGGTAAAATCGGTGAACGGCCATATCAGTACGTGGTGGTGAGCGTGCAGGGTTATAAACGCTGGCGAGTGGTGCAACAGGTGGTGTTGCCGCCGCGGGCTTACGATCCCTGGTGGGATCGTCGTTACCGCCATGTCTGGGGACCCGGTTGGGGCCCGGGCTGGAACGACGGCTATGCGCCGGCTCAGGTGGAGTCTGTCGTCACGGAGTAGCGATCGTCGACAATCAGGTGATAACCTGACAACAAACAGAGGCGGCCAGGGTCGCCTCATTTTTTTGGGCAGTGATAACATTTCGGCAGTGATAACAAGTTGAAATAAGTGATCATCTTCTCAACCTGAACATTGTGAATTTCACAGTTGTTAATATGAGTTAAAATGTTGTTACAGATCACTCGGGTTGGGATTGACTATGCCACTTAAAAAATATCTCGGGAGTGACGTTTTGGAAAAAATCTGGTTAGCGCGTTATCCGGCGGATGTCCCTGCGGAAATTGACCCGGATCGCTACACTTCGCTAATCGAGTTGTTTGAACACGCGGTGTCGCGTTATGCCGACCAGCCCGCCTTTATCAACATGGGCGAGGTGATGACCTTCCGTCGGCTGGAGGAACGCAGCCGTGCGTTCGCCGCTTACCTACAGCATCAGTTGAAACTGAAAAAGGGCGAACGCGTCGCGTTGATGATGCCCAACCTGTTGCAGTATCCGATCGCGCTGTTCGGCGTGCTGCGTGCCGGGCTGGTGGTGGTTAATGTCAATCCGCTGTATACGCCGCGCGAGCTGGAGCACCAGTTGAAAGACTGCGGTGCCTCGGCCATCGTTATCGTCTCCAATTTTGCCCATACGCTGGAAAAGGTGGTGTACAACACCCCGGTGAAGCATGTGATCCTGACCCGCATGGGTGACCAACTGGCGCCGGCCAAAGGTACGCTGGTCAACTTTGTGGTCAAGTACATCAAGCGTCTGGTGCCGAAGTATCACCTGCCGGACGCCATTTCGTTCCGTCAGGTGCTACAGCAGGGCAAACGGATGCCGTATGTGAAGCCGGAGGTGAACAATCAGGATCTGGCGTTCCTGCAATATACCGGCGGTACCACCGGTATTGCCAAGGGCGCCATGCTGACCCACCGGAATATGCAGGCCAATCTGATGCAGGCCAGAGCCGCTTATGGCCCGGTACTGCAGGAGGGGCGGGAACTGGTGGTGACGGCGCTGCCGCTCTATCACATTTTTGCGCTGACGGTGAATTGCCTGCTGTTTGTCGAAATCGGCGGAAAAAACCTGCTGATCACCAACCCGCGTGATATCCCCGGCATGATCAAAGAGCTGGCGTACTATCCGTTTACCGCCATTACCGGGGTGAATACGCTATTCAACGCCTTGCTGAACCACGACGCGTTTAGTCGGCTGGATTTCTCCACGCTGCGGCTGTCGGTGGGCGGCGGCGCCTCGGTGCAACAGGTGGTGGCCGAGCGCTGGGAGAAACTGACCGGCATCCATCTGCTGGAAGGCTATGGATTGACGGAAAGCGCGCCGCTGGTGGCGGGAAATCCCTATGACCTGCAGCATTACAGCGGCAGCATCGGCTTGCCGGTGCCGTCTACCGATGTGCGTATTATCAATGATGACGGTCAGGATGTGGCGCCCGGCGAGCCGGGTGAATTGTGGGTGCGCGGCCCGCAGGTGATGTCCGGTTACTGGCAGCAGCCCGCCGCGACGCATGACGTACTGAAAGAGGGCTGGCTGGCAACCGGTGACATTGTCACGGCGGACGAGCAGGGATTTCTGAAAATCGTCGACCGCAAAAAAGACATGATTCTGGTGTCCGGCTTCAATGTTTATCCCAATGAAATCGAGGAGGTGGTGACGCGCCATCCGAAGGTATCCGAAGCCGCGGCGATTGGCGTGCCCAGCGAAGCGTCGGGCGAGGCGGTCAAAGTCTTCGTGGTGTGCCGCGATCCCTCGCTGACGGCGGAGGAACTGATCAGCCACTGCCGTCGTAACCTCACCGGATATAAAGTGCCGCGACTATTCGAATTCCGCAGCGAGTTACCGAAATCCAACGTGGGGAAAATTCTCCGGCGTGAGCTGCGTAATGAGCAGTCAGCCGCCTGATGGTTGCCTGTGGTAGTCATGACGGGTATGGTGGAAGCCTGCCTGCTGAACACCACAGGACAACATCGCCTTTCGCGTCAAGCCATTACCTGCCCTGACGGAGCGGTCTGACCCGTGTGATGTTGATTGTCCGCCATAATATGTTTCATGCCCCGGACGCGGTTGGTCGCACTGGGGCGCAACCAAGAGAATACCGTTTTGAATTATCAGTTGATTACTACCGATGAAGGATTATCAGCGGTGTGCGCGCAGGCGTGCGCGGTGTCCGAGGTAGCGCTGGACACCGAATTTGTCCGTACCCGTACCTATTACCCGCAACTGGGGCTGATTCAGTTGTATGACGGCGACAATCTGTCGCTGATCGACCCACTGGCGATCCGTGACTGGGCGCCGTTTCGCGCGTTGTTGCAGAACCCGCAGGTTACCAAGTTTTTGCATGCCGGCAGCGAAGACCTGGAGGTGTTTCTGAATGCGTTCGGCGGCCTGCCGTCGCCGTTCATCGATACCCAGATTCTGGCGGCGTTTCTGGGTAAGCCGTTGTCCTATGGTTTTGCCGCGCTGGTGGCGGATTATCGTCAGGTCGCGCTGGATAAAAGCGAATCCCGCACCGACTGGCTGGCGCGTCCGCTCAGCGAAAAACAGTGCCAGTACGCCGCGGCGGACGTGTTTTATCTGCTGCCGGTAGCCAGAACGCTGGTGGAAGAAACCCGTGCGGCAGGCTGGCTGGAAGCGGCGCTGGATGAGTGCCTGTTGCTGTGCCAGCGCCGTCAGGAGGTGCTGGCGCCGGAATCGGCGTATCGGGAGATCGGCAATGCCTGGCAACTGCGCGGCCGTCATTTGGCCTGTTTGCAGAAACTGGCGGCGTGGCGCCTTCGTAAGGCGCGGGAGCGCGACAGCGCGGTCAATTTCATTGTCCGGGAAGAGAACCTGTGGCAAGTGGCCCGTTGTCTGCCCGGTTCGCTCGGGGAGCTGGATTCGCTGGGGCTGAGTGGGCCGGAAATTCGTTATCACGGCAAAACTTTGCTGGCGCTGGTGGCGGAAACCGCGTCGTTGAGCGAAGCGGATTATCCGCCGCCGGTAGTCAATCTGATCGACTATCCCGGTTATAAGAAAGCGTTTCGCGACATCAAGGCGCTGGTGCAGCAATGTGCGGAGCAAAGCGGATTGTCGGCCGAATTGCTGGCATCCCGGCGGCAGATTAACCGATTGCTGAACTGGCACTGGAAACTGACGTTGTCGGAAAATGAACCGGAAATGGTAACCGGCTGGCGCGGCCGCTTGTTTGGACAAGGTCTGAAAGACATTCTGGCGTATTACTGATATCGACATGCCGCCCTTACAGACAAGGGCGGCGGCCGAAACCGTTTTCTGCCGGCGCAGGGGAAACGGTGGTTATTTGTCGGTGGGCGGTGTGGCCTCGTCTGCTTCCGGTAAGGTGACGTTCAGTTCCAGCACGGAAATATCGTCGCCTTTCTGCTCTAACTGCACCGTCACCATTTCCGGGTCAATCTGCACGTATTTACAGATGACTTCCAGAATGTCGCGCTTCAGTTGCGGCAAGTAATGCGGTTCACTGTCCCCACGGCGTCGCTCCGCGACAATAATCTGCAGCCGTTCCTTGGCGATATTGGCTGTCGTTTTTTTGCGGGACAAAAAGAAATCGAGTAACGCCATGATTTACCCCCCAAAGAGTCGTTTCAGGAAGCTTTTCTTCTCTTCCTCGATAAAACGGTAAGGCCGTTCTTCTCCCAACAGACGATCCACGGTGTCCTCATAGGCTTTGCCCGCATCGGCTTCTTTGTCCAGAATTACCGGTTCGCCCTGGTTGGACGCACGCAGTACCGACTGATCTTCCGGGATGACGCCGACCAGCGGGATGCGCAGAATTTCCAGCACGTCCTCCATGCTCAGCATGTCGCCGCGGCTGACGCGGCCCGGGTTGTAACGGGTGAGCAGCAAATGCTCTTTGATCGGCTCCTGACCCTGTTCGGCACGGCGTGACTTGGAGGACAGAATCCCCAGGATACGGTCGGAGTCGCGTACCGACGACACTTCCGGGTTGGTGGTGATGATGGCTTCATCCGCGAAGTAAAGCGCCATCAGCGCACCGGTTTCAATACCGGCGGGGGAGTCGCAGATAATGAAATCGAACGCCATGTCGGCCAGATCCTTGAGCACCTTGTCCACGCCCTCGCGGGTCAGGGCTTCTTTATCGCGGGTTTGCGATGCCGGCAGGATATACAGATTTTCGGTACGCTTATCTTTTATCAGCGCCTGATTCAGGGTGGCGTCGTTCTGGATGACATTCACAAAGTCATACACGACCCGGCGCTCACATCCCATGATCAGGTCGAGGTTACGCAGACCGATGTCAAAGTCGATGACAACCGTCTTCTTACCTTTTTGGGCTAAACCGGTAGCAATGGCCGCGCTTGAAGTGGTCTTGCCAACGCCCCCTTTACCTGAAGTAACAACAATGATGCGTGCCATAAATAATTCCTTTCAAGGGCCTAGTCTAGAGGTTGTATGGTCAGAACATGGTCGGGCGGACTGAGTTTCAGGCGCGCCGCCTTCCCGAAATAGTTTTCCGGTATCTGATCGCTGAGCCAGTAACGCCCGGCGATCGACACCAACTCGGCGGCCAGATGAGTGCAGAAGATCTGACTGTCGACATCGCCAGAAACCCCCGCCAGCGCGCGGCCGCGCATCATGCCGTAAATATGGATATTGCCGTCGGCAATGACTTCGGCACCGGCGCTAACATGGCTGGTAACGATAAGGTCACAGTCGCGGGCGTAAATTTGCTGTCCGGAACGGACGGGTGTATTGATCACCCGGGTTTTAACCGGCGTGGCGACCGGCACCGGAGGTTGAGTCGTCCTGCGTTCCTTGTCTTCGCGTAATTTACCTTCACGCAATTTACCTTCACGTAACAGCGGGAGCCCCGCTTTGGCGATAGATAATCTGAGTTGCTCATCATCGCACCCGCTTACCCCCACGACCCGCAAACCGGCGGCGGTAATCGCCTGCTGGAGCTTAATCCAGTCAGCGTCAACGGGCAGCGCCGAGACATTGACAACGACCGGCGCGTTTTTAAGAAACGCCGGCGCCTGTTCGATCTTTTCCTGCAGGGCCTGGTGAATAATATCGGGCTGCGCATCATGCAGATGAACAACGGATAAGGTAAAGTTGCTGCCTTTCAACTCTATTGGCGTTTGTGACATCTGTCCTGACTCAGTTTCAGCATCTTTAAATCCCCAGAGTAGCATTTAAGGCATGATATTCCAGAGCGCTTCAAGCATGTTATAGTCACATGAAAATACAGGCAAGACACCATTCCCCTAGTTCAGAGTAAAAAACATGTATTGTGTGATCTACAGAAGTTCCAAACGCGATCAAACATATCTCTATGTCGAAAAAAAAGACGATTTTTCCCGCGTACCTGACGAACTGATGAAAAGTTTCGGTCTGCCGCATTTGGTGATGTTATTACCGCTTGATGGCAGGAAGAAACTGGCGTCCGCAGATATTGATAAGGTAAAACAGATGCTTATCGAGCAGGGTTTTTATCTGCAACTACCGCCGCCGCCGGAAAATCTATTGGATGAACTGCAGGCAAGTGTAAAAAAATAATACCCGAATTATTTTTCAGATAATGTTCGATGCCGCGACGGGAATTGGCCGCTGTTTTTTAATACAGGGGTGTCAGAAATAAACCGGGCAATGGTTTAATCCTGTTGATGCTATTTTACCGATACTGATTTATATACAGGTATATTCGTCGCAACGATTAAATAAACGAATTTTCATCCATCCCGCGTAATTCCTTTCTTCGGCTGGCGTATTGATGACGGTCGCAAAAGACGGAACGGGGGTTATGATAAATTCCGGATACTGTTGTTCATCAATCGCGCTTACTTTTTTGATGGCGATGCCGGTATGATGGGCAAGCCGAGTCTGTCATGACGGGCAGGCGCTATCCGCTAACAGAAAGGTCAGGAGAGGGTACATGTATCAACACAGAGACTGGCAGGGCGCATTACTGGATTTTCCGGTGAATAAAGTGGTATGCGTCGGCAGCAACTATTCCGAGCATATTCGTGAAATGGGCAGCGCCAAATCGGCGGAACCGGTTCTGTTCATCAAGCCTGAAACCGCGTTGTGCGATTTGCGCCAGCCGGTGGCGATTCCTAAAGAACTGGGTTCGGTACACCATGAGGTTGAACTGGCGGTGTTGATCGGCACGCCGCTCAAGCAGGCTAATGAAGAGCGGGTCGCCAGAGCGATTGCCGGTTACGGTGTGGCGTTGGATCTGACGCTGCGCGATTTACAGGCCGGGTTCAAGAAAGCCGGGCAACCGTGGGAAAAAGCCAAAGGGTTCGATGGTTCCTGTCCGGTATCCGGGTTTATCCCGGTGGCTGAGTTTAGCGATCCGCAGCAGGCGGAGCTGGGCATCAGCATCAATGGCGAAGTACGTCAGCAGGGCAATACTCGTGACATGATCACGCCGATCCTGCCGCTGATCGCCTACATGAGCCGCTTTTTTACCCTGCGCGCCGGCGACATCATCCTGACCGGTACACCGCAAGGGGTGGGGCCGCTGCAGTCGGGCGATGCGTTAACCATTACGCTCAACGAGCGCACGCTGACAACCCACGTTATCTGAGTATTCTGTTACCGCTCGCGGCGTTGCCGCGGGTGGTATCCCGCCTCATCCCCCTTTACAATACACAGCCAGACGCCCTGTTTATCATCATCGGAATTGCAGTTATGACTCAAAAACCCTTTTGGGAAACCCAAACCCTGGAGCAAATGTCGGACGACGAGTGGGAAGCGCTTTGTGACGGCTGCGGGCGTTGCTGTTTGCACAAATTGATCGATGAAGACACGGACGAACTCTATTTCACCAATGTGGCCTGTAATCAGTTGAATATCAAAAGCTGCCAGTGCCGTAACTATGCGCGCCGGTTTGAGTATGAGCCGGATTGCATCAAGCTGACGCGGGAAAACCTGTTATCGTTCGACTGGTTGCCCGAAACCTGCGCTTACCGGTTGATACACGAAGGGAAAGGGCTACAACCGTGGCACCCCTTGCTGGCTGGCTCCAAAGCCGCGATGCATCAACAGCGGATCTCGGTGCGCAACATCGCCGTGCGTGAAAGTGAGGTGATGGACTGGCAGGACCACATTCTAAACAAACCTGAATGGGCCAGGTAATTTATTGATATAAAATAATTTTATACCAGTGTGATTGTCCAATCCCCTTAACAACGGCGGGCGCTGGCGGGTTTTTCAATAGTCTTTCAATGAAAAAACAGCCTTTCAATGAAAAAACCGCTCGGATTATTGAAGTCCTAATTCGCTCAGTTTTGCTGTTTTCAGCAGATTGTTTTAATACAGATTTTTTAATGCAGATTGTTTTGATGCAGATTGTTTTGATAACGATTAAACCGGGCCGGCAATGGCCTGACCCGGTTCAGTGCGCTTTTACCGACCGAACAGGTCGCGGCGCTTGGGGCGGAAAGGTTGGGCAATCAGTACCAGCACGGCGACCAGCAGATAGGCGCCGAAAATCACGATCATCCACTGCGGCATTTCCATGCTCAGGAAACTCCACTGGCGTTCGGCGCAGTCGCCGGTTGCGGTGAAAATCGCCGGTAGCCATTTGTCCAGCGGCAACCAGGACGGGAAGCTGACAAAAAAATCGCAGGTGACGAACGGCGACGGGTGTAACTGGATATTGGTGTGTTTGATGGCCAGCGACAGTCCTTCCCAGGCACTGTAAATCCATAACCCGATTGCCGGATAGCGTAGCAGCGTACCGGGGGCGACGGCGCCCACCAGACCGGCGGCCATCACGCCATAGAGCGCGGTTCGCTGATAAATGCACAGTACGCAGGGTTTAAGCATCATGACGTACTGGAAATAGAGAGCAATCAGTTCAAATGCCAGTGCCGTGAACGCCATCAACAGCCAGGCGCCCCGACCACGGGAGCAACGGTTCAAAAATCGCAACATAAAAAATATTCCATGCTAAAAACGATAGTATGGGCAGTGATAACCGTGCTCGCTGCCCTCATTGAATCTCTGATCCGGATGAACTGACGTTTCTTGCGGCGGCGTCAGTGACGCCTGTACCGCCCGGAATCTGCATCAGTGCCTGAGGAGATTCTGCTGTGCCAACAAATACTCTGCTGTTTTTAACGCTTTCTATGAGGGATCGCCAGTTTCATGGCGAAATCCGCCCCCTACTATACACGATTTATGCTGGTGCATGACGGTATTGATCAATGAAGTGGCTGCATCATCGTCTGAGAGCACAACATAATGATAAATAGCGGAAAAGCGAAACACAGTATGGAGGAAAGATCGGCGCGGCGACAGGGAATCAGAAAAAGTGAAAATAAAACTCCACGCTGTTCAAAAAACGGAATAGCCGATGCGGGATGGATATCCGGCTGTCGGCGCTAAACACGCGCGGCAATCGCTGTCTGATAAACGCGACTGCCGTTATCATGGAAACCGGCGATGACAAAACTTTAATATTATCGGCAACGTCATGCCATACTTGATCTAGACTGGTCGTGCCAGTGAAAATAGCCACCGGCGTCAGCGAATCCGCCGGGTTACGACAGGTTACCTCTCAGGGGATGCCTGAAGCGAAAATAACCCAGGCGACCAGCCGGCGGCAAATGCGTTGACCAGAAAGAACAGCAGGTGATTGATAATTAGAAATAATAGAATGGCTGGCTTGTATCCATTTGGAATGTTGCCAGGAACGTTTTTCAGAAGGATGTGGTTGAAGTGGCGGATCCCGCACCGTTGGCTTTCTTCTTTGACGTTAATTTAATTTAACAATCGATGTGTGGTTAAAGAAAATTACCGTAAAGCGGGGCATATTCACGTTTGTCTGGAAGGAATTGTCTTTAATCACAGTTTTTATATCGAATTAAGATTTTCAGGTCCTGCTATGCTATGTGATGTAGGGTTCGTTTGGTATGATGATGTTGACTTTCACTAGTAAACATCGCTACGGAATATAAACTTATGGTTATAAAGGCGCAAAGTCCGGCGGGATTCGCGGAAGAGTACATTATTGAAAGTATATGGAATAATCGTTTTCCTCCTGGATCCATTCTGCCGGCAGAACGGGAATTATCTGAATTGATCGGGGTCACGCGCACGACGTTGCGTGAGGTGCTACAGCGCCTGTCCCGTGATGGATGGCTAACGATTCAGCACGGTAAACCAACCAAAATCAATAACTTTTGGGAAACGTCCGGGCTGAATATCCTCGAAACGCTGGCCCGGCTCGATCACGACAGCGTTCCTCAATTGATTGACAATTTACTGGCGGTGCGCACCAATATCGCCGGGATTTTTATTCGCACCGCGATTCGTCTGCATCCGGCTAAATCGGTAGAAATACTTAAGCTGACTGAATCGGTTAAAGACACGTCGGATGCCTACGCTGAACTGGATTACAACGTGTTCCGCGGATTGGCGTTCGCCTCCGGTAACCCGATTTACGGCTTGATTATCAACGGGCTGAAAGGGCTGTATATTCGCGTTGGGCGCTACTACTTCTCCAATCAGGAAGCTCGCAAAACCGCGCTGGCGTTCTATCGCCGTCTGGAGTCGCTGAGCCGTGACGGGCTGTATGAGCAGGTTCCCGACGTAATTCGCCAATACGGCAAAGAGAGCGGTGCGCTGTGGCACAGCATGCAGAACGCCATCCCGCGTGATCTGGCCGAAGGCCGCGGTTAGTTGATAACAATGTGATTGATGAAAAAACGGGTAGCGATTTCAGCTACCCGTTTTTCTTTCCGTCGATCTATTAAGCGTCATAGCGCGGCATTACGCGGCGGGCAACGATCAATCAGTTCGACGCCGCCATCTTCATTCATCTGCTCCAGTGTGACGTCAAATCCCCATAAACGGTACACGTGTTTCATCACCTCATGGCTGCTTTTGTCCAGCGGCGCCCGATTCTGCGGCACATAGCGCAAGGTCAGCGAGCGATTGCCGCGTAAATCGACATTCCAGACCTGAATATTGGGCTCGATGTTGCTCAGGTTGTACTGGGAGGACAATTCCTGACGGATCTTCCGGTAACCTTTTTCATCGTGGATGGCGGCGATCTCCAGATAATTATTGTGGTCGTCATCCAGTACGGTAAACAAACGGAAATCCCGCATCACTTTGGGCGACAGGAACTGACTGATGAAGCTCTCGTCCTTAAAGTTCTGCATTGCGAAGTGCAGGGTATCCAGCCAGTCTTTGCCCGCGATGTCCGGGAACCAGTAGCGGTCTTCTTCCGTCGGCTCCTGACAGATACGCTTGATGTCCTGAAACATGGCGAAGCCGAGCGCATAGGGGTTGATGCCGCTATAGTAAGGGCTGTTGTACGGCGGCTGGTAAACCACGTTGGTGTGACTGTGGAGGAACTCCAGCATAAAGCGGTCGGACAGTTTGCCCTCGTCATAGAGATGATTGAGGATGCTGTAATGCCAGAACGTGGCCCAGCCTTCATTCATCACCTGCGTCTGTTTTTGCGGATAAAAATACTGGCTGATTTTACGCACGATACGCAGGATTTCACGCTGCCAGGGTTCCAGCAGCGGGGCATTTTTCTCCATGAAATAGAGCAGGTTTTCCTGCGGCTCATTCGGGAAACGGCGGGCTTTTTCCGGCGATGTCTCCTGCTCGCGGCGGGGAAGCGTACGCCAGAGTTCGTTTACCTGACTCTGCAGATAGGCTTCGCGACTTTTTTGACGCAGTTTTTCCTCTTCCAACGATATTTTCTGCGGTCGTTTATAGCGGTCCACGCCGTAATTCATCAATGCGTGGCAAGAGTCGAGCAGCTTTTCCACCTCGTCAACGCCGTGGCGCTCTTCGCATTGGGCGATGTACTGACGGGCGAACAGCAGATAATCGACGATTGAACTGGCGTCGGTCCAACTGCGAAACAGGTAGTTGCCTTTGAAGAACGAGTTGTGGCCGTAGCAGGCATGAGCCATCACCAGCGCCTGCATCGGCATCGTGTTCTCTTCCATCAGGTAGGCGATGCAGGGGTTGGAGTTGATGACGATTTCGTATGCCAGCCCTTGCTGACCGTGCTTGTAACGCTGCTCGGTTTCGATGAATTTCTTGCCGAACGACCAGTGGGCATAGTTGATGGGCATCCCGATGCTGGAATAGGCGTCCATCATCTGTTCAGAGGTGATCACCTCGATTTGGTGGGGATAAGTATCCAGACGGTAGAGTTTGGCTACCCGGTCAATTTCATCCAGATAGACCTGCAGCAAATCGAATGTCCAGTCAGGTCCGTCACTCAGACGTTGTGGGCTCGTTACCCGCTCATCAGTCGATATAACCATCAGCGCACCCCTCACTATAACTGCCGCCACCTCATTGCGTCGGCATACTTAATCGTAGCTTATTTTGGGAAAAGTGATGTGAAATCGGTAGCTTGGATGAAGCCTTCGTGTGAAAAACCGGATGCCATGCAGCCAGCGCTACGCCGGATTGGCTGCACGTCGCCACTCGTTATCCTACGTTGCCGTGTTCACTCTCTCATAATAAATAAAAGCTATATCTGCAACAGATGACAATTGGCGGCCAAATGCTAAAGTAGCCTTTTATTTTGGTGTTTACGGCATTATGCAGCATATTCCGCGGGATTAGCGGAGGATGTGGGGAGAACAGCAATAATGAAGGTGGTTGTTTTAGGGAGTGGTGTTATCGGCGTCAGTACCGCCTGGTATCTGGCCCAATCAGGACATGACGTCACCGTCATTGACCGACAGGCCGAACCCGCGCTGGAAACCAGCGCCGCCAACGCCGGTCAGATTTCCCCGGGTTATTCCGCGCCCTGGGCCGCGCCGGGCATTCCGCTCAAGGCGATCAAATGGCTGTTTCAGCGGCATGCGCCACTGGCGATTCGTCCGGACTTTACCGCCACGCAACTACGCTGGATGTGGCAGATGCTGCTGAATTGCGACAGCGCGCATTACCGCGTCAATAAAGCCCGCATGGTCAGGCTGGCTGAATACAGCCGCGACTGTCTGCAGGCGCTGCGTGCCGACACCGGTATTGCCTATGAAGGGCGTCAGGGCGGGACGTTACAACTGTTCCGTACCCCGCAGCAATATGAAAACGCTTACCGTGATATCGCGGTGCTGAAAGAGGCCGGCGTACCTTATGAACTGCTGGAAGCCGACCAACTGGCTACCGTCGAACCGGCGCTGGCCGGCGTGCGCCATAAACTGAGCGGCGGGTTGCGCTTGCCGCACGACGAAACCGGCGATTGCCAGCTGTTTACCCGGCAACTGGCGACGATGGCGGCGGAGGCGGGCGTAACATTCCGTTTCGACAGCGTGGTGCAGCATATTGACGCAGACGGTCAGCGGGTCAACGCGGTGTATTGCAACGGCGAAAAGATCACGGCGGACGCGTATGTCATGGCGTGCGGCTCTTATTCCCGCGGCCTGCTGGAAAAATGGTTCGACATTCCGGTTTATCCGCTGAAGGGCTATTCGCTGACGATTCCACTGTCCAGCGAGGAGGGCGCGCCGGTTTCCACCGTACTGGATGAAACCTATAAGATCGCCATTACCCGGTTTGATCAGCGCATCCGCGTCGGCGGCATGGCCGAAATCGCCGGGTTTGATCTTTCCCTGAATCAAAAACGCCGCGACACGCTGGAAATGGTGGTGCGAGATCTGTACCCGGACTGCGGGCCGGTGGAACAGGCGACGTTCTGGACCGGACTACGGCCGATGACGCCGGACGGCACGCCGCTGGTCGGGCGCTCGCCATTACAAAATCTGTATCTGAACACCGGGCACGGCACATTAGGCTGGACCATGGGATGCGGTTCCGGTCAGTTGCTGGCCGATATTATTTCCGGCCACACGCCGGCAATTGAATACGACGATCTCTCCTTCTCCCGCTACGCCTGAGTCTGTGATCCCGATATTAGCTAACCGTCCTATTGGGGCGGTTAGGCTTATCGGTAAACCCTGTTAAAAAACCGTAAATCATAATCGGTGGAAAAAACACACCGCCGTTATCCGATTGTCATTCCTACTTCCATCTGGTTTTTACTCGCTGACTTTTTCATGAATAAATAGGTTGCCAGGTTATTTCCGAAGACAGGGGAAAGACGTTTCTTAAACAAAAATAACAAATAATATCATTCAGTTGAATAATTTCTTATCCACGTATTAATTGAAATTGTTTTGTAAATTTTTGTATTGTTTTTGAAAAGATGACGAATTAATATGACGCCAATTATTACTGCATGGATGTGGTCTGCGTGACAGGATGTTCTGGCGGTTCCCGCTGTCATTCTTCCTTGCCTCTCCCTTCCAGCTTTTTCCTCGCCGTCGACCCCGACGGAATACACAGCAGCCGATATCGCGGTAGCGGTTAGGCACAAAAATAAAAAACGGTGCAGATCTGTTCAGCCGCGTTCGTTCCTTACGGCCCGAACGGGTTACGTGTTTGTACCGTTAATTTACTGATTTGCCTTGTGCATTATTATTCAGGAGTTCAGGGATGAAAGCGGTGAAGGTGAAGACGTCGCAGCGGGTGATGGCGTGGGGGCTGGTGTGGCTGACGGGGCTGCAGCCGCTGCTGCCGGCATGGGCGGCGGGGGTGACGGTGGCGTCGGGGAACACGGCGCTGGAGGCGGCGGGCAACGGGGTGCCGGTGGTGAACATCGCCACGCCGGACGCCGCGGGGCTGTCGCACAACCGCTACCATGACTTCAACGTCGACAACCGCGGCCTTATCCTCAACAACGGCACCGCCCAGCTGACGCCGAGCCAGCTGGGCGGGCTGCTGCAGAACAACCCCAACCTGAACGGGCGCGCCGCCTCGGCCATCCTCAACGAGGTGGTGTCGCCGAACCGCAGGCCGGCTGGCGGGCTACCTGGAAGTGGCGGGCCCGGCGGCGAACGTGGTGGTGGCGAACCCCTACGGCATCACCTGCAGCGGCTGCGGCTTTCTCAACACCCCGCGCATCACCCTGACCACCGGCACCCCGCGGTTTGACGCGGCGGGGCGGCTTGACGGGCTGGACGTGCGCGGCGGGGACATCCTGATAGACGGGGCGGGGCTGGACGCCGAAGGCCAGAGCGGGACTACGTTTGCGCTGATAGCGCGCACGGCGTCGCTGCAGGCGGGGCTGAGCGCGCGGGACGCGCGGGTGGTGCTGGGGGCGAACCGGGTGGACGCGGCCGGGCGGGTGACGGCGCAGGCGGGCGAGGGGCCGGCGCCGGCGCTGGCGCTGGGACACCGGGGGCGCTGGGGGGCATGTACGCCAACCGCATCAGTCTGGTGTCGACGGAGCAGGGGGTGGGGGTGAATACCGCCGGGCTGAGTGCGCGGCAGGGGGACATTCAGCTGTCGGCGAACGGACGGCTGCAGGTGGGGAGCGCGATAGCGCAGGGCGAGCTGACGGCGCAGGGCGGGACGCTGGCGCTGCAGGGCAGCCAGCAGGCGCAGGGCAACATGACATTGCGGGGCGCGCAGGGCGTCACGCTGACGGGGAGCCGGACGCGGGCGGGCCAGGGGCTGACGCTGGCGAGCGACGGGCGCATCACGGCGGACGGCGGGCAGCTGAGCGCCGGGGTGCGCGACGACGGGGCGGTGCAGCCGGGGTACGGTCTGACGTTGAGCGGGTCGGCGCTGGTGCTGGGTCAGGCGGCGCTGACGGGGGACCGGGTGAGCCTGACGGCGTCGGGGGCGGTGAGCCAGTCGGCGGGCGGGGCGTGGCAGGCGGGGCGCGCGCTGACGCTGAGCGGGGGGCGCTGACGCTGGACGGGGAGCGGGGGCGCAGACGGTGACGGTCAGCGGCGGCACGCTGGGCGGTGCGGGGCGCTGGCAGGCGACGGGGGACCTGACGCTGGACGGGTTTGGCGCGGCGCAGTGGGACGGCGCGCTGCAGGCGGGCGGGGCGCTGACGGTGGGGGCGGCCAGCCTGCGCAACGGCGGGCAGATACAGAGTGACGGGTCGCTGACGGTGAGGCTGTCCCCGGCGGGCGGGCTGACCAACAGCGGCACGCTGGCGGCGAACGGCGACACGGCGCTGACGCTGGGCGGGCTGGATAACCGGGGCACGGTGTCGGCACTGGGCCGGCTGACGGTGCAGGGCGCGACGCGGGACAACGCCGGGCAGCTGGCGGGGGGCGGCGCGCTGACGCTGAACGGCGACTACGCGGGGGCGGGTCGGGTCTACAGCGACGGGGCGCTGACGCTGACCGGCAACGGCGTGGTGGGCGCCGGCGGCCGCTGGCAGGGGAAGACGGTGACGGTCACCGGCGGCACGCTGGACAACGGCGGTGAACTGCTGGGGGTGGACGGGCTGACGCTGGACCTGAGCGGGGCGCTGGGCAACACGGGGACGCTGGCGGGGCAGACCGCCACGGTACGGGCGGCGTCGCTGGACAACCGGGGCACGGTGAGCGGGCGGCAGGTATCGGTACAGACGCCGCAACTGAGCAACGGCGGCACGCTGTCGGCGGACGAGACGCTGTCGGTGCAGGCGCGGACGGGGCTGGACAACGGCGGGTCGCTGCTGTCCGGTGGCGAGCTGAGGGTACAGGCGGGGCAGACGGCCAACCGGGGGGTGATGGCGGGGGGCGCGCTGAGCGTGACGGCGGACGGGCTGGCGAACAGCGGCACGCTGCAGGGGCGGCAGGCGGTGGGGCTGACGGTGGGGCGCGACTTCAGCCAGACGGCGGACGGGATGCTGAGCAGCGGCGGCACGGTGACGGTGACGGCCGGCGGGGTGGCGACGGCGGGCGCGCTGACGGCGCAGGGTCTGGCACTGAGCACCGGGCGGTGGCGCCATCAGGGGGCGGTCACGCTGGGCGGCGACGGGCGGCTGGTGCTGGACGAACTGGACAACGGCGGGACGCTGCGGGCGGCGGGGGCGTGGGATATTCAGGCGGCGACGCTGTCGAACGGCGGCACGCTGCAGGGCGGGCGGCTGGCGCTGCGCGGCGATACGCTGAGCAATGACGGGCAGCTGGGCGGGCTGACGCAGCTGGACCTGACGCTGAGCGGGGCGGCGGTCAACCGGGGCACGCTGGCGGGCGAGCGGGTGAGCCTGACGGCGGACAGCCTGGATAACGGCGGCACGCTGCTGGGGATGGACGCGCTGACGCTGGCGATAGCCGGCACGGCGCGCAATCAGGCGTCGGGCCGGTGGCTGAGTCAGGGCGAAAGCCGCCTGACGGCCGGCACGCTGGACAACCAGGGGCAGTGGCAGGGCGACAGCCTGAGCGCCACGGCGGACCGTATCCGCAACGCCGGGCAGCTGCTGGGGCTGTCGGCGCTGACGCTGACGGCCGACGGCACCCTGACCAACACCGCCACCGGAACACTGCTGACGCAGGGGGTGGCGGTGCTGCGCGCGGCGACGGTGGACAACGACGGCGAGTGGCAGGCGGGCCGCCTGCGGCTGACGGCCGACGGCCTGCGCAACGGCGGGCGGATACAGAGCGACGGCGCGCTGACGGTGGCGCTGTCCCCGGCGGGCGTACTGACCAACACCGGCACGCTGGCGGCGAACGGCGACACCACGCTGACGCCGGGCGGGCTGGATAACCGGGGGGCGGTGTCGGTACGGGGCGACCTGACGGTCACCGGAACGGACCTGGACAACGCCGGGCAGCTGGCGGCGCAGGGCGCGCTGACGCTGACCGGCCGTTACGCCGGCGCGGGCAGCCTGTACAGCGACGCGGCGCTGACGCTGCGCGGCACGACGCTCGCCAACGACGGCGGGCGGCTGGCAGGGTCAGACGGTCGATATCGGCGGCGGGCCGCTGACCAATGACGGCAATATCACTGGTCTGGATGCGCTGACGGTGACGACGACCGGCGCGCTGACCAACCGCGGGCGGCTGGAAGGGCAGACGCTGAGCCTGACGGCGGACAGTCTGGACAACGGCGGTACCCTGCTGGGGGTGGACGCGCTGACGCTGGCGATAGCGGGGACGGCGCGCAATCAGGCCACGGGGCAGTGGCTGAGTCAGGGCGCGGGCCGCCTGACGGCCGCTGCGCTGGACAACCGGGGGCAGTGGCAGGGCGACGAGCCTTGATGCCACGGCGGACCGTCTGGACAACGGCGGCACCCTGCTGGGCCTCTCTGCAATGACGCTGACGGTAAACGGCGCGCTGACCAACACCGGCAGACTGCTGACGCAGGGCGCGGCGGTGCTGACGGCGACGACGGCGGACAACGACGGCGAATGGCAGACGGGCAGCCTGTGGCTGACCGCCGACAGTCTGCGCAACGGCGGGCAGATACACAGTGACGGCGAGGTGCGTATCACGCTGCCGACGGCGGACGGCGACCCGCTGCGCACCACGCTGCGGGCGGCACGGCAACTGGCGCAGGATGTACAGGCAATCGGTACGGGGCGGCTGAGCAACACCGGGGTGCTGACCGCCGGGGGCGACGGCCGGATAACCGGTCGCGGGCTGGATAATGCGGGCACGCTGTCGGCCGGCGGGGCGCTGACGCTGACGGCCGGCGACCTCACCAACGCCGGGCGGCTGGAGAGCCGCACGCTGAGCCTGACCGGCGACAGTCTGGACAACGGCGGCACGCTGCTGGCGGAGCAGGGCGGCG
>NZ_CM001976.1:1982160-2173442 GCF_000406145.1 Dickeya dadantii NCPPB 898 | reverse complement strand
GCCGTGGCCGGTCTGCGAGTCGGCGAACCGCACAAACAGGGTCGGCGCCGGGTTCTGCTCGTTGAACTCTTTACGTTTGTCGGCGTAGTTCATGCCGACGCACAGGATTTTGGACGGCGACACAATCACCGGCAGGAAGGTCACGTCGGCCACGGCGACGTCCGGCGCCTGGCTCTGGAACGCCGCGGCGTCCTGGAGCGCATCGCCCGCCAGCAAGGCTTTCAGGTCCGGATAACGGTCGCCGAGGCGGCTTCCCAAATCAATCAGGCCCGCCGGCGTGTGGATCCCGTAGCTGTTTTTGCCGTGATGGCGGTAACTTGCAAGTTTCATAATCTTTCCCGTTTAAATAAGGCCGCTTGCTATCGCGGCGTTATTTGTTTTTGTCATACAACCGTCACACCAGGAACTTGCCAAGAACCAGCAAGGCCACGGAGACGTTGATTGCCCCACCGATACGGGTGGCAATCTGAGCGAACGGCATCAGCACCATACGGTTGCCGGCAGTGAGAATAGCCACGTCGCCGGTACCGCCCTGCCCGCTCTGGCAGCAGGACACGATCGCAACATCAATCGGATGCATGCCGATTTTCTTACCAACGAAGAAACCGGTGGCCACCAGCGCGGTCACGGTAGAGACAATCACCAGCAGATTGGTAATGGTGAACGCGTGCACCAGCTCTTGCCACGGCGTGATAGCCACACCCACGGCGAACAGAATCGGGTAGGTCACCGAGGTCTGGAAGAATTTGTAAACCACCTGGGAACCTTCCAGCAGACGCGGAGAGGCACCATTGATCAGTTTTACGATAACGGCGGCGAACAGCATGCCTACCGGAGCCGGCAGACCGATCCATTTGAAGCCCAACATCCCTACCATGTAGAGCAGGATGGCCAGCAGCGCGCCCGCCGCCAGATTGGCCGGGTCCATCTTGCCGCTCAGGGTACTGGTCAGCGAAGCCGGCGCCTGTTCGGTACCGTTCGTCTTGTTCGGCATCAACTCACCTTCACCGGTCAGGTGCGGATAGCGTTTACCCAACTGATTCAGTACGCCGGCGATAATGATGGCGGTCAGGCTGCCCAGCATAACGATCGGCAGGATACGGCCCAGCGCGACGCCTTGTTCCATATGCAGTAGAGCGGCATAGCCAATCGAGAGCGGAATCGCCCCTTCGCCCACGCCGCCCGCCATGATCGGCAGTACCAGGAAGAAGAAGATCTGGAACGGTTCCAGGCCCAACGCCATCCCAACGCCCATGCCAACAAGCATGCCGACCACTTCACCGCACAACATGGGGAAGAAAATACGCAGGAAGCCCTGAATCAGCGTCTGCCGGTTCATGCTCATGATGCTGCCGACGATAATGCAGCAGATATACAGATACAGAATGTTGGTGGATTTGTAGAACTTAGTAGTAGAGTCCACTACCACCTGCGGCAGCAGGCCGTAATACACCAGTGCGGAAGGGATAAAGGTGGCGCAGATGGCCGCCGCCCCCATTTTGCCGATAAGCGGCAGACGTTTGCCGAACTCGCCGCAGGCAAAACCGAAGAACGCCAGCGTGGCGACCATCACCACGATATCACTCGGCAGTTTACCTTCCAGACACTCCAGCGTAATCAATACCCCGGCCAGAACAAACAGCGGCAGCGGAATAACGCCAATCTTGTAATTATCAAGAATGTGCCACCATTTTTCTTTTAATGAAACCTTCCCAGAGGTCTCCTCTTTCACAACGATATAGGAATCATCAGTGGTACTCATAACCTTCTCCCCTTGTTATTTTCCCGGGCATAGTAAGAGGCCGACAGCAATTATTATGTGATAATCCTCAAATTAAAAAATGAGTTTTAATGGCACTTATGGTTTTTATGGTTTTTATTAATTTATGATTAAAAATCAATTAAATAAAAGAGTGACTCATGAGGGTTATTTTCGTGGTTTTTATGGTTTCTATGGGATTAATGGCCCCTATTCCAGCGATGAGATTATATGTTGAAAAAAAGTAATTAAATTGTCCTCTACCCGTGACGCTTAATTTACGCTTTATTTAAGAATGCAGAAATAAGAATACTATTTTCACAATTTACGCGGAGCGCTTCACAAGACTATTTTTTATACCCTTTCTTGTACGCCTTTCATGATAAATTAGCCATCTTCGTTTCCGTGGTTTAGCGGTGATTAGCACATTATGACTGTCAGGCTATCGTTCCATCTCAAGCTGTTCATCTACCTGATGATCTTTTTTTCTCTGCTGCTGATCACCGCGGGGCTTTACTATTACCGGGCGGTAGACCAGCAACTCTATGACGAACTGGGCAGCCGGGCGCAGATTCAGGCGCGTGAAATCGCCATTATTCCCTCGCTGATTGAGGCGGTGAAACACGGCGACACAGTCACCATCGACGACCTGGTAGATCAAATTAAAGCGCGCAGCGACGCCAGTTTTATCGTCATCGGCGATCGCAACGCCACCCACCTTTATCATTCGGAAGAACCTTCGCTGCTCGGCACCGAAATGATCGGCGGCGATAACAAAGAGGTACTGGAAGGCCAAAGCACCATCACGCTGCGGCGCGGCGCCATCGGTATTTCGCTGCGCAGCAAAGCGCCGATCATGGAGGGCGATCAGGTTATCGGCATTGTATCGGTGGGGTATCTGAAAAAGCGTATCGACAACCTGACGTTCAGCAAAGTCGCGCATGTCAGCCTGGGAATCATTGCCATGTTGGTCGCGCTGTTCTTCTTTTCCTGGTGGTTCTCCCGTAACCTGAAAAAGCAGATGTTCGGGCTGGAGCCGCTGGAAATCCGGCTGCTGGTCAGGCAACAAAAGGCGCTGCTGGAGTCCATTTATGAAGGCGTGATCGCCATCGACAAACAACGCAATATCGCGGTGATCAACCATGCGGCAAAAGATTTGCTGGGCCTGCCGATGCCTTCGTATCAGTTACGCGGTAAATCGATCGATGACGTGATTGCGCCGGTGCCGTTCTTCTCCAATAAAGATATCTGGATCAACGATACCCATGATGAAATCTGCCGCTTCAATCAGATTACGGTTATCGCCAGCCGCGTACGCATCATGCTGGAGGACGAGCTGCAGGGTTGGGTGATCAGCTTTCGCGACAAGAACGATCTCCACACCCTGAGCATGCAACTCAGCCAGGTGAAACGCTACGCCAACAGCCTGCGCATTCTGCGGCACGAACAGCTGAACTGGACCGCCACGCTGGCCGGGCTGTTGCACTTGCGCCGTTATGACGAAGCCGTGCGTTACATTGAGGCGCAGTCCGAAGGGGCGCAGGTGGTGCTGGATTTCATCTCCAGCCGCTTTTGTTCTCCGGCGCTTTGCGGCCTGCTGCTGGGCAAGTACGCCAGCGCCCGTGAAAAAGGCATTGAGCTGCGTTTTGATCCGCGCTGCCAGCTTAACGGCATCCCCGCTTCTCTTAGCGAAACAGAGTTGATGTCAATTATTGGGAATTTAATCGATAATGCAGTAGAAGCTACGCTGGCCAGTACCCCGACTTATCATCCTGTCGAAGTGTATATCCACGATGGTGAGCAGGAACTGGTCATTGAAGTGGCCGATCAAGGTACAGGGATTGACCCCGCCATTGCGGATCGGGTATTTGAAATGGGCGTTACCAGCAAGCAGGAAGGCGATCACGGGCTGGGTCTGCATCTGGTTTCCAGCTATGTCAGCCAGGCACAGGGTGTGATCGAGGTTTCTGACAATTCGCCTCACGGCGCTATTTTTTCTATTTTCATTCCGAAAACCACCATATAACCAAAAACAGGGAATACGCGTACCATGCCGATTGCGAGCACCATGCCGACTGAACGAGCCATTGAAAACTTCGACGTGCTGATCGTTGAAGATGAAAGGAAGCTGGCGAATATCCACGCGGAATTTATCGAAAAAAATTTCGCGCTGCGGGTGGTGGGCACCGCATCAACCCTGAACGAAGCTAAACGCATGTTGCAGCAGTACAAGCCCCGGTTGATGCTGCTGGATAACTACCTGCCGGACGGCGAAGGCGTTCAGCTTATCGAAAGCGACCTGATGCGCAGCATCAACTGTTCGGTGATTTTCATCACCGCCGCCAGCGACATGAATACCTGTGCGCAAGCCATCCGGTGCGGCGCCTTTGATTACATCATCAAACCAGTATCCTACCCGCGGCTGCGTTCATCGCTGGAGCGCTTTATCCAGTTCGTCAAAACCCAGCATACCTACAAAGTCGTCGATCAACAGAACGTGGACGTACTTTACCAGTTGCAAGCGTCTACCGTGCCTAACGGGCCGGGCAGCAAGGGCATCGAAGAAAACACCCTCAGTCTGATCAAGCAGATCTTTCAGGACGAGCCGGAAGCCCTGTTTTCCGTAGATGACGTCGTGGAGAAAACCGGATTAAGCAAAACCACGGCCCGGCGTTATCTGGAATTCGGGCTTGAAAACCATTTTCTGGATGTAGAAATGCGCTACGGCAAGATCGGTCACCCCCGGCGCCTCTACCGTAAAAAACACCTGGACTGACCCGCACGTTCGGACACTCGCGTCTGTACGCCATATCTGGCCGCCTTTCGCCGGTATGGCGTTCCCCAGCCAGCCGTCTGACATATTTCCGGTTGGGAGCGCCAAATTCAGTCAACAAACCTAATCTGCCCAGACATTTCTCCAGATAAACGGCCTCACGTCACAAAAAACCATCAAACAGCGTAAGTACGACTAAATCTCTCTACTGCAGACACCGATAACATACTGGCCGGACGTCGCAAAACGCAGGCTAATGCACCACCGATGTTCACGGCACCAGACCAATAACAACACTCAGGTAATTTATTTCAAGGAGTAAGGCAATGGGCTTCAGCAGCACGATAAAAAATACCAAAATTTCTCACAAACTCTACCTGGGATTCGGCGTAGTGTTATTGCTGGTGGTGATGGCGTCCTCGCTAAGCGCCATACGCTTTCGTGACATTCGCGACATCTACGACAAAACCAATCTGATTTACAACATCAACATTGAAGTTTTCCAGGCCAAAATCAACCGCCTGAAATATTTCTATACCCCGGACGACAGCACCCAAGCCGTTCTGACCGGTTTCGTCAAACACGCCGCCGAGCTGACTCAAAGCGCCCACACGCTTTCCTGGCACAGCGACGAGCTCGGTTACATCAATGATCTGGACAAGGTCATGGTGGATTTCCAGAAATCGGTCGCGGATATGTCAACCGCCACGCAACAGGTCGTCGCGCTGAGAAAGCAGATAGCCACGCTGAATGCGCAGGATGCCGTTAAAAGTTTTCGCGACGGCCTGCAAAACCAACAGTTGGACAGCGCCTTGTATCAACGCGTGGATGAATTGGCTTACGCCACCGCGTCGCTGAAAAACCTCTCGTATGAATTGCAGCTTACCGGCACTGACGATGCCGCCAAGGCGTTTAACAGCCGCTATGCCGAGGTGCAGAAAGCGTATCAAGCCCTGCTGCCGACGCTTTCCGGCGACACGCAAAAACTGGCGGAAGCGCTCTGGAAATACACCGCGCAATACGCCTCACAGAATCAGGACTACTCCCGCGCCTGGAGCGATTTGAAAAAAGCGGAAAATGCCGTGAAGATCGGCGGGGATAAAAGCAGCGCGGTGATCAAGTCCCTGATCACAACGGTGAAAAACCAGAACGATGCGCTGGCGTACGGCTCAGCCAACATTACGCTGCTGATCGGGTTGATCGCCGTAGTCATCGGTATCCTGATCGCCGTCTATATCATTCGCCAAATTACCCGCCCGGTGATGCATAACCTGATGCTGGCGGAACGTATCGCCAGCGGCGACCTGACCGCCACCATTGAAGTAGATCGCCACGATGAGCTGGGCAAGTTGACCGCCGCCATGGCGGCCATGAATGATCGTCTGCGTCAGATGATTTCCGATGTCCGCGACAGCGTGGGCCATGTCACTCATTCCGCCGCCGACATTGCCGCCGGCAACAGCGATCTCGCGTCCCGGACTGAACAGCAATCCGCCGCCGTGGTGCAAACCGCCGCCAGCATGGAAGAACTGACCTCAACGGTGAAAAACAACACCGAAAACGCCCGTCATGCCAGCCAGATTGCCTCCGATGCGTCACAAAATGCGCACAAGGGCGGCGAAGTGGTGCAGAACGTGGTGAAAACCATGGATGATATCGCCGCCAGCTCACGGAAAATCGCTGATATCACCGCCGTCATCAATAGCATCGCCTTCCAGACCAATATTCTGGCGTTGAACGCTGCGGTGGAAGCCGCCCGTGCCGGCGAACAAGGACGCGGTTTTGCCGTGGTGGCCGGCGAGGTGCGCAACCTCTCCCAGCGTAGTTCCCAGGCCGCCAAGGATATCGCCGCGCTGATCGCCGAATCAGTGGAAAGAACCAACGCCGGCAGTACGCTGGTGGCGGAAGCGGGACAAACCATGGAGAGCATCGTCAACTCGGTATCCCGCGTTAACGACATTATGGGCGAAATTTCTTCCGCCTCAGAAGAGCAAAGCCGCGGTATCGAACAGATCTCCCGCGCCATTACCGAGCTGGACAGCACCACACAGCAAAACGCCGCGCTGGTTTCGCAGTCATCCTCTGCCGCCAATACGCTGGAAGAACAGGCGATGCTGCTGGAAAAACTGGTCGCAACCTTCCGGCTGTCCGAATCCTCCGCGCCGTCAGCGCGCCCTGCTCCACTCAATAACCCGCGCCGCCCGCTGCAAGCCCTGCCCGCCGCCGGTAAGAGTAAGGCATTAGCTAAACCAGCCGCCAAAGGTCAGCAGGACGACTGGGCTTCATTTTGATCGCACTGGACCGCTCATGATCTAACCGACGTGATCGTTCCGACGTTATCCTGACAAGCGGTCCGCTCCTGGCGGGCCGCTTTTTTTACCTACACCTCGAACAGTAGAAATGGCGGATGTTAATAAGAGAACAACCGCCATCCCGGCTTAAAACACCATCGTCATGGGGTCCGGGTGCTGGTACTCAAACCCCAGTTCGCTGCAGATCCGCTGCCCATCAATTAATCTAGCCTGCGCCGGGTCGCCCGGCAAAAACCGTGGTGGCTCCAGCCCCATCAGGCGCGCCTGCGCCGGATAGAAATCCTGTTTAGCCGGATGCGCCGGCGCGCACAGGTTGTAGAGATGCCCGCCGTGCGGACGCTGCAGCAACAGCGTAATAGCGCCGATCACGTCCTCCAGATGAACCAGATTCACGCCGTGACTGCCATCCGGCAGATCGCGCCGCCCAGCCAGAAAACGCCCCGGATGGCGATTGTTCCCCACCAGCCCGGCCAGCCGCAAAATATCCACCTCGGTATGAGGCAGCGCATGCAGCCACTGCTCCAGCGCCAGCAAGACCTTGCCCGTACCGGTTTCCGGCTGTAACGGACTGTTTTCTTTCACCCGGCCGCTAAGCGGTCCGTAGACTGAGATGGAACTGGTGTACAGAATGCGCGGCACCCCCAGCGCCAGCGCGCTGTTGACCACCTGCTGCACCGCCTGCAGATAAGCGCCGCCAGCCCGCTCCAGACGCCCCGGTGGTAGGGTGACAATCAGCGCGTCCACCTTCAGCAGTATGTCCAGTTCGTCCGGCTCGCACTCCAGCTCCGGCGTCAGGCACAACCGATAGCACTCCACGCCGGACAACCGCGCCGCCGTCACGCCGTCCTCGGTGCTCTTGCTGCCCACCACCTGATACCCTCGGCTCTGCAACGCCAGCGCCAGCGGCATACCCAGCCAGCCAAGTCCGATTATCGCTACCTTTTTCATCGTCGTTCTCCCGACCTCCCGGCATTTCTGTTCCCCGGATGAATATTCCGCGTTTTTCATTATGTACCCTTATCGCCCATCTGGCGGCAATGTGATTTGTATACAACATGATTTGTACACGGTGGGTAAAAAAATGTTGCGCTATCACATCAACATGGTTTAGGTTAACCAACAGACAACATCACTCTACTTTGACGACAAAGAGACGAATTAATGTTACGCGTTAACTTCAACCACCATCATCACCATCACCCTGACTAGTCTTTCAGGCGATAGGTGCTGGAAGACGTTCAGATCTTCCAGTGGCGGTAGGCGCGTAAGAAAAGCCCCCGGAAGATTGATTCCGGGGGCTTTTTTTTGGCCGGAATTTTTTAAAAAAGCCTGCTTAACAGGCATCACAGACAGGATAAATTGAGGTTCACATGCTGGATAAAACACGTTTACGTATCGCGATGCAGAAATCAGGCCGCCTGAGCGACGACTCCCGGGAACTGCTGGCCCGCTGCGGCATCAAAATCAATCTGCAGCAGCAGCGCCTGATCGCGTTTGCTGAAAACATGCCTATCGACATTCTGCGCGTACGCGATGACGATATTCCGGGCCTGGTGATGGATGGCGTGGTGGATTTGGGTATCATCGGCGAAAACGTGCTGGAAGAAGAGTTGCTCAACCGCCGCGCACAAGGCGAAGACCCGCGCTATTTCACGCTGCGCCGTCTGGATTTCGGCGGATGCCGCCTGTCGCTGGCGATGCCGCTTGACGAGGAGTACACCGGCCCGCAATGTCTGCAAAACAAACGTATCGCCACCTCCTACCCGCACCTGCTCAAGCAGTATCTCGATAAGCAAGGCGTCAATTTCAAATCCTGTCTGCTCAATGGCTCGGTGGAAGTGGCCCCGCGCGCCGGTCTGGCCGACGCCATCTGCGATCTGGTTTCCACCGGCGCGACGCTGGAAGCCAACGGCCTGCGCGAAGTCGAAGTGATTTACCGCTCCAAAGCCAGCCTGATTCAGCGCGACGGCGAGATGCCGGCCGAGAAACAACAGCTGATCGACAAACTGTTGACCCGTATGCAGGGCGTGATTCAGGCGCGCGAATCCAAGTACATCATGCTGCACGCGCCCAGCGAGCGTCTGGATGAAATCATTGCGCTGTTGCCAGGCGCCGAACGCCCCACTATTCTGCCGCTGGCTGGCGCTCAGAACCGCGTCGCCATGCACATGGTCAGCAGCGAAACCCTGTTCTGGGAAACCATGGAAAAGCTGAAAGTGCTGGGTGCCAGCTCTATTCTGGTGTTGCCGATTGAGAAGATGATGGAGTAATGCCATGAGCAACCGCTTCAACACCCTGATTGACTGGCAGGCCTGCACCGAAGCAGAGCAGCGTCAGTTGCTCACCCGCCCGGCTATCTCCGCGTCCGATCGCATCAGCGCGATTGTCAGCGAGATTCTGGCAAAGGTGCGGGATGACGGCGATGCCGCGCTACGCGATTACAGCGCCCGCTTTGACAAGGTGCAGGTCGATAGCCTGCGCGTATCCGCCGAGGCAATTGACGCCGCCGCCGCACGACTGGGCGACGACATCAAACAGGCGATGGCGACCGCCGTGCGCAACATCGAAACCTTTCATAACGCGCAGAAGCTCCCATCGATCAGCGTAGAAACTCAGCCGGGAGTGCGTTGCCAACAGGTAACCCGGCCGATCGCCAGCGTAGGGTTGTATATTCCTGGCGGCTCCGCCCCGCTGCTTTCCACCGTGCTGATGCTGGCGACCCCGGCGCGCATCGCCGGGTGCCGGCGCGTGATTCTGTGCTCGCCGCCGCCGATCGCCGACGAGATCCTGTATGCGGCAAAACTGTGCGGCGTGCAGGAAGTGTTCCAACTGGGCGGCGCACAGGCGATTGCCGCAATGGCGTTCGGCACCGACAGCGTGCCAAAGGTGGATAAGATTTTCGGCCCCGGCAACGCCTATGTGACCGAAGCCAAGCGTCAGGTTAACCAGTTGCTAGACGGCGCGGCCATCGATATGCCGGCCGGTCCGTCCGAAGTGCTGGTGATCGCCGACAGCGGCGCCACGCCGGATTTTGTCGCCTCCGACCTGCTGTCGCAGGCAGAGCACGGTCCGGATTCGCAGGTTATCCTGCTGACGCCGGATGCCGCCATGGCGCAGGCGGTAATAGAGGCGGTAGAACGTCAGTTGACCACATTGTCTCGCGCGGACATCGCCCGTCAGGCGCTGGCCAGCAGCCGGGTGATCGTGGCGCGCGATCTGGACCAGTGCATCGACATCAGCAATCAATACGGCCCGGAGCACCTGATTATCCAGACCCGCGATGCCGAAGCCCTGGTCGAGCGTATCACCAGCGCCGGCTCGGTATTTTTGGGTGACTGGTCACCGGAATCCGCCGGCGATTACGCATCCGGCACCAACCATGTGCTGCCGACCTACGGTTACACCGCCACCTACTCCAGTCTGGGGCTGGCGGATTTCCAGAAACGCATGACGGTACAGCAGCTGTCGCCGCAAGGTTTGCTGGGGCTGGCGTCAACTATTGAAATCATGGCGCAGGCCGAACAACTGACCGCCCACAAAAACGCCGTCACCCTGCGCGTCAACGCCCTCAAGGAGCAAGCATGAGTATTGATAATCTGGTTCGCGACAACGTCCGCCGCCTGACCCCGTATCAATCCGCGCGCCGTCTGGGCGGCAACGGTGACGTCTGGCTGAACGCCAACGAGTACCCGCAGGCGCCGCAGTACCAACTGACCCTGCAAACGCTAAACCGCTACCCGGAATGCCAGCCTGTACAGGTGATTGAGCGCTATGCCGCCTATGCCGGGGTGAAACCGGAGCAGGTGCTGGCGAGTCGCGGCGCGGACGAAGGCATCGAGCTGCTGATCCGCGCGTTCTGCGAACCGGGTAAAGACGCCATTCTGTTCTGCCCGCCGACCTACGGCATGTACGCCGTCAGCGCCGAAACCTTCGGCGTGGAACGCCGCGTAGTGCCGTCAACCGCCGACTGGCAGTTGGATTTGGCCGCGATCGAAGGCGCGCTGGACAACGTCAAGGTGATTTATGTCTGTTCGCCCAACAACCCGACCGGCAACCTGATCAACCCGGAGGATCTGCGCCGTCTGCTGGAACTGGCGCGCGGCCGGGCCATCGTCGCCATAGACGAAGCCTATATTGAGTTTTGCCCGCAGGCGACCACGGTCGGCTGGCTGGCGGAATACCCGCATCAGGTGGTGTTGCGCACGCTGTCCAAAGCCTTCGCGCTGGCTGGCCTGCGTTGCGGTTTCACCCTTGCCAGCGCCGAGGTGATTCAACTGCTGCTCAAAGTGATCGCTCCCTACCCGCTGGCGTTGCCGGTAGCGGATATCGCCGCGCAGGCGCTGAGCGCTGAGGAACTGGCGGACATGCGCCGCAATGTGGACGAGGTGCGGGAAAATCGCCGCTGGCTGAGTGAGTCGTTGAAAGCGCTGTCGAACGTAGAAACGGTATACGCCAGCGAAAGCAATTATCTGCTGGTGCGCTTCGCCGACTCGCCAACCGTCTTCAAAACCTTGTGGGATCAGGGCATTATTTTACGCGACCAGAACAAGCAGCCGGGTCTGGCGGGTTGTCTGCGTATTACCATCGGCAACCGCTACGAGTGCGAGCGCGTCATCAGCGCATTGCAGGCGTTGTCCGGCAAAACGGCATAATTTGAGGAATCACCGTGGGATTAAAGTATCTTTTCATCGACCGTGACGGCACGCTGATTGCCGAACCGCCCGAGGACTTTCAGGTCGACCGGCTGGACAAGCTGGCGCTGGAGCCGGATGTCATTCCGTCGCTGCTTTCCCTGCAAAAGGCCGGTTTCAAACTGGTGATGATCACTAATCAGGACGGCCTGGGCACCAGCAGTTTCCCGCAGGCGGATTTCGATCCGCCGCACAACCTGATGATGCAGATTTTCACCTCGCAGGGCGTGCGTTTCGAGCGCGTGTTGATTTGCCCGCACTTCCCCGGCGACAACTGCGACTGCCGCAAACCGAAAACCGCGCTGGTAGATGCGTTCCTGCAAGACAACGTGATGGACAGCGCCAACAGCTACGTGATTGGCGACCGCGAGACCGACGTCCAACTGGCGCAGAACATGGGCATCACCGGCCTGCGCTATCAGCGTGATGGTCTTAACTGGCGGGCGATTACCGCCCAGTTGACCAAACGCGACCGTCACGCCCACGTCAACCGCGTCACCCGTGAAACCGCGATTGATGTTAACGTCTGGCTGGACCGCGAAGGCGGCAGCAAGATCCACACCGGCGTCGGCTTCTTCGACCACATGCTGGATCAGATTGCCACCCACGGCGGTTTCCGCATGAATATCGATGTCAAAGGCGATCTGTACATCGACGATCACCACACGGTGGAAGATACCGGGCTGGCGCTGGGCGAGGCACTGAACAACGCGCTGGGCGACAAACGCGGTATCGGCCGTTTCGGCTTTGTACTGCCGATGGATGAATGTCTGGCGCGCTGCGCGCTCGATATTTCCGGCCGCCCGCATCTGGAATACAAAGCGGAGTTCAGCTATCAGCGCGTCGGCGATCTCAGCACCGAAATGGTGGAACACTTCTTCCGTTCCCTCTCCTACGCCATGGGCTGCACCCTGCACCTGAAAACCAAGGGCCGCAACGACCATCATCGCGTCGAAAGCCTGTTTAAGGTGTTTGGCCGCGCGCTGCGTCAGGCCATCCGGGTGGAGGGCGATACTCTGCCCAGCTCCAAAGGAGTGCTGTGATGAACGTGGTGATTCTGGACACCGGTTGCGCCAACCTCTCTTCGGTGATGTACGCGGTTAAACGGCTGGGGTATGACCCGCTGGTCAGCCGCGAACCAGAGGTGGTGTTGCACGCCGATAAACTGTTTCTGCCGGGCGTCGGCACCGCGCAGGCAGCAATGGATCAACTGGACGAGCGCCAGTTGATCGATCTGGTTAAAGCCTGTACCCAACCGGTGCTGGGCATCTGCCTTGGCATGCAATTATTGGGCAGCCGCAGCGATGAAAATGGCGGCGTGGATACGCTGGGCATCATCGACACGCCGGTGATGCAAATGGCCGACCGCGGCTTGCCGTTGCCGCACATGGGCTGGAACCAGGTGACGCCGCAGGCCGGTCACCGTCTGTTTCGCGATATTCCGGATGGGTCATACTTTTACTTCGTGCACAGCTACGCCATGCCGGTCTGCGCCAATACCATCGCCCAGTGCCACTATGGCGACGCCTTTACCGCCGCGGTGCAGAAGGATAACTTCTATGGCGTCCAGTTCCATCCGGAACGCTCCGGCGCGGCAGGCGCCCAGCTACTGAAGAATTTTCTGGAGATGTAAACGGACATGATTATTCCCGCATTAGACCTGATTGATGGACAGGTGGTCCGTTTGCATCAGGGCGATTATGGTCAGCAGCGCCAGTACGGCAGCGATCCGCTGCCCCGTCTGCAAGACTATCAGCAGCAAGGCGCGCCGGTGCTGCATCTGGTGGACCTGACCGGCGCCAAAGATCCGTCGGCGCGTCAGATTCCGCTGCTCAAAACACTGCTGGCCGGCGTCTCCGTGCCGGTACAGGTCGGCGGCGGCATCCGCACCGAGCAGGATGTTGAGGCGCTGTTGGCGGCCGGCGCCAGTCGGGTGGTGATTGGCTCCACCGCGGTAAAACAACCGGAACTCGTCCAGCAATGGTTCACCCGTTATGGCGCGGACGCGCTGGTGCTGGCGCTGGATGTGCGCATTGACGCCGACGGCGTAAAAAATATCGCCATCAGCGGCTGGCAGGAAAACTCCGGCATCACACTAGAAGACACGGTGGAGCGCTATCTGCCCTTCGGTCTGAAACACGTGCTGTGTACCGATATCTCCCGCGATGGCACATTACAGGGATCCAACGTCGATCTGTACCGTGAAATCAGCGCCCGCTATCCGCAGGTGGCGTTTCAGGCGTCCGGCGGCATTGGTTCGCTGGCGGATATCGCCGCCCTGCGCGGCAGCGGCGTTCAGGGTGTGATTGTCGGCCGGGCCTTGCTGGAAGGTAAATTCAACGTGACGGAGGCGATTTCATGCTGGCAAAACGGATAATCCCTTGTCTGGACGTACGCGACGGCCAGGTAGTGAAAGGCGTGCAGTTCCGTAATCACGAAATCATCGGTGATATCGTACCGCTGGCGCAGCGTTATGCGCAGGAAGGCGCCGATGAGCTGGTGTTCTACGATATCACCGCGTCATCCGACGGCCGCGTGGTGGATAAAAGCTGGGTATCCCGCGTAGCGGAAGTGATCGACATTCCGTTCTGCGTCGCCGGCGGTATCAAAAGTGTGGAAGACGCCGGGCAGATCCTGTCTTTCGGCGCGGATAAAATCTCCATCAACTCACCGGCGCTGGCGGACCCGGACCTTATCTCGCGTCTGGCGGATCGTTACGGCGTACAGTGCATCGTGGTCGGTATCGATACCTGGCATGACGCCGAAACCGGCCGCTATCATGTTAATCAGTATACCGGCGATGAAAAACGCACCCGCGTTACGCAGTGGGAAACGCTCGACTGGGTGCAAGAGGTGCAGAAACGCGGCGCCGGTGAAATCGTACTGAACATGATGAATCAGGACGGCGTGCGCAATGGTTATGATCTGACGCAACTCAGGCAGGTGCGCGACGTCTGCCAGGTTCCGTTGATCGCTTCCGGCGGCGCCGGCACCATGCAGCACTTCCTTGAGGCGTTTCAGGACGCCGGGGTGGACGGCGCGCTGGCCGCGTCGGTATTCCACAAGCAAATCATCAACATTGGCGAACTTAAACAGTTCCTTAAGCAACAAGGCGTGGAGATCCGGCTGTGTTAACCGAACAACAACGAAACCAGCTCGACTGGCAAAAAACCGATGGCATGATGCCCGCCATCGTACAACATGCGGTTTCCGGCGAAGTGCTGATGCTGGGCTACATGAATCAGGACGCGTTACAGGCTACGGAAGAAACCGGTAAGGTCACGTTCTATTCGCGCACCAAACAGCGGCTATGGACCAAAGGCGAATCCTCCGGCCACTTTCTCAACGTGGTATCGATTACGCCGGATTGCGACAACGACACGCTGCTGATTCTGGTCAACCCGATTGGCCCGACCTGCCATCTCGGCAACAACAGCTGTTTCCACCCGGCACAAACGCAGTGGCAGTTTTTGTACCAGTTGGAGCAACTTCTGGCAGAGCGTAAGCACGCCGACCCGGCAAGCTCCTACACCGCCAAGCTGTACGCCAGTGGCACCAAGCGCATCGCCCAGAAGGTCGGCGAAGAGGGTCTGGAAACCGCGCTGGCTGCCACCGTGCACGACCGCGAAGAATTGACCAATGAAGCGTCCGATCTAGTCTATCACCTGCTGGTACTGCTGCAGGATCAGGAGCTGGATCTGGGTACGATCATTCAGCGTCTGAAAGAGCGTCATAACCGCTAATGCGTCATCCGCTTCACCAGCAATCTCCCGCCGGTGAAGCGTTTCCCCCTTTCCCCATTCTTTCCCATCCCTGGCAAAATATTCGGCCGGTTTAACCGCGTCTGCGTGTGTCGCGTTGATTAAACTTTCATTCGCTTACAGCAACTGCGGACGCAGAAGAATTTCGCTACCGCAGTCAACCTGGCCCACTCTTGTGAGACGGAAATGCATCGCAAAATACGGCCATTTCACCCAGCAAGGAAAACGATATGCGACAAAAAATACGAGGCTACAAACTCACGATGTTAGGTGCTGTGCTGGTGTCCCTGATTAGCCAGGGTGCATCAGCGGCGGACGCAAAAGTGGAAAGCCTGATAAAAAAGAACGGACTGGATAATACGCGGGTACTGAGCATGTACCAGAATGGCGGCCTACAGCTTCAAACTGAAACGCCGAACAAGCTTATCCTTGTTAATCCCAAAGTTCGCGCTACCGATGAGAATGCGGCCAAAGCGATGTACTGGTATCGAGGTATGCAATTTGCCGAATACAAAACTTTCGACGCCAATAAATATACAACCCTACCCTGCGTGCAACAGGACAGCTTTTGCGGCATTACACCGGAATATACTTACGCAGCTAAATATCTGACCATCGAAAAACCCGGTGTCATGATTCAATTCAGTACGATAGAACCAGGCTGGCTTTACAGTGAATTCAACAGTAAGCATCACTGCCAAATCAAAGCGGAAGGCGGCGGCACCTTTGGGCTCGGGGGAAAAGGAACATCGGGCAGTTGCGATGCCGAATATAAGCAAAAGGGCCTAGGTAACGTTTTCAACACCTGGCTGCGCTCTCCTCAAAAAATAGAGCCCATTCTCGCCTACGTGTTTCTGGCGAAATAGTCCCGAACCAGTGTGTCGTCGGTTTACTGCCGAAGAAACGTTGCGGTATTTATCCTCGGAGCGTAAACGGCATCAATGATTACGTATTCAGCTACAGGAATGACCTGTAGCTGAATGTACAGCAAAGGTCTGGGGTTATTGCACTGATTGTAGATACGCCTGCCAGCCGCCTTTCCAGGTTTCCAGTACCGGAATATCACGCATTCCCGCCACAGGGTTATTTTTATCGGTGCTCTGATAAGTGATCGGGGAGTCGGCCAGAATGACAAAATCAGCGCATTTCCCGGCAGTCAGCGACCCAATCCATTGCTCAGCATGACATTGCCAGGCTGCGTCATAGGTCATGGCTTTTAGCGCGTCGAACCGGGAAATGGATTCCTGCTCATTCAGCACGGGCGAGTCACAATTAGCCGGCGCGCCCTCCATCACACGGGAAATCGCCTGCTCCATC
Organism: Dickeya dadantii NCPPB 898; assembly: GCF_000406145.1. NCBI lineage: Bacteria > Pseudomonadati > Pseudomonadota > Gammaproteobacteria > Enterobacterales > Pectobacteriaceae > Dickeya > Dickeya dadantii. Next base: position 2,156,829 of record NZ_CM001976.1, on the reverse strand, counting down.
ATGCGCAAAGGCCCCAGCGGGGTCACGCTGTTGTCGCTATGCAGGGTAATTCTCATGCCTTGTTTTAACGCGGACTGGCACCGGTCAAGCAACTCGGTGCGCGATTCGCCAAGAATAGTTTGCTGGAATACCCATCCCCAATACCCGACATGGCCGATTAGAAAGCTGGGAGAAATACCCAGCGCTTTCATCTCATCAAGATTTTGGTTGGAAAGCAGAGAGGCATGTTCCATGCGGTCTCGCCGCTCGTTATACGTGCTCTGCGTTACCCCCGCCTGCTTGAAGGCCAACAGGGTACGGTCAATAGCCTGTCCGCCATTGGCATGGATCATCAACGGCCAATGATATTGAACCGCTTCACTCACCAGAGAATTAAATGTCGTCGGGTAATCAAAATTGAATACGCCGATATTCTGCTCCGATGCCGTTTTTTCATAATTATTATCGCAGCAATAAGGTTGCAGTTGATATCCGGTCAATCCCTGATTCGACCCATCGGAAACCACCTTGATACATGGCAGGTTAAAGCGATTATCGCCGGTATTGGGGAGGTATCGATTATTGATTTTATTTTTGAAATCATCGGGACTGGTCACGACCAGTGCGCCGCCAATTCTGATGGGGCAACGGCTGGCGCGTGCTTTTAGCTTCAGCAATAACGGCTGGTTGAGCAGAGACTTTCCATCCCAGGGTTCAATTCCCGCATCAAATAAATAGGTCACGCCTCGCTGACTGGCCTGCGTGAATATATTGTCAATGGATTGATTTAACTGGAAGGGAAAGGTCAACGGGTTCTGACTACTGGCAATAACCGCGATAACGGGAGTAATGCCTGCTATTTCAGCTAGAATACCATCTGGGCTGATAGTGATCGGTTGGCCTTTGTCTTCATAGTATTGCTGCACGATCGTAATCGCATGGTTGTTAATATAGGCAAGATGCATCGACGCATTCATGATAAAAACCGGCTTATCCGTCCCTATTTCTTGATCAAGAATAGTGGCATCGAATGCCTTTTCGTCGCCAAGGAAAAGGGAAGGATCGACGTTATGACCAATAACCCATCCCCCCATATACGGGCCGCTTTCCATGACACCCTTCAACTGTGACGTCACCCATTGCCTGGTGTATTGCTCTTCCGGCGTCTGCGCCACCTGAGAACGCAAATTTTGACCGATAAATGGGCTAACGTTCGTTGCCAGATCCAGAACCGCAGTAGGAATGATGTGCACGTGGGGTTCAATCAAGCCGGGAATGAGGGTCTGGCTGCCAGACAGTATGCGTTCCTGCGTACCGGGCGGCATCTGCGTTTTGACATAATCATATGATCCGGTAGCAACAATCGAACCGTCCTGAATACCCATCGCCTCGACTGACGCGTTCTGACCATTCTCCAGCGTCAAAATGGTTCCCCCCGAGGGGCCATTAGCATCCGTTGCGACACGGAAGATGAGCGTTTCTGTATTTATTTTTTTGATATCATTGGAGATATTAATGGTGACATTCGGAATGAAAGACTTCCATAACGGGCTACAGCAGGAACAGGTAATACTGTCAGAATGATTGCATGCGTGCGTCATAAAATTTCCTTTCAACGATGAATTATTCAGAAAAACCAATATAAAGCTGGTCTACAATGCAGAATTATTCAAGTTGGGAAATCAGCTCATAACTTTTATAGAAATTTATTATTGATATTTAATGATTTTTTATATAGTCACCCGACTGTGCACATACCACGCCTAGATCAGGCTTAATGATTAAATTATTCTTTTTTATGTATCGCCGTATAGGGGAAACATGTGGGCCGGACAGAAAAAGCGCATCAATGAAAAGTACGTCAGGCAAGAAGCCGTGGGGAAATGATCGATAACACATTGTTGTGACAAAAAATAGCACCCGGCAGGGTGCTATCTATGAAAAAGGCGTTACAGCTGGTTAATCAGCCATAAATGTTGGCGCGATCGCGTAATTCTTTACCTGGTTTAAAATGAGGAACGTATTTACCTTCCAGTTCCACTTTCTCACCAGTTTTCGGATTACGGCCCACACGCGGTGCACGGTAGTGGAGTGAAAAACTGCCAAACCCGCGGATTTCGATGCGATCACCGCTGGCCAACGTTGTGGCCATCTGTTCCAACATCTCTTTTACCGCATCCTCAACCACCTTGGCCGGGATATGAGATTGCTGTCCAGCAAGTCTTTCGATAAGTTCAGACTTGGTCATGATTCCTCCAAGCATGTGGTTAGTTAATGCCACGTTAACTTACTACCGTTTGAGGCCGAGCGGCAAGCATCGCCGCCGCCCAACCCACCATCATTACTCGCCTTTTGCAGCTTTGAAAGCTTCCGCCATGGCGTTAGAGAAATTGCCTTCTTCCTGTTTGTTGTTAACAGAAGCGATAGCATCTTTCTCGTCAGCTTCATCCTTGGCACGGATGGACAGGCTGACAACGCGGTTTTTGCGATCAACGCCAGTGTATTTGGCTTCGATCTCATCACCCACGCTCATAACCAGCGTTGCGTCTTCGATGCGGTCACGGGAAGCTTCAGAAGCGCGCAGGTAACCTTCAACACCGTCAGCTAATTCAACTGTAGCACCTTTGGCGTCAACCGCGGTGACTTTACCTGTAACAATTGCACCTTTCTTGTTAACAGACAGGTAGTTGTTGAACGGGTCTTCAGCCAGCTGTTTCACGCCCAGGGAGATACGCTCACGCTCGGCATCAACCTGCAGAACCACAGCAGCGATTTCGTCGCCTTTCTTATATTCGCGAACGGCTTCTTCGCCAGCTACGTTCCAGGAGATGTCAGACAGGTGCACCAGACCATCGATGCCGCCATCCAGACCGATGAAGATACCGAAGTCAGTGATGGACTTGATCTTGCCTTCTACGCGGTCACCCTTGTTGTGGGTTTCAGCGAACTGCTGCCACGGATTGGCTTTGCACTGTTTCAGGCCCAGGGAGATACGACGACGTTCTTCGTCGATGTCCAGAACCATAACTTCCACCACGTCGCCCACGTTAACCACTTTGGACGGATGGATGTTCTTGTTGGTCCAGTCCATTTCAGATACGTGTACCAGACCTTCAACGCCTTCTTCGATTTCTACGAAGCAGCCGTAATCAGTCAGGTTGGTTACGCGACCAGTCAGCTTGGTGCCTTCCGGATAGCGTTTAGCGATAGCAACCCACGGATCTTCGCCCAGCTGTTTCAGGCCCAGGGATACACGGGTACGCTCGCGGTCGAACTTCAGCACTTTAACAGTGATTTCGTCGCCCACATTGACGATTTCGCTCGGATGCTTAACGCGTTTCCAGGCCATGTCGGTGATGTGCAGCAGGCCGTCAACGCCGCCCAGATCGACGAATGCACCGTAGTCAGTGAGGTTCTTGACGATACCTTTGACTTCCATGCCTTCCTGCAGGTTTTCCAGCAGCTGATCGCGCTCGGCGCTGTTTTCAGACTCGATAACGGCACGACGGGAAACAACAACGTTGTTGCGTTTCTGGTCCAGCTTGATCACTTTGAACTCAAGCTCTTTGCCTTCCAGATGCAGGGTGTCACGTACCGGACGGACATCAACCAGAGAACCCGGCAGGAATGCACGGATACCGTTCAGCTCAACGGTGAAACCGCCTTTCACTTTACCGTTGATAACACCGGTAACAGTGGCGGATTCTTCGTAAGCTTTTTCCAGCATCAGCCATGCTTCGTGACGTTTAGCTTTTTCACGGGACAGCAGAGTTTCGCCGAAGCCGTCTTCTACCGCATCCAGAGCTACGTCTACTTCATCACCAACCTGGATTTCAATTTCACCCTGCGCGTTTTTGAACTGCTCTACCGGAATGGCAGATTCAGATTTCAGGCCGGCATCAACCAGGACAACGTCCTTGTCAATAGCAACCACAACGCCACGAACGATGGAACCCGGGCGGGTTTCAATTTCTTTCAGGGATTCTTCAAAGAGTTGAGCAAAAGATTCAGTCATGTTGATAATCTTTGGGTTTTTAAATTTAACGTCCATCTGGCTTCCTGCTCGATGGGGTTGTTTCACATCCCCGCCACATCCTTGCGGCGAGGTAAAAAAACAGTATCAGGCCAGTTGAGGCAATATCTGGCGCACATACGCCAACGCCTGCCCGACCACTTCGTCCAGTGTCATATGCGTGGAATCCAACACCAGTGCTTCCGGTGCCGGCACCAGCGGCGCAACCGGTCGATTGCGGTCACGCTCGTCACGCTCTTTAATCTCGGACAAAAGACGTTCAAAGTTAACATTAAAGCCTTTCGCCTGCAACTGGAGCATGCGACGTTTAGCGCGTTCTTCCGCACTGGCATCCAGGAAAATTTTCACTGGCGCGTCAGGGAACACCACCGTTCCCATATCGCGGCCATCGGCAATCAGCCCCGGCATTTCGCGAAACGCTCGCTGACGACGCAACAGCGCCTCACGCACCCGCGGAAATACGGCCGCCTGAGACGCCGTATTGCCCACTTCCTGAGTACGAATCTCATTGCTGACATCTTCGCCTTCCAGGATAACTTTCAGTTGCCCGTTTTCCGGCACAAACCGCACATCCAGATGCGACGCTATCGGCACCAGCGCCTCTTCGGAGGCAATATCCACCTGATGATGCAATGCTGCCAACGCCAGCACACGATAAATCGCGCCTGAATCCAACAGATTCCACTGCAGCGCGTTAGCCAGCGCCTTGCACAGGGTTCCCTTGCCCGCACCTCCTGGCCCGTCAACCGTAATTACCGGTGCAGTCACCGCCATCTCTTACTCCTTACCAAACAGGGAAATCGCATGTCATTGCAGACAATACAATAAGTCATTATACCCCGCCGTGGCAGCAAGCGTGAAATTAAAGACTTATTACTGCAAGAAGATCGGGCAAATATTGTGATACTCAGAGTATAACGCTAAATGTTGACGCACAGAGCCATATCGCGGACCTGCGCGTCAGAACATCAACAGAGTCAGAACATTAGCCGTATCAAAAATCAGCCGTGCTGACTCAGACGCTCCAGTTGCAGGAAGTAATCCGGGAACGTTTTGGCGGTACATTTAGGGTCGAGAATGGTGACCGGCGTGTCAGACAACGCCACCAGCGAGAAGCACATCGCCATACGGTGGTCATTGTAAGTGCCGATTTCAGCGGCTTTCAGCTGCGTTGGCGGCGTAATGCGGATGTAATCATGCCCTTCTTCCACCTCGGCGCCGACCTTGCGCAGTTCCGTCGCCATAGCTGCCAGACGATCGGTTTCTTTCACGCGCCAGTTATAGATGTTACGCAGCGTCGTCGTCCCACCCTCGGCAAACAGCGCGGCAGTGGCGATGGTCATTGCCGCGTCGGGGATATGGTTCATGTCCATATCGATGGCGTGGAGATTACCGCGCTGACATTCGATATAGTCGTCACCCCAGCGGATCTCCGCGCCCATTTTCTCCAGCACGTCGGCGAAACGGATATCGCCCTGCACGCTATGACGGCCGACGCCGGTCACACGTACCGTTCCCCCCCGAATAGCCGCTGCCGCCAGAAAATAAGATGCGGACGAGGCGTCGCCCTCCACCAGATAGTGCCCAGGCGACTGATAATGCTGATTACCGGCGACCACGAAAGTCTGGTAATCGTTATTGATCACCGTGATGCCGAAGGTTTCCATCATATGCAGGGTGATGTCGATATAAGGTTTGGAAACCAGATCGCCTTTAATGCTGATGCGCGTATCCTGCACAGCCAGCGGCGCCGTCATTAGCAGCGCAGTGAGAAACTGGCTGGATACCGAACCATCTACACTGATATCTCCACCTATAAAGCCCCCTTGCAGGCGCAACGGCGGATAATTTTCCTGCTCCAGATAGTCGATACGCGCGCCCCCCTGCCGCAACGCATCCACCAGGTGACCAATCGGACGTTCTTTCATACGCGGTTCGCCGGTCAACACGATATCGCCATCAGTCAGGCACAGCGCGGCGGCCAGCGGGCGCATCGCCGTCCCGGCATTCCCTAAAAACAGTTCCAACGGCGTAGACGCCGTTAATGCGCCCCCCACCCCGACGATTTCGCACTCTGTGCGGCTGTCCGACAGGCGATATTCAACACCCAGCGCGCTCAGCGCATTGAGCATATGACGGACATCGTCGCTGTCCAGCAGGTTGGTCAGGCGAGTGGTGCCTCTTGCCAATGCCGCCAGCAACAACGCACGGTTGGAAACACTTTTGGAACCCGGCAGATTGATCGTGCCGTTAATCAATGAAATCGGTTGTAGGGTCAGGGATTCCTGCATGTGAAACATGTTCTCCAAGAGTTAACACAAAAACCCCGGCCAGATAACCGGGGTTTAAAATCAGAAGCAGCACGTTATCGCGCTATATTTATCAGCCGTGGCGACGCTCAAAGTCGACCATGAATTCCGTCAGCGCTTTTACGCCATCCAGCGGCATAGCATTGTAGATGGACGCACGCATACCGCCTACGACACGGTGGCCTTTCAGCGCGTGCAAACCGGCAGCCTGGGCTTCCTGCAGGAACACCGGATCCAGGGCGGCATCAGCCAACTGGAACGGCACGTTCATACGGGAACGGTTGGCCCGCACCACATCGTTACGATAGAAATCACTGCCGTCGATCGCGGCATACAACAGATCGGCTTTGGCCTGATTACGTTTTTCCATCTCCAGCAGGCCGCCCTGCTCTTTCAACCACTTGAACACCATACCGGACAGATACCAGGCAAAGGTCGGCGGCGTGTTGAACATGGAATCGTTATCAGCCAGGGTTTTGTAATCCAGAATCGACGGCAGTTCACGGCGCGCCTTGCCGAGCAGGTCTTCACGCACGATAACCAGTGTCAGACCGGCTGGCCCTACGTTTTTCTGCGCACCGGCGTAAATCACGCCATAGCGACTGACATCCAGCGGGCGGGAAAGGATGCTGGATGAGTAATCCGCTACTACGATTTTGTCGCCGAAATCCGGCGTTTCTTCAATCGCCAGGCCGTCAATGGTTTCATTCGGGCAATAATGGACATAGGCGGCGTCATCCGACAGCGCCCACTCACGCATCGGTTGCACGCCGCGCAAACCGTCAACGCGGGTTTTCACGTCAATGACGTTAGGGGTAAGGTATTTTTCAGCTTCCTTGACCGAGCTGTGCGCCCAGTAGCCGCCATCGATATAGTCGGCTTTGGTGCTATCGCCCAGCAGGTTGAGCGGAACCGCCGCAAACTGCGCACGCGCACCGCCATGACAGAATAGCACTTTATAATTCGAGGGGATTTTCAGTAAATCACGCAAATCCTGCTCAGACTCGCCGGCCACTTGCATGAACTCTTTACTGCGGTGGCTGATCTCCATTACCGATGTACCCAGCCCATGCCAGTTGCACAGTTCCTGCTCTGCACGACGCAACACTTCTACCGGTAACATGGCCGGACCGGCACTAAAATTAAAAACCTGAGTCATTTCCCCTCACCACCTATAAATAGCGACCTGTCTAAGTCGCATCAGTTTACCCTGCTATCGGTTTTATCACTCGTTTTTCCTGCCTGCAACGCTTATTGCCCCTGATGTCCGAAAACTTGCGCACTGGTTCGCCTGTTATCGTCCCCGGCGATACATCTGTTACATCGTCGTCGGAACGCGCCGCGCAATACGCAACATGCAGGATAGAGTCAGCACACAAAACCACGTATGATGCAGCCTTCTCATCACACATTCAGGTTCGAACCATGACCCAAACGTTTATCCCAGGCAAAGACGCCGCCCTGGAAGATTCCATCGCCCGTTTTCAACAGCAGCTCCTCAACCTGGGGTTCAACATCGAAGAAGCCTCCTGGCTGAATCCGGTGCCCAACGTCTGGTCGGTACATATTCGTGACCGCGACTGCGCTCTGTGCTTCACCAATGGCAAGGGCGCGACCCGGAAAGCCGCGCTGGCTTCCGCGCTGGGCGAGTACTTCGAACGTCTGTCCACCAACTACTTTTTTGCCGATTTCTATCTGGGCCAGCAGATCGCTGAAGGTGACTTCGTGCATTACCCTGACGAGAAGTGGTTCCCGCTTCCCGAGGACGACAGCCTGCCGGAAGGCATTCTGGATGCACGTCTGCACGCCTTTTATGACCCGGAGCAGCAGTTGATCGCCAGCGATCTGGTGGACCTGCAATCAGGCAATCACCACCGCGGTATCTGCGCCCTGCCGTTTACCCGTCAGTCCGACCAGCAGACGGTTTATATCCCGATGAACATCGTCGGCAACCTGTATGTGTCGAACGGCATGTCCGCCGGCAATACCCGTAATGAAGCGCGGGTTCAGGGCTTGTCTGAAGTATTCGAACGTTATGTGAAGAATCGTATTATCGCCGAAGCGATTAGCCTGCCGGCGATTCCGGCCGAGGTGCTGTCACGTTATCCAGGCGTGGTGGAAGCCATTGCCACGCTTGAGCAGGAAGGTTTCCCGATTTTCGCCTACGACGCCTCTCTCGGCGGCCAGTACCCGGTGATCTGCGTTGTGCTGTTCAACCCGGCCAATGGCACCTGCTTTGCCTCGTTTGGCGCCCATCCGGATTTCGGTGTGGCGCTGGAGCGAACCGTCACCGAATTACTGCAAGGCCGGGGGCTGAAAGACCTGGACGTGTTTACGCCGCCAACCTTCGATGATGAGGAAGTGGCGGAGCACACCAATCTGGAAACTCACTTTATCGATTCCAGCGGTCTGATTTCCTGGGATCTGTTTAAAAATCAGGCAGACTATGCGTTCGCCGACTGGAACTTCAGCGGCACCACCGAGCAGGAGTTCGCAACGCTGATGGCGATCTTCAATAAAGAAGACAAAGAGGTATATATCGCGGATTACGAACATCTGTCGGTTTACGCCTGCCGTATTCTGGTTCCGGGTATGTCGGACATCTACCCGGCGGAAGACCTGTTGCTGGCGAATAACAGCATGGGTGCGCATCTGCGCGAAACCCTGCTGTCCTTGCCAGACAGCCAATGGGAAAAAGCGGATTATCTGGCCCTGTTGCAACAACTGGACGACGAAGGACTGGATGACTTTACCCGCGTACGCGAACTGTTAGGAATAGCGACCGGCAAAGACAACGGCTGGTTCACACTGCGTGTTGGCGAACTGAAATCCATGCTGGCCCTGGCAGGCGGAGACCTGGAGCAGGCATTGAGCTGGGCGGAATGGTCACTGGATTTCAATCAGTCGGTCTTTGCGCCGGCGCGCAGCAATTATTACCGTTGTCTGCAAACGCTGCTGCAACTGGCACTGGAGCCGGAACGCGATCCCGCCCAGTACTACGATGCGTTCGTACGCATGTACGGGCAGGACGCCGTCGGCGCAGCAAGCGCCGCCATTGCCGGCGAGCAGTGCTTTTACGGCCTGTTCACCATCGATGCCGACCTGAAAGCACTGCCGGCCCACCAGTCGTTGCTGGCTGCTTATGAGAAATTGCAACGCGCTAAGCGCCAGCACTGGCAGGTAAAATAAGCCTGAACTGTAGACGACCGGATGATCTTTCGTCATCCGGTCAGTCCTGCCGCCCAGGCAAAGGCTGCATTCCCTATCTGTTTTTTCACAGCATTACCATTAAACAGCCAGATTGATGTTATTCGAAGCCTCGCCAATTCCCTTATTTTTATATGGATATAGGGTATCGCTACGTAATATATATTTTTATAAAAGCCTCATTGTTACCAAATAGTAAATGGCAAATTAAATAATATAAAACTCACGTATAGAATCACTACAAAAACTTATTTTATTTAACGCTAAATAGGTAAATCTCGCCCCTCAATTCAACTGTTTTTGTAATTTTTAAAAAATATTTTTTAATATAAATCAAAAATTTAAATCAAAAACACCCTATAAACCCGCTCCTGATCAGCCTAATAAATTCCAGCGGTATGATCCACGTCAAATTATGCCGAATAACCCTTTGTTAGTATCTCACCGTAGATAAATTTTAAGAGAGAGTTAGTGTGAAAGCTGACAACCCCTTCACCCTGTTATTACCGCCGGCGATGGCGAAAGTCGCTGAAGATGCCGGTGTCTATAAAGCAACAAAACAACCGCTTACTGCGTTTTTTCTGGCGATCACCGCCGGCGTGTTCATCTCAGCTGCATTCGTTTTTTATATCACCGCCACCACAGGTTCTTCATCCATGCCGTATGGTATGGCTAAACTGGTAGGAGGCATCTGCTTCTCTATGGGGTTGATGCTGGTGGTTGTCTGCGGCGCAGATCTGTTTACCTCTACCGTGCTTACCGTGATTGCCAAGGCCAGCGGCCGTATTACCTGGAAACAGTTAGGGTTAAACTGGCTCAACGTTTATTTCGGCAATCTGATCGGAGCCTTATTTTTTGTGGCGCTGATCTGGTTTTCCGGTGAATACATGGTGGCGAATGGGGCCTGGGGGCTGAATGTACTGCAAACGGCTAACCACAAGCTGGAGCATACGTTTGTTGAAGCGTTGTGCCTCGGGATACTGGCGAACCTGATGGTCTGTCTGGCGGTCTGGATGAGCTACTCTGGTCATACTCTGACTGACAAAATGCTGGCCATGATCCTCCCGGTCGCTATGTTCGTCGCCAGCGGCTTCGAGCACAGTATCGCCAACATGTTCATGATTCCAATGGGAATTATAATTAAGGACTTCGCTCCGGATGCATTCTGGCATGCTGTCAGCATGACGCCGGGCCAGTTTGAGCACTTAACCGTCAGCAACTTTATTGTCGATAACCTGATTCCTGTCACGATCGGCAACATCATTGGCGGTGGATTGCTGGTAGGGTTGACTTACTGGGTCATCTATTTGCGCGGTGGAGATCAGCACTAAGCTGCTGTCGGCCGCAACGTCGGGTTATAAAAATCCAAATCAAAGGTAGGTGTAATATGACCGAACTTAATCAGAAACTCGCCCAGGCTTGGGAAGGTTTTAGCAAAGGCGAATGGCAGAATGGCGTCAACGTACGTGACTTCATTCAGAAAAACTATGCGCCGTATGAAGGTGATGAATCCTTTTTGGCTGGTGCTACCCCGGCAACGACTAAACTGTGGGATGCCGTTATGGAAGGCATCAAACAGGAAAACCGCACTCACGCGCCGGTTGACTTCGATACCAATGTAGCGGCCACCATTACCTCTCATGATGCCGGTTATATCAACCAGAAACTGGAACAAATCGTCGGTCTGCAGACCGATGCGCCATTGAAACGTGCGCTGATTCCGTTCGGCGGTATCAAAATGGTTGAAGGCTCCTGTAAGGTTTATGGCCGTGAACTGGATCCGCAACTGAAAAAAATCTTCACCGAATACCGTAAAACCCATAACCAGGGTGTATTCGATGTTTATACACCGGATATCCTGCGCTGCCGTAAATCCGGCGTACTGACCGGTCTGCCGGACGCTTACGGCCGTGGCCGTATCATCGGCGACTACCGTCGCGTTGCTCTGTACGGTATCGACTACCTGATGGCGGACAAATTCGCCCAGTTCACTTCCCTGCAGTCCAAACTGGAAAACGGTGAAGATCTGGAAGCGACTATCCGCCTGCGTGAAGAAATCGCTGACCAGCACCACGCTCTGTCGCAAATCAAAGAGATGGCAGCGAAGTATGGCTGCGATATCGCCGGCCCGGCAACTAACGCCAAAGAAGCGGTTCAGTGGACTTACTTCGGCTATCTGGCTGCGGTGAAATCTCAGAACGGCGCCGCCATGTCCTTCGGTCGTGTCTCCACCTTCCTGGATATCTTCATCGAACGTGACCTGAAAGCAGGCAAAATCACCGAACAGGACGCTCAGGAACTGATCGACCATCTGGTGATGAAACTGCGTATGGTGCGTTTCCTGCGTACCCCGGAATACGATGAACTGTTCTCCGGCGACCCGATCTGGGCAACCGAGTCTCTGGCGGGTATGGGTCTGGACGGCCGCACGCTGGTTACTAAAAACAGCTTCCGTTTCCTGAACACCCTGTACACCATGGGGCCGTCTCCGGAACCGAACATGACCATTCTGTGGTCTGAAAAACTGCCGCTGAACTTCAAGAAATTCGCCGCTAAAGTGTCTATCGACACCTCTTCTCTGCAGTATGAGAACGATGACCTGATGCGTCCGGACTTCAACAACGACGATTACGCGATCGCCTGTTGCGTCAGCCCGATGGTAGTCGGTAAACAAATGCAGTTCTTCGGCGCCCGCGCTAACCTGGCGAAAACCATGCTGTACGCCATCAACGGCGGCGTGGACGAAAAACTGAAAATGCAGGTGGGTCCGAAATCCGAACCGATCAAAGGCGACGTGCTGCACTTTGACGAAGTGATGGATCGTATGGATCACTTCATGGACTGGCTGGCTAAGCAGTATGTCACCGCGCTGAACATCATTCACTACATGCACGACAAGTACAGCTATGAAGCTTCACTGATGGCGCTGCACGATCGTGACGTGTTCCGTACCATGGCGTGCGGTATCGCCGGGCTGTCCGTAGCGGCTGACTCCCTGTCCGCTATCAAGTATGCCAAAGTGAAACCGGTTCGTGACGAAAACGGTCTGGCTATCGACTTCGATATCGAAGGCGAATACCCGCAGTTCGGTAACAACGACTCGCGCGTTGATGACCTGGCTTGCGACCTGGTTGAACGTTTCATGAAGAAAATTCAGAAACTGAATACCTACCGTGGTGCTACGCCGACTCAGTCCGTACTGACCATCACCTCCAACGTGGTATACGGTAAGAAAACCGGTAATACCCCGGATGGTCGTCGCGCTGGTGCGCCGTTCGGACCGGGTGCCAACCCGATGCACGGTCGTGACCAGAAAGGCGCTGTCGCTTCTCTGACTTCTGTGGCTAAACTGCCGTTCGCCTACGCGAAAGACGGTATTTCCTACACCTTCTCGATTGTGCCTAACGCGTTGGGTAAAGACGACGACGTGCGTAAAACCAACCTGGCAGGCCTGATGGATGGTTACTTCCACCACGAAGCCAGCATCGAAGGCGGTCAACACCTGAACGTCAACGTGATGAACCGTGAAATGCTGCTGGATGCGATGGAAAACCCGGAAAAATATCCGCAGTTGACCATCCGTGTATCCGGTTATGCCGTTCGCTTCAACTCGCTGACCAAAGAACAGCAGCAGGACGTCATTACCCGTACTTTCACTCAGTCTATGTAATTACATGTCTGTCTGAAAAGGCGTAAACTAAAGGCTCCACATCGGTGGGGCCTTTTTATAGCGGGTATCCTGCCCGTCTCCCTTGTGGGCCGCCGCAAGCGGCGTTAAAAATTTCTCCCGGAAATTTTTTCACCACTCCCGCCGGAATAATCAGAACCTGTTTTGTCAGCCGGCTACCGAATCCCGGCTGGCGGGCTGACAAAACAGATTCGACGCAGAGCGAATGCTGTGGCCGTCCGCGCCGCAGCTCCGCTACTGCGCTCACGAAGGCCGCTATTTCTCGGCCCAACCTGGAGAAACCTTGCATGTCAGTTATTGGTCGCATTCACTCTTTCGAATCCTGCGGTACCGTAGACGGTCCCGGTATTCGCTTTATCACTTTTTTTCAGGGTTGCCTGATGCGTTGCCTCTACTGCCACAACCGCGACACCTGGGATACCCATGGCGGCAAGGAAGTTACCGTAGAAGAATTGATGAAGGAAGTGGTGACCTATCGCCATTTTATGAATGCGTCCGGCGGCGGCGTAACGGCATCCGGCGGCGAGGCCATTCTGCAGGCAGAATTCGTTCGTGACTGGTTCCGCGCCTGTCACGAGCAAGGTATTAATACCTGTCTGGACACCAACGGTTTTGTCCGCCGTTACGACCCGGTTATTGACGAACTGCTGGACGTGACGGATTTGGTGATGCTTGACCTTAAGCAACTCAACGATGAGGTGCACCAAAATCTGGTCGGGGTATCTAATCACCGTACGCTGGATTTTGCCCGTTATCTTGCCAAGCGTAACCAGAGAACCTGGATTCGCTATGTGGTGGTCCCCGGCTGGAGCGATGACGACGCTTCCGCTCACCAGTTGGGGGAGTTCACTAAAGACATGCACAACATTGAAAAAATCGAGCTGTTGCCTTACCACGAACTGGGCAAACACAAGTGGACGGCTATGGGCGAGGAGTACAAGCTGGACGGCGTCAAACCGCCCAAAGCAGACACCATGGACCGCATCAAGTCTATTCTGACCAGTTATGGTCACAAAGTGGTGTACTAACCCCCCCTGTCCTCGGTGAAGAATGGCGCCGGTTGAATCAGCGCCGAATGCGCCTCTCTACCGAAGCTATTTTTTCGCCAGCCAGCGTTAACGTCAGCCGCAAACGATCACCGGCTGGCGTTGATCATCGACACCCTGCAATCTACCCGCCAAATATCGGCCGATAACTCGTGACCAAGCCGCCTTTCTAAAATATCCATGCTTACCACGCGCCACAATCAGCGAGATAGTATGTCTGAAATTCCACGCCTTTTGAGGCACAGTGTTTTATGTTCATCGCTCGCGTGGAATGACTGGCCTTGCTTTACTGTAACCTTGTTTTGTCGTGCTTTTTTCTTCCCGCAACAATCAGAAGCAAACTCACGGCGGAGAAACAAATAATCATAGATATTATATGGCAGGCAATAGTATACCCAGCCCGATGCGGCATACTGAAAAAGAACCTAGGTGTCGTGCATAAGCCACATTATTGCAGTGCGAATACCGCCCAAATCGAGCGGCTTGCGCGTACCATAAAGGGAAAATACATTGAATAAAATCGATTTATTTCAATGCTAACAGTTAAAATGGCTATGTGTTCAGGGGCACATTCATTATGCGGCTCGACAAACTGGAAATTCGCTGGCTGAAACTATTCTGCAAAATTGTTGAGAAAAAAGGCATCACCAACGCACAAGACGCCACCGGGCTGAGCCAGCCGGTACTAAGCCACTACCTTTCCCGGCTGGAAGACACGTTGGGGTTGATTTTGTGTGAACGCGGCCGCGGTGGTTTCTCGCTAACTACCGAAGGTGAAGTGGTCTATCAGGAAGCGCGATCGGTGATTGCCACGCTGGATGACTTCGCCAACCGTCTGGCCCGCATCAAACATGAACTGATAGGCGAGGTGCGGATTGGTTGTCTGGATAATATCGTTTCTCATCCGGATCAAGCCGTTGCGCTGGCAATTCGCCGCCTGTTCGAGCTAAGTCCCGATGTCTCAATGAACCTGAGCATCAGCGACCATCATGCCCTGATGGAACGACTGCGCAACAGCGAGCTGGATGTGGTATTAACGGTTCTGCCGGCCGATGCGCCGCCGGATCTTTTCTTCCAGCCCGCATTTATTGAGCACAGTTCATTTTACGCCGCCGTTGAACACGCCGAACGCATCGAACAAGAGTGGCGCAACGGCACTCTGAACCCGAAACGGCTGCTGATTAGCGGTTACCCCATAAGTGAAGTCTGCAAACAGCTGGGGCCAGTAGCCAAACAGGGGCAACAGAGCATAGTCTGTAACGAGGAAGGTTGCATGCTACTGATTCTGGCCGGCACCCATGTAGGTTTTCTGCCGGACCACTACGCTTCTCGCTGGGTACAGGAGGGGAAACTGACCGCCATCGCGCCGGATAGCCTGCAACTCAGCAGTATTTTTTATCTGGTCCGCAATGCCAAACAGCGGCTGAGCCCGGTCGCCGAAGTATTGTGGAACAATATCGTTGAGGCCGGGCAACTTTCCCTGACCGGCCGTCGTCGCCAGTCATGAAGTAGTCGGACCTGAAATCACGCGCTCACACCGCCAGCGGCCGGGGATGATGATCGGCTTTCTTCATCAATATGATCAGGTATCCCAGCGATACCGCCGCAATAAGTACGAACAACAACTGGTCGGAATAAGTCTGCATCAGCATTGCCGCCAGGCTCGGGCCACACAGGCTGCCGATGGTATAACTGAGCAACAACGCCTGATTCATGGCTACCAGCTCGCTGGGCGCCACCTTTTCACACGCCCACGACATCGCCACCGGATATAACGTGAACCCGGCGGCGCCGAGCAGAAACAGCGACGGAGCCATGCTGTATCGCCCCGGAGCCAGCATGACCAGCGAGCCGAGAATGACGGCGAAAACCAGCACCCGCAGTACCGATAATCGCCCATAACGATCCGCCATCCGCCCGACCGGCCACTGCCCGAGGATGCCGGCGCTGATCAATAACGCCATCCAGTAGCCGACGTTAGCATCGCTCATGCCCTGATGGGCCAGATATAGCGGCATCAAGCCATACAAGGAGCCAAGAATGATCCCGGAAATCACGCATCCCTGAATGCCTAGTCGGGCGGTACGATAACGCAACATGCGCCAGACATTGACGCGCTGAGTGACGGGCTGCGGCGGCGGAATGCGGGCAAACAACAGCGGCAGCACCGCCAGCAGCGTCAACGCCACCAGCCAGGGCAAAATGCTGAATAATGCGGTTGGCACCATCCCCAACAGCAGTTGCCCTACTACGCTGCCCAGATAGTAGGCCATCATGTAAGCAGCCAGCAGTTGCCCCCGGTTGAGCGCATTACCACTGCACAACAGCGCGCTTTCCACTATCACCCAAATCAGCGCGCAAGCGACACCGGCGACAAAGCGCCACAGCATCCAGCTCCCGACATCCGGCGACAACGCCAGCGCTGCGGTCGCCAGCCCAAACATCAGGGTAGCCAGATAATAACTGCGGTTAAAACCATAGAGCCGAATCAACCCGCCAGCCACCAGCGTTCCCAGCAAGTTGCCGCTAAAATAGGCCGAACCTACCACGCCGACCTGCCAGACCGGCAATTGACGATCATTGAGCCATAACGGCACCAGCGTATTCAAAACGGCCAGACAAACAGTAAGCAGCAACAGCCCGCAGAGCAGCAGTAACACCGGGCGCGTATAGGTTGACATGGAGAGACAAACCGGAAAGAGAGGATATTTTGCGCGCATCATGCCACTGGCAATGGCAAAGTCAATCGCCTTGTTATCCGCTGCCGCACAATTTGCTCATCTGTCGATACAGGTTCGTTTCAGCGGCGAGAAACCCGTTTCCATTCCAGGTTGCTATCGAACCATTCCGCCAGAAAATCCACCAATGCCCGCAGTGCGGACGGCATACGTTCACGGGAGTGATAAACCGCATAAATGTCCAGTTCCTGTGGTTGTACTTCGGGAAACAGGGCAATAAGCCGCTTGCTGGCGATCAGATCCGTGACGGAATAAACCGGTTGCAGACTTACGCCTGCGCCATTCAACGCCGCCTCCAGCAACATCAGCGAGTCATTGGCGCTGAAACTGCCGCTGACCGGTATCGCCACGGCCTCAACTTTGCGGGTAAAACGCCACAGGCTCTTGCCAAAAAAGGAATAGGTCAGGCAGTTATGCACCGCCAGATCCTCCACACGCTGCGGCGTGCCATGTTCGGCCAGATAGGATGGCGCCGCGCACACCACCGACGGGCATCCCCCCAGCCGGCGGGCGATGAGCCCCGAGTCCAATTGGCTGGTAATGCGAATCGCCAGATCGATACGCTCCTCGATCAGATTCAGGGTCTGACTCGCCACCTGCAGGTCAACGGCCGTCTTGGGATAACGCCGCAGATAGGTGGTGATCGCCGCCACCAGCGTCGTTTGCGCCAGTGACGGGGAGCAGGTCAATCGCATTAGCCCGGAGGGTTCCTTTCTACCGCGGGAAGGCATCTCCAGTTTTTGCGACACCGCAATCAATTCACGGCAGTGCCGCAATACCGCCTCACCCTCGCTGGTCAGGCTCAGTTGCCGGGTGCTGCGATGTAATAATCGGGCTTCAGCCCAGCGTTCCATTTCGGCCAGATAGCGCGTCACCATGGCGCGCGACATCTCCAGCGCCTGCGCCGCCCCCGTTAGGCTACCCTGCTCGGTTATGGCGACAAAGACCTGCGCAGCGGTAATTCTATCCATCATTCGTCCGTTTTATGCAACAAAGCTGTCCGGCAGACAGAGTTTTTCTTTACTAAAATGAAATTTACCATGACGCCATCTTATTCAGAAAGGTGTATTACCATGTTAAAACAAACCCTGCTCGCCACCCTATTCGCTTCCATGGCGTTTTCCGCCTCCGCTGCCCTGAAGATGGAGGTTTACAACCCCGGTGAAAAATCAGTCTTCCCGGTATCGTCTGAAATCATTACCGGTGAACATGATGCCTTGCTGATCGACGCCCAGTTCCAGCGTAACGATGCCGAAAAGCTGGTGGAAAAAATCCGCGCCACCGGAAAGAACCTGAGAACCATCTATATCAGCCACAGTGATCCGGATTTTTATTTCGGACTGGATGTGCTGAAAGCCGCATTCCCTACCGCGCAGATCGTCGCTACGCCGCAGACCATCTCCGCCATCAACGCCACCAGGGACAAAAAGGTGGCTTACTGGGGACCGATTCTGAAAGAGAACGCGCCAAAACAGGTCGTGGTGCCGCAGGCACTAAACGCGGACCATTTGACACTCGAAGGCAACGCGATTGACATCGTTGGCCTGAAAGGCGCAACGCCGGACCGCACTTTCGTCTGGATTCCTTCGCTGAAAGCCGTCGTCGGCGGCGTGCATACCGCGGCGAATATCCATGTATGGGCAGCGGATACCCAGACGGTTACCTCGCGTCAACACTGGCTGGCGGATCTGGACGCGATCGATAAGCTTAAACCGACTACCGTAGTGCCGAGCCACTATCTGCCGAATAAAGACGGCTCCGCGCCCTGGTCGCCGAAAAATGTGAAATTTACCCGCCAGTACCTGAAGACCTTCGAGAAAAACGTCCCATCATCGGCCAACAGTACAGCGCTGGTCGAAGCGATGAAACGCGCCTACCCGGACCTCGGCGAGGCCGCCTCGCTGGAGCTGGGCGCCAAGGTCATCAAAGGCGAGATGCAGTGGCCCTGAGAACCAACAGGCAAAAACCAGAGGCGACCGTCAGCGGTTCGCCTCTGGCTCGGGGCGGGTCACTTTTCTTTCAGGTTTGCGATCCCTGATCGCAGAACGGGTGCAGAAAATTACGTCATCGCCTGCTAACTCTCAGGAAATAGACAATAATTAAGGCAGAGCGCCACACGGCGATAATAACGGGCTGCCATTCCCACACTCTCTCGGAAAGGCGCGTGGCGCGATAACCAGTCTCTTTCCCTTTTCTGATGTGCCCGACACCCCGGGCAACATACGGAGCGTATGAATGAACAGGCTACACTACATCTTCGACCCGCTGTGCGGTTGGTGTTACGCCGCAGCGCCGTTAATCCATGCAGCCCGTAAAATCGAAGGGTTGCCTGTTGTGCTGCACGCCGGCGGCATGATGACCGGACCGAACCGACGCCGCATTACCCCGGAATGGCGGGATTATGTTCAACCGCATGACCGCCGCATTGCCCAGATGAGCGGTCAACCGTTTGGCGATGGCTATTTCAACGGCCTGCTCTGGGACGTGACGGCAACGCTGGACTCTGAACCGCCAACGACAGCGATTCTGGCGGCGGAGGAACTGGGCGGCCGGGGACTCGACCTGCTTGAACGCCTGCAACGCGCCCACTATGTCGAGGGTCTGCGCATCTCCGACCCTCCTGTCCTGATGAAAATGGCGGTAGAAATCGGTCTGTCGCTGGACGATTTCGAAAACGCGTGTACCCACTGGCGCGGTCTGCCGACTCGCAAACATATCGAAGAGAGCCGCCAATGGCTTACCCAGTCGGGCGGTGCGGGTTTTCCGACGCTGGTCTTCGCGGTAGACGATATCTTCACCACGCTGAATATTGCTCCCTGGCTGGGTCGCCCTGACGACTGGCATGACTACCTGGTAAAACTGGTGGCAGACAATCAGTAAGCTGCGCCCAACCCGCTTTTCCACCACGACCACGCGATTGGAAACAGCGGGTTGCCTGTACCGCTGGCAAAAAAATACAGCCACACGGCAGAAAGAAAATGGGTTTTAGTCCTCTCTTTTTGTCGCCGCCCGCGGTGTGACATCGCAGTATTTCCCCCCTGCCGACAGGACGTTCCCCATGATTCGTGTTCATCATTTGAATGGCTCCCGCTCACAGCGGGTTTTATGGCTACTGGAAGAGCTGGATGTCCCTTACGACGTCATCAATTATCAGCGCAACAAAGCCACCCTGCGCGCCCCACATGCCTTGCGGGATATTCATCCGCTGGGGAAAGCGCCGGTAGTTGAACACGATGGTCAGGTGCTGGCGGAAACCGGTTTAATCCTGGAATATTTGGTGGCCACATTTGGCCCGCAGCTGGCTCCGCCGAGCGACAGCCCAAACATCTGGCGCTATCGCTACTGGATGCACTACGCTGAAGGTTCGCTGATGTCGGCCATGCTGCTGAAACTGGTCGCTCACAAAATGGGACCTTTTGGCTGGCCGATTCGCGGCATGGTCAGCACCCAACTCAATCTGCACTATGGATTTTTGGAACAGGAAGTCGGAAAATTTCCCTGGCTGGCAGGCGATGCGTTTTCAGCCGCGGACATCATGATGGGATTCCCACTGGATATTGCCGCCCAGCGCGGCTGGCTCACCCCGTCACACGCCAATCTCTGGCGCTTACTCGAAGCGATGCGGGCGCGGCCTGCCTGGCAGCGCGCCGCCCGCTACGGTTAACAGCGACATACCGTGACTGTCCCTATTCGTCATGGGATGCGCAGCGAGCCGTGTATTTCTGCAAACCAGACGCCGACTCGCCATCAGACATTGTACCGACGGTATTGCCAGCAGGCTGTAAAGACAACATTCAATCAAGCACAACCCACTCCAAAAACACCGTTCGATAACAACGCTATTCAATAAAACAATGCTTTTTCCATCTGGATTAGCTGGAAGCGTGCCTGCCAATCCTGCAGCGTGATGCGGGTTAACCGCGCCACGCCCTGATAAAACGGGTGACGACAGTGACACTCCAGCAAATCCAGATAGCGCATCGCCCAGGGAAGCAAATGCTCGGTAAGCAATTCCGACAGGCTGTCCGGCTGATTCTCCGCACACCACGCTGCCAGCATCAGCATCAGGCCAATATGGTCCTCCGGCTCGTGCCGATCGCAACGCGGCTCTATCCCCAGCTCTCGCAACCAGCGGCGCAACGCCAGTGTCGAATCACCAAACAACACGTTTTGCCGGTCAAGGTATACCGACCCCCAGGGCGGCGCCGGCACGCCCTCGCCGCTGTTGAATAATCGCCGCCAGGCCACCGACAACGTTTCATCGTAGCCCGGCTGCAAGCCAAGCTGAATTTGCCGGGCGGCAATGGCAATATCAGCCCGGTTTCCACACGGCCATGTCTGTTGCCACATCTGATGTCTCAGGCGTTCAATACACGCTACGTTGTGTTCATCATCCGGCGCGTAATAGAGTAAAGCGCCTAGCAACCGCCCGGTCAGGCTAACGATATGTCTTGGCATAAATCACCTCGTTGACTCTGTCTTCAGGAGGTTTCCCCCCTTGCTCTCATCCTGCCACCACCCGTTCTTTCCTCAGTTGAGTCAGCTCCGGCCAGTGCAACGACAAAAAACTTAGAACCCTGCGAGCCGGCGCTCCATAAGAGGATGCCTGAATCCTCTTATCCATACCGATATCCGCGCGGAATCAGACAATTCCGCGCGCTATGACCGCGGCGAGGTGTGATTTCAGCCATAAAAAAAGCGCCCCGAAGGACGCTTTAACGAGAGAGTAAACGCTGTCGAGGTTGATGGCGTTACCCGATAAACTGCAGGCCATTCATATACGGGCGCAGCACTTCCGGCACTTCAATTCGGCCATCAGCCTGCTGGTAGTTTTCCAGCACCGCGACCAACGCGCGCCCGACCGCCAGACCGGAACCGTTCAGGGTGTGCACCAAACGGGTTTTCTTATCACCCTTGCTGCGACAGCGCGCCAGCATGCGACGCGCCTGAAAATCCCCACAGTTAGAGCAGGAAGAGATTTCACGGTAGGTATTTTGCGCCGGCAGCCAGACTTCTAAATCGTAGGTTTTGCAGGCGCCAAACCCCATGTCGCCGCTGCACAGCAGCACCTTGCGATACGGCAGTTTCAGCAGTTGCAGCACTTTCTCCGCATGGCTGGTTAATTCCTCCAGCGCCTGCATGGAATCCTCCGGACGGACGATCTGCACCATTTCCACCTTATCAAACTGGTGTACACGTATCAGACCGCGCATATCCCGACCATACGACCCGGCCTCAGAGCGGAAACACGGCGTGTGTGCGGTCAGTTTGATCGGCAGCGACTCTTCATCCAGAATTTCGTCACGCACCAGATTGGTTAACGGCACTTCCGCGGTAGGAATCAACGCGTAGTTACTGCTTTCCGCTTCTTCTTCCAGCGGGCGGGTATGGAACAAATCCTCTTTAAACTTAGGTAACTGCCCCGTGCCATACAGCGTGGCATGGTTGACCAGATAAGGAACATACGCTTCCTCATAGCCATGCTCGGCGGTATGCAGGTTGAGCATGAACTGCGCCAGTGCGCGATGCAGGCGGGCAACCTGACCTTTCATCACCGAGAAACGGGCACCGGTCAGTTTTACCCCAAGCGCCATGCTCAGGCCACCGGTCAGTTCCCCTAAATCCACATGGTCGCGCACCGGAAAGTCAAACTGACGCGGTTCGCCCCAGCGCATCACTTCCTGATTTTCCGAATCATCTTTACCAGGCGGGACACAATCATCCGGCATGTTGGGAATCATCAGGGAAATCGTTTCAATGTCATTCAGCACCTGCTGCAATTCAGCTTTGGCTGCGTCCAGTTTCTCGCCCAATTCATTTACGTCGCGTCGCAACGGTTCAATGTCTTCCCCACGCGATTTAGCCGCTCCGATCTCTTTCGATCGGGAGTTACGTTCTGCCTGCAAATTTTCTGTTTCAACCTGAAGCACTTTACGGCGTTCTTCCAGCGTACGCAGCGCTTCCACATCCAGTTTAAAATTTCGGCGAGCCAGTAATTTTTCGGCAACTGCGTCTAGCTCATTACGCAGTAAATTGGGATCGAGCATGCTAGTCCTGTGCTTGTATTATTAAGGGGATATTGATAATTACAGGGCGCCGACAGCGGCGCCGTGCAGCAGAAAATCTCGGAATAACCTTACCGCAACGTTAATGCTAGCGGTAGCGTTTTGTCGGGCTATTTTGATCCTGAGCAGCGAGCCAGGCCAGCTTTTCGCCAATCTTGGCTTCCAAACCCCGCGAAGTCGGCTGATAGTAGTGCGTTTCTGCCATTTCAGGCGGGAAATACACTTCACCGGCGGCGTAAGCGTTATCTTCATCATGCGCATAGCGATATTCGGCGCCCAGCCCCATCTCTTTCATCAGGCGGGTTGGCGCATTGCGCAAGTGCTCCGGCACGTCGTAATCCGGCTTCTCGCGGGCATCATGCATCGCCGATTTAAACGCGGTATACACCGCATTACTCTTCGGCGCACACGCCAGATAGACTATCGCCTGAGCGATGGCGCGCTCTCCCTCCGCCGGACCGACGCGGGTGAAACAATCCCAGGCGGCAATCGCTACCTGCATCGCCCGTGGATCGGCGTTGCCCACATCTTCAGACGCGATAGCCAGCAAACGCCGCGCGACATACAAAGGATCGCCACCGGCGGTGATGATACGGGCATACCAGTACAAGGCGGCATCCGGCGCCGAACCGCGCACCGATTTATGCAGCGCGGAAATCAGGTCGTAATAGCGATCGCCTTTGTTGTCGAAACGGGCGCTACGTTCACCGGATACTTCCTTCAGCAAGGCCGATGTCAATACGCGTTGGCCGCTGGCGTCCACTTCCGCCATATCGGCCATCATTTCCAGTAGATTCAGCGAGCGCCGGGCATCGCCGTTTACCAGCTCAGCCAGCAGGCGGCGGGTGTCGTCCGGCAGAACAATCTGCTGCCCGCCCAGCCCCCGTTCCTTGTCCTGCAACGCCTGATCCAGCACCTGCTCGATATCGTCGGCGCTCAGCGCCTTAAGCAGATAGACACGAGCACGGGACAACAGCGCCGAGTTCAGTTCAAACGACGGGTTCTCAGTGGTGGCGCCAATAAAGGTGATGGTGCCGTCTTCAATGTGCGGCAGAAAGGCGTCCTGCTGGCTTTTATTGAAGCGATGCACTTCGTCCACAAACAGGATGGTACGGCGCCCGGCATCCCGGTTCTGGCGCGCACGCTCAATCGCCTCGCGAATTTCCTTGATGCCGGAGGTCACGGCGGAAATCCGCTCCACATCGGCCTGCCCGTAACGACCAATCAACTCGGCCAGCGTCGTTTTTCCAGTCCCCGGCGGCCCCCACAGAATCATGGAGTGAAGTTGCCCCGCTTCAATCGCGCGCGGCAGCGGTTTGCCAGGCCCCAACAGATGCTGTTGACCGATATATTGCGCCAGCTTGGCCGGCCTCATCCGCGCGGCCAGCGGCTGGAACTGATTACTGGAAAAATCGAGTGACAGGTTGCTCACACACGCCTCACTGACGCTGGTCGTCCACCGCTACGCCTTTCGGCGGCGTAAAGCGGAACTTCGCGGCATCCGCCTCGCCATTTTGCTGATTCTTCAGCGTATAGGCGCTGCGCTGCCCATCCTGTTCGGTGGCGGTAAATCCATGGATCGTGCCGTCGCTGCTCACGTTGATGGAAAACTGTTTCAGATTGCCGTTAGCCGCGCGGGGAGTCAGGTCGAAGTCATCCCCTTTCTGGCTCACATTGTATTTACCCCAGTCTTTCGGATCGTTGCGGGTAATCAGAATGAACGGCGTATTGCCAGTCGCATCCTTCACCCAGGTTGCCGTCACCTGTTCGACGAACGGGTTATAAAACCACAGTGTTTTACCATCGGACACCAGCGTACTTTCGTCCGGTGAGGTAGTTTTCCAGTTAAACAGATTCGGGCGTTTTACCCACAGTTCACCAGCGCCTTCCTGCACCGCAGCACCATCATTGGCGGTGACTTTTTGCGTGAAGCTGGCGTGGAAGCTGTTCACTTTACTCAAACGACTCTGTAAATCACCGGCCGCATCGGCATAGACTACGCCGGAAACCAGGCTGGTCAGTAAACAACCAGCTATCAATCCTGTTCTTATCATACAAAAAATCCTTTGCGTGCTCTTACCGCATCGCGGCTCCCGACGGGAGCCGATTTCAGTTGAACGCTACTTCAGTTAAACGCTGCTTCAGTTGAACGCTAATGTAGCCCAGCCGGGCATGGCATGACAGGCGAATTGTCTGTTATCCAATATTTTTACGCTTCTTTGCAGGGACATACACCGCGCCGAACATTACTCCATCGGCGGCGGCGCCAGCACCTCGCGATTGCCGTTATGGCCAGGAGCGCTGACAATGCCCTGCATCTCCATCTGCTCGACAATGCGGGCCGCGCGGTTATAGCCGATGCGGAACTGACGCTGCACCCCGGAAATCGAAGCGCGACGTTTTTCCACCACAAAAGCCACCGCCTGATCAAACAGCGGATCCAGATCTTCGTCGCCATCAAAGCCAAGGCTGCCGCCCTCGCCGTCGTCATCGCCGCTGATAATGTTATCGATATACTCCGGACGACCGCGCGCCTTCCAGTCCTGTACCACGGCATGCACTTCCTGATCGCGTACGAACGCGCCGTGAACACGAATCGGAATTGAGGAGTTAGGCGCCATGTACAGCATATCCCCCATCCCAAGCAGCGACTCCGCACCGCCCTGATCGAGGATAGTGCGTGAGTCGATCTTGCTTGATACGGTAAAAGCGATACGGGTAGGAATATTGGCCTTGATAAGGCCAGTAATGACATCCACCGACGGGCGCTGCGTCGCCAGCACCAGATGAATCCCGGCGGCGCGCGCCTTCTGAGCCAGACGAGCGATCAGCTCTTCCACTTTTTTGCCCACCGCCATCATCAGGTCGGCGAACTCGTCCACCATCACCACGATATACGGCAGCTTTTCCAATACCGGCGGCTGAGTATCCATGCTGTCACCCGGCTTCCAGAACGGATCAGGCACCGGACGTCCCATCGCTTCCGCCTGCATCACGCGCTCGTTATAACCGCTGAGGTTACGCACGCCAAGCGCCGACATCAGCTTGTAGCGACGCTCCATCTCCCCCACACACCAGCGCAAAGCATTGGCGGCGTCTTTCATGTCCGTCACGACTTCGGTAAGCAGATGCGGAATCCCCTCATACACCGACAGTTCCAGCATTTTCGGGTCGATCATAATGAAACGCACATCCGCCGGCGTCGCCTTGTACAGCATGCTGATAATCATGGCGTTGACGCCGACCGACTTACCGGAACCGGTGGTACCCGCCACCAGCAGGTGCGGCATTTTCGCCAGATCGGCCACCACCGGCTGCCCGGAAATGTCCTTACCGAGCACTATCGCCAGCGGCGAAGCGTTGTCGCGGAATCGGTCGCAATCCAGCACTTCCCGCAGGAATACCGTCTGGCGATGACGATTTGGCAGCTCAAGACCGACGTAGGGTTTGCCGGGGATAACCTCAACAATACGCACCGCCACGACCGACAATGAACGCGCCAGATCTCTGGCCAGATTGGAGATGCGGGCCGCCTTGACGCCCGGTGCCAGATCCAGCTCAAATCGCGTGATCACCGGCCCCGGGTGGTAATCCACCACCGTGGCTTTGACGCGGTAATCCGCCAGCCGGGTTTCGATCAGGCGCGCCATGTCATCCAGCGCGTCACGGTCCACCGGCGCGTCGTTCATGGAAGGCGGCGTCAGCAGGTCCAGCGACGGCAATGGCGTCGTCGGTTTATGCAACGGCTGATCATTACGCATCAGGAACGGGTGAATCAGGCTGTCCATAATTGACGACGGCGATTCGGCTTCCGCTTCATATTCAATCGGTGCGACGGTCTGCAACGCAGACGATTGAACGTACCGCGGTTCATCCGGGAAACTTTCCTGCGGCGGCAGCGTAAACAGCGGCTCTACCGGACCGTCATCCACCAGATCGGCAAAGGGCGAAATGGCGAAGGCGCTGTCCAGCGGGGACTCGGTTTTAGGCTTCAGGTCAGGCTGTCTGGTTTCTGCAACAGCGGGCGTCAGCGCGGGCGGTTCAGCCGCAAAAATCGCCGGCTCATCCTGCTTCGTATCCAGCTCACGCTCTTCTGCGTAGCGGGAACGCTGCATGTCGGCAAAATCACGCGCCAGCTGTGCCTGCAACAGCGTTTCCTCATCTTCTTCATGATCGGGATAGCTCTCGCCGTAGCGTTCGCGTTGCTGGTCGGCAAACGCCTGCCGCAACGCCGCGTCTTGTATCAACGCATCTTGCTCATCCTCAGGCAGCGCCGTCTGCGCGGTCTCGTCGTCCGGCAAAGGCGCGTGCGCGGCAAATGGCGTCAACGCGCCGGTTTGCTCAACGTGGGTGGACTGCGCCTGTTGCTCCGCCTCACGGGCCTGCTGTTCGGCCAGTCGCTGCGAAGGCAGTTTGATCCCGTACGATGCCAGTTCACGGCGGGTGGGAATACGCACCGGATTTGGTCGCGGCAATTCCGGCCCCATACCACGCTTGACCTGCGGGTTGTTGTCTTCATCGGTGGTAAACGCCGGCATGAACAGCGTCGCATTCTGCGATTCCGATTTCGGTGCCGGGGCAGCTTCAGCGCTTCCCGAAACGATCGTCGCCGCCGTGACCGCCGCAGCAGCCGTACGGGCGATGCGATCGTCAGCCTGCACGGTCAGCGGTTGCCAGTCAGGCAATGGTTCAGACAGTGATGAAGCAAGGTTAACTGGCGCGGGCATGATTCCCGCGGACGCCGGCGTCAACGGCGATACCGCCGAGATATCAACCCCCGGTCTGAATTCAGGCGCAGGCGTTGCAACCGGCGGAACATAGGATTCAGGCTCGGCGAACGGCGTAACGGCTATCGGTTCAGGATGTGGCTTCAATACCGGCTCCGCATCAGGCGCTGCCGCAGTGGCAAATGCACGCTCACTCGCCTCGTCTGCAGTCGGCATCTCGGCGGCTACTGATGCGGCGGCGGCAACCGCGCCTGACGTCGCCGTCACGCCCGGGGCGGAAAACAGCACGTCATCGTCATCTTCCTCTGCCGATGACGATGATGACGATATAGCAGCGGGTTCTGTTTCGTGAGGCGCGGCTGTACGATGGGCGTCTTTTCGCGCCTCTGCCGGTGATTCATCAATATCTTCGTCGTCATCGTCGTAAAGATAGTCATCTTCACGCCGACGGCCGGAAAACAGCGTCAAACACCCCATCACCCCGGCGCCGAGTTTTTCTGCGATCGTCAACCAGGACCAGCCGGTGAACAGCGTCAGCCCGGCGGCCCAGACGCACAGCAGAATCATGGTGCCGCCAATGTTATTGAAGCGCGGAATCATCGAGCTACTGAGCAAACTGCCCAGCACCCCGCCGGAGGCAAAATAGTAGATGTCATCCACGTTGAGCGCCGCCAGCCCGCACGAGGTCAGAATCAGGGCCAGCGTGCCGATCAGGCGCAGTGAAAGGGTAAAGTAATCCAGCGTGGCGCGTTGGCCGCGCTGGCGATGAATCACCCAGCACAACGACACCATCACCACGGGAATGGCATATGCCAGTACGCCGAAAATGAAAAACAGGGTGTCCGCCAGCCAGGCGCCTACCCCGCCCCCCAGATTGTGAATCGGTTCATGCCAGGCGGTTTGCGACCAGCTAGGATCCGAGGGACTGAAACTCAGCAGCGCCACCGCCAGATAAATGGCAAAAAGCACCACAACGATTAACATCGCTTCCAGTAAACGTCGACCCGCGCTGAGTTTTTTCAGCGTGACGTCTTTATCTTCTGTATATTCCTGGCTCAAGCGTCTCTCCAGGTTCCCTGTAAATGTTTCATGATAAAGCGCCGAGTCTTCCCCGGCGCCATACTGTACATATTCACAGGAGTGTAGCTGAATTTATCGGGTTATGCACCCTTGCCGTCAGCGGGTCTTGATGACCAGCCGGTTGCTTTGCTTCACTTCTTCCATCACCACATAGGTGCGGGTATCGTTTACGCCCGGCAGACGCAACAGCGTTTCTCCCAGCAACTTACGGTATGCCGACATATCCGGCACGCGGGTTTTGAGCAAATAGTCAAAATCCCCGGAAACCAGATGACACTCCTGAATTTCCTCAAGCTTCTGCACGGCTGCGTTGAACTGTTCAAACACATCCGGCGCGCCGCGGTTGAGGGTGATCTCGACGAACACCAGCAATGACGCATCCAGATAATGCGGGTTCAGCAGCGCGGTATAACCATTGATAAAACCCTGTCGTTCCAGACGACGAACGCGCTCCAGACAAGGAGTTGGCGAAAGGCCGACTCGCTTGGAAAGCTCCACATTGGAGATACGTCCATCTTTTTGCAATTCGTTCAGGATATTGCGATCGATACGATCAAGATCTTTTCCCGGACGTTTTTTCGTGTCTACCATTCTTATTGTCTCTCTTCATCCTTCCCTGTTTAACCGCTGTCTCTGACCAACCTCAATGTACCAGAGCCACCCCTAAAGAAGACCCCTGCCTTTTGTAGTGTGTTCATTAACTGTTCCGACCGCGCCTCCCGGAAACCTCGTGAAACGCCGGTTATCCATCGGCAGACAACGCCGCCGCTCTAGACCCCAAACGCATAAAAGCCGGAGCATTTAACTATTCACATACAAAATATTTCCTCTTCCAAGGATGTTTTCGCAAAAGCGCAGCCGATTGTCAAAGTAAAACAATTAAAATCAGAAGAAAGTGCCAGATTCGCGCCTGACGGTCTATTCGGGCAGCGTTTTCACACGTTACCCGCCCGCCGTCAGGTTATAAGCGGTCCCCTGTCAACCTTTCGTAACGATTGAACCGATAGCCAACAACATTCCGCCACACTTTTTTTACGCAGGTAATTTCCTTACAATTGGTTATGTCGTCCGTTCGAGTGAATGAGGAACTCATGAGCACTGCCAAACACCGTAAATTATTGATTCTGGGTTCAGGCCCGGCAGGCTATACCGCCGCGGTCTACGCTGCGCGGGCAAACCTAAATCCGTTACTGATCACCGGTATGGAAAAAGGCGGTCAGTTGACGACCACCACCGAAGTGGAAAACTGGCCCGGCGACCCGGACGATCTGACCGGTCCGTTGTTGATGGAGCGTATGCACGCCCATGCCGCCAAATTTAATACCGAAATCGTCTTTGATCACATCACGCGCGTCGACCTGCAGACCCGCCCGTTCCACCTGTTCGGCGACAGCGATGAGTACACCTGCGATGCATTGATCATCGCCACCGGCGCGTCCGCCCGCTATCTGGGATTGCCGTCCGAAGACGCGTTCAAAGGGAAAGGTGTTTCCGCCTGCGCGACCTGCGATGGTTTTTTCTATCGTAACCAGAAGGTCGCGGTAGTCGGCGGCGGCAACACGGCGGTGGAAGAAGCGCTGTATCTGTCCAACATCGCCGCCGAAGTAAATTTGATCCACCGTCGCGACAGCTTCCGCGCGGAGAAAATCCTGATCGACCGCCTGATGGCCAAGGTCAGCAGCGGCAATATCGTGCTGCATACCAATCGCACGCTGGATGAAGTGCTGGGCGACGATATGGGCGTGACCGGCGTGCGTCTGCGCGACGCCGCCGGCGACGCAACCGAGCAGTTGGATGTCGCGGGTGTGTTTATCGCTATCGGCCACAGCCCGAATACCGCCATATTCGGCGATCAGTTAGAACTGGAAAACGGCTACATCAAGGTGCAATCCGGTATCCACGGTAACGCGACTCAAACCAGTATTCCCGGTGTGTTCGCCGCCGGGGACGTCATGGACCACATCTATCGCCAGGCGATTACCTCCGCCGGCACCGGTTGCATGGCGGCACTGGACGCCGAACGTTATCTGGACGCCCTCGTCAAGTAAGCTCTGATTACCGTTAATGCCAACCCGGACGTGATCGCGTCCGGGTTTTTTATTGCCGTTGGTCATTGCAAAAATTGATCGACACCCTATTCCGTCGTCTGCTTTTCGTTTGCACAACCCCGCCGCCGCGGTAACATGGCGCATCGCAGCCGTTACGCTCACAATTGTGTTAAGTGGCGGTTATATAAGCGTTATTTTCATGTATCAACTGGAAGCGATCGGCACCTGATGAAAGATACCCGACAACGAGAACTGACCCGCTGGCTGAAACAGCAAAGCCGTCTGGCGCACCGCTGGCTACGACTATCACTGATGCTCGGCCTGGCAAGCGGCCTGCTGATTATGGCGCAGGCCTGGTTACTGGCCTCACTGCTGCACGCCCTGATTATCGCCCACACGCCGCGCAACGAATTGACCACAACGTTTTTGCTGCTGGCGATGACATTCGTACTCCGGGCATTGATCAACTGGATACGGGAACGCGTCGGTTTTCGTTGCGGTCAGACGATTCGCCAGCATATCCGCCAGCAGGTGCTGGACCGGCTGCAGCAACTGGGCCCGGCCTGGATTCAGGGGAAACCGGCCGGCAGTTGGGCCACGCTGATACTGGAGCAGGTGGACGATATGCACGATTACTACGCCCGCTATCTGCCCCAGATGTATCTGGCCGTGCTGATTCCGGTGCTGATCCTGATTATCGTGTTTCCGGTGAACTGGGCCGCGGGGGTGATTCTGTTCGCCACCGCGCCGTTGATTCCGCTGTTCATGGCGATGGTCGGCATGGGCGCCGCCGACGCCAACCGCCGCAATTTTCAGGCGCTGGCCCGGCTGAGCGGTAATTTTCTTGATCGACTGCGCGGTCTGGATACCCTGCGCCTGTTCTATCGCGGCGAGGCGGAAACCGAACAGATTCGTCAGGCGTCGGAACAATTTCGCAACCGCACCATGGAAGTGCTGCGCATGGCCTTTCTGTCTTCCGGCGTGCTGGAATTCTTCGCTTCAATTTCGATCGCGGTGGTAGCGGTTTATTTCGGGTTCTCCTACCTCGGCGAATTGAATTTCGGCAGCTACGGCGTCGGCGTCACGCTGTTTGCCGGTTTTCTGGTGCTGATTCTGGCGCCGGAGTTCTTTCAGCCGCTGCGCGATCTCGGTACGTTTTACCACGCTAAAGCCCAGGCGGTCGGGGCGGCGGAAGCCTTGCACCGTTTCATGACGGCCGAAAACGAGGAAACCGGCGCCGGCACCCGCCCATTTCAAAGCGATACGCCGGTCACACTGATAGCCCATGAGCTGATTATTCTGTCACCCTCAGGCAAAACGCTGGCAGGGCCGCTTACCTTCAAACTGGACGCCGGGCAACGGGTCGCGCTGGTCGGTCCCAGCGGCGCCGGGAAAAGCTCGCTACTGAACCTGCTGCTGGGTTTCCTGCCCTATCGCGGCTCGCTGACGATCAATGGCGAAGAGTTGCGTACCCTGTCGCCCGCGTCATGGCGGCAGCACCTGAGCTGGGTGGGACAAAATCCCCATCTGCCGGAACCCACGCTGCGCCAGAACGTACTGCTGGGTCGCCCGGAAGCCAGCGACCATGCACTGCAACACGCGCTTGAGCGTGCCTACGTGCATGAATTTCTGTCACTGCTGCCGCAAGGGCTGGACACACCGTTGGGCGACGGCGCCGCACGGCTGTCAGTCGGTCAGGCCCAGCGAGTCGCCGTGGCTCGCGCCTTGCTGCATCCATGCCGATTATTGATGCTGGACGAACCCTCAGCCAGCCTTGATGCACACAGCGAACAGCGGGTCATGAGCGCGTTGAGTGAGGCGTCGCGCGCTCAGACCACGTTGCTGGTGACCCATCAACTGAGCGAAATTCGGGACTATGACGAAATCTGGGTCATGGCCAACGGCCAGTTGGTCCAGCAGGGTGACTACCTCACCCTAAGTCAGGCCGCCGGGCCGTTTGCCGACTTACTGGCGCAGCGCCGGGGAGAACTGTGAGATGGAAAAGATTCGGGCAATGCAGGTACTAAAACCCTTTCTGGCGCTGTATCGCCGCCACCTGTTCCGGCTTGGACTCGGTGTTGTGCTGGCCATTCTTACTCTGCTCGCCAGTATCGGTCTGTTGACGCTGTCAGGCTGGTTTCTGGCGGCCTCGGCCGTCGCCGGTCTGGCCGGGCTGACCACGTTCAACTATATGCTGCCGGCGGCCGGGGTACGCGGCGCGGCGATTCTGCGTACCGCCAGCCGGTACTTTGAGCGACTGGTGAGTCACGACGGCACCTTCCGCGTTCTGCTGCATCTGCGTGTGTTCACCTTTAGCCGCATCCTACCGCTGGCGCCCGGCGGGCTGATTGGTTTTCGTCAGGCCGAGCTGCTCAACCGGCTGGTGGCGGATGTGGATACGCTGGACCATCTCTATCTGCGGGTAATCTCGCCGCTGGTAAGTGCGCTGGCCGTGATTCTGGCGCTGGCTTATGGTTTGAGCTGGCTGGATACCTCACTGGCGCTAACGTTGGCCGCCATTATGCTGGCGTTGCTGGTGCTGCTGCCTCTGACGTTTTATCGTGCGGGACAGCCGATCGGCGCCGACCTGACCGCACTGCGCGCCCACTACCGGGTACAACTGGCCACCTGGATTCAGGGGCAGGCCGAACTGGCGGTATTCGGCGCACTGGCGCACTTCCGCCAGCAGTTGGAAGTCCTGGAGCAGCGCTGGTTTGAGCGACAACGCCAGCAGGCCGGGCTGAGCGCGCTGTCGCAATCCATCATGATTGCCGCTGGCGGCTTGACCGCCACCTTATTGCTGTGGCTGGCCGGCGGCGGCGTTGGCGGCGATCATCAGCCGGGCGCGCTCATCGCGCTGTTCGTGTTCGCCTCCCTCGCCGCTTTTGAAGCGCTGGCACCGGTCGCAGGCGCATTCCAACACATCGGGCAAGTCGTCGCGTCGGCGGCACGAGTCGATCAGCTACTGAAATTGCATCCGCCGGTTGTCTTTCCGTCTCAGGGCCCCGCGCAATTGGAACAGATTCAGCTTACGCTGGATAAAGTGAGCTTTACCTACCCGGAACAAACTCAACCGGCGCTGAGCGATATTTCGCTGACGCTTGCGCCGGGAGAGCATGTCGCGCTACTGGGACGTACCGGTTGCGGCAAATCGACACTGCTGCAATTGCTGACCCGCGCCTGGGACTGCAGCGCCGGCGAAATCCGCCTTAATGATACGCCGATCGCCGCCTACCCTGAGTCTGCGCTACGCGATGCCATGAGCGTGGTGCCGCAGCGGGTGCATATCTTCAGCGCGACGCTGCGAGAAAATCTGCGGCTGGCGGCTCCCACGGCCAGCGACGAGCGGTTGCAGGCGGTGCTAACGCAGGTCGGGCTGGAGAAATTGCTGGAGGATCAAGGGCTAAACGCCTGGCTGGGCGAAGGGGGTCGACAATTGTCCGGCGGCGAACAACGCCGTATCGGCGTGGCGCGCGCGCTGCTCCACCCGGCGCCGCTGGTATTGCTGGATGAGCCGACCGAAGGGCTCGACGCCGATACCGAACAGCGCATACTGCAGCTATTGCGTCAGCATTGTCTGGGTAAGACCCTGATCGTCATTACCCATCGGCTGAACGGGCTGGAAAGTATGGACCGGCTGTGCGTGATGGATGGCGGACAATTGGTGGAACAGGGGTCGCATCATAGCCTGATGGCGTTGCAGGGACGCTACTGGCAATTTCATCAACACCTGTAGGCCGAGGTGCGCATGCTGTTGTATGAGCTGTCCCCGTTTTCGCTGCAGTTTCCTAACCCGGAAACCGCGCTGCGGGATCCCAACGGTCTGCTGGCCTACGGCGGCGATCTGTCGCCCGAACGCCTGCTAAGCGCCTACCGTCAGGGTATTTTCCCGTGGTTTTCACCGGGAGAACCAATCCTGTGGTGGTGTCCGGATCCGCGTGCGGTGTTGTTCCCGGCACAGTTCCACCTCAGCCGCAGCATGAAAAAGTTCATGCGCCGCACCGATTATCGGGTCACACTGAACCAGGCGTTTGAAGCGGTGATTTCCGCCTGTGCCAGCGAGCGCGAGGAAGGCACCTGGATTGGCAGGGACATCGTGCACGCCTATATTCAGTTGCACCGGTCCGGGCTGGCGCACTCGGTCGAGGTCTGGCGTGGCGCCGAGTTGGTCGGCGGCTTGTACGGCATCGCTCAGGGCGCGCTGTTTTGCGGCGAGTCAATGTTCAGCCGGGCGGATAACGCCTCCAAATACGCGCTGGCAGCGTTTATGCAGCATTTTGTGCGCCACGGCGGGCAGTTGATTGATTGCCAGGTGCTCAACGACCATACTGCCTCGCTGGGTGCCTGTGACATTCCCCGACGCGAGTTTCTGCACGCATTGGATCGGCTGCAACAGACCGCATTAATCGACGGTTGCTGGTATCCGCAACCCCTTGATGCTCCGGTTGTCGACACCCCTCCCGCAGGGGATAAATGAGCGGCAGCCACTTACGCGCCTTTACATAATGAGGGTTTTTCGGCATTATCTTGCCGGTTAAAAACTAAGGTAATTAAACCTAGAGGATTCGATGGCCAAAGAAGACAATATTGAAATGCAAGGCACCGTGCTGGATACGCTGCCCAACACCATGTTCCGCGTTGAGCTGGAAAACGGGCACGTGGTTACCGCTCATATCTCCGGTAAAATGCGTAAAAACTATATCCGCATCCTGACGGGTGACAAAGTGACTGTGGAACTGACCCCGTACGACCTGAGCAAAGGCCGCATTGTCTTCCGTAGCCGTTAACAGCCACGTCATCGCCTGAGGCGATGCGTCCGGATGTTTGCCTTTCTGCCCTTACCTTTCGGTGAGGGCGTTTGCATTTTAAGGGTATTCGTTACTTACCCGCCTATCAATTCAGACGATGCGACGCGCCATCGCCGAATTCAGTGATGAACGATTCAGTGATAAACGACATGAAAAAGGGCATCTGACGATGCCCTTTTGCGTTGTTAGCGTGACGACGTATTCAATTCACTCAGTGAACCGCGCCTTCGGTTTTGGTCTTCTGTGCGCTCAGGAAGCGATAAGTCAGCTGCTGGGCAGCTTTATCCAGTTCTACCTTCACGGAGCCGCCGTCTACCAGCGAGCCGAACAGCAGCTCATTGGCCAGCGGTTTCTTGAGGTTTTCCTGAATGACGCGCGCCATCGGTCGCGCGCCCATCGCCTTATCGTAGCCTTTTTCCGCCAGCCAGTTGCGCGCTTCTTCGCTGACTTCCAGTGATACGCCTTTGGCATCCAGTTGCGCCTGCAGCTCGACAATAAACTTGTCCACCACTTGCTGAATCACTTCAGCAGACAGGTGGTTGAACCAGATAATGCCATCCAGACGGTTGCGGAATTCCGGCGTGAAGACCTTTTTGATCTCTTCCATCGCATCGCTGCTGTTGTCCTGCTGGATAAGACCAATAGACTTACGCTGGGTTTCCCGCACCCCGGCATTGGTCGTCATCACCACGATCACATTGCGGAAGTCCGCCTTGCGGCCGTTGTTATCGGTCAGCGTGCCGTTGTCCATGACCTGCAACAGCAGGTTGAACACATCCGGATGCGCCTTCTCGATCTCATCGAGCAGCAGCACCGAATGCGGATGCTTGATCACCGCATCGGTGAGCAGGCCGCCCTGATCGTAGCCCACGTAGCCCGGAGGCGCGCCGATCAAACGGCTGACCGTATGGCGCTCCATGTATTCAGACATATCGAAGCGCAGCAGCTCAATATCCAGCGCTTTCGCCAGTTGTACCGTGACTTCCGTTTTCCCGACCCCGGTCGGACCGGCGAACAGGAACGACCCGACCGGTTTGCGTTCATGCCCCAGACCGGCACGGCTCATCT
Source organism: Dickeya dadantii NCPPB 898 (assembly GCF_000406145.1). NCBI lineage: Bacteria > Pseudomonadati > Pseudomonadota > Gammaproteobacteria > Enterobacterales > Pectobacteriaceae > Dickeya > Dickeya dadantii. Next base: position 2,120,033 of record NZ_CM001976.1, on the reverse strand, counting down.
TGATGGCTTCAGTCAGCGCCTCAATGGCTTTATCCTGCCCGAACACCAGCATCTTCAGACGATCGCCCAGATTGCGCAGCACATCACGGTCGCTGGCGGAAACGGTTTTCTCCGGAATGCGAGCGATGCGGGCGACAACCGCTTCAATATCCGCCACATTGACGGTTTTCTTGCGTTTGCTCGCCGGCAACAGACGGCAGCGGGCGCCGGCTTCATCGATCACGTCGATCGCTTTGTCCGGCAGATGGCGGTCATTAATGTATTTCACCGCCAGTTCTACCGCCGCACGAATCGCCTTGGCGGTATAGCGCACGTCGTGGTGCGCTTCGTATTTCGGCTTCAGACCGTTGATGATCTGCACCGTCTCTTCCACGCTCGGCTCGGTGATGTCGATTTTCTGGAAGCGACGCGCCAGCGCGCGATCTTTTTCGAAGATATTGCTGAATTCCTGATACGTGGTGGAACCAATCACGCGAATCTTGCCGCTGGACAGCAACGGCTTGATCAAGTTGGCCGCATCCACCTGGCCGCCGGAAGCCGCGCCAGCGCCGATAATAGTGTGGATTTCGTCGATAAACAGAATGCTGCTCTTATCCTGCTCCAGTTGCTTGAGCAGCGCTTTAAAGCGTTTTTCGAAGTCGCCGCGGTATTTGGTACCGGCCAGCAGCGAACCGATATCCAGCGAATAGAGCGTACAGTCGGCCATCACCTCCGGCACGTCACCCTGCACGATACGCCAGGCCAGCCCTTCGGCGATAGCCGTTTTCCCTACGCCGGATTCGCCCACCAGCAACGGGTTGTTTTTACGGCGACGGCACAGTACCTGAATGGTGCGCTCCAGTTCGCTGTCGCGGCCAATCAGCGGGTCGATGCCTCCCACCCGGGCAAGCTGGTTGAGATTTGTGGTGAAGTTTTCCATACGCTCCTCCCCGCCAGCCTGTTCTTCGTTAACCGGATTTTCCGGGTTTGCCGCCGGACCGGACTCCTCTTTGCGCGTACCGTGGGAAATGAAATTCACCACATCCAACCGGCTGACGTCGTGTTTGCGCAGCAAGTAGGCCGCCTGAGACTCCTGCTCGCTGAAGATGGCGACCAGCACGTTGGCGCCGGACACTTCGCTGCGCCCGGACGACTGCACGTGGAACACCGCGCGCTGCAGCACCCGCTGAAAACTTAGCGTCGGCTGGGTATCCCGTTCTTCATCATTTTGCGGCAGCGTAGGCGTGGTCTGTTCGATGAAAGTTTCCAGTTCCTGACGCAGAACCGTCAGATCAACCGTACAGGCTTCCAATGCCTCTCGTGCGGAGGGGTTGCTGAGCAGCGCCAGCAACAGATGTTCCACGGTCATAAACTCATGCCGGTGCTCGCGCGCTCTGGCGAAAGCCATGTTGAGACTGAGTTCCAGTTCTTGATTGAGCATAGGCACCTCCCCCAATAAATTGCCCTATTCAGGCTTTTTCCAGCGTACAAAGCAATGGATGCTCGTTCTCCCGGGCATAACGGTTCACCTGCGCTACCTTGGTTTCAGCCACCTCGGCGCTGTAGACGCCGCAGATGGCCTTGCCCTGATAGTGAACCGTAAGCATCAGTTGCGTTGCACGTTCAATATCATAAGAAAAGAACTTTTGCAGAACGTCAATAACAAATTCCATCGGCGTGTAATCATCGTTGTTAAGTATCACTTTATACATCGATGGCGGCTGTAAGGCTTCAGCATTATGTTCTTTGGTCAGGTCGTCGGTCTGTGTCCCGATACTATGATTTCCCATCTTCTATCCAAATCAGTTCTGATACTTATCCGCTGACTGTTTTCACAGCAGCATGCCTGATTTTTATTGTATCACCGCCCGGTCAAAATCGCTCAGCCCCCCCAAACGCGCCCTTCCTGATATTAACGGCAATAAAAGCCGCCGATAGCGTTACCTGTATCAAATTTTCACAAACCTGCAGCAAAGTGTCGGATTTGGATGCTTGACGGCAAGGGCGATTTCACTAGAGTGTAGAATTGGATTGATGCTGATTTAATCAATTTGGTTTTGCCTTAACCCAATAACCTCACCTTAGAGAACACTCTAGCGAAGGATGAAGATGCATGGAGACAGGTACTGTTAAATGGTTCAATAACGCCAAAGGCTTTGGCTTTATTTGTCCCGAGAGCGGCGGTGAAGATATCTTCGCCCACTATTCAACTATTCAGATGGACGGCTACAGGACGCTGAAAGCAGGCCAGGTGGTGCAATTCACCGTGCACCAGGGGCCGAAAGGAAACCACGCCAGTCTGATCGTGCCGGTAGCCGGCGAAACGGTCGCCTGAATGTTCACCCCACGCTTTCCGGTCTTTCTCCTTTAATTACTGTGACCAGGTCAAACGAGTCCAATGCCGGTCGCCGGGCGACCGGCATTCTTTATTTCCTCTTCACGCGACAGGTCTGTTCAGTCGTTTAACATGCCTAATCCGCCCGCCCACGCGCCAACCACAATACCCGCGAAAACATACCGCGAATCAATGGCGGGATGGCTGACTCCCCCAGAGACGCCGCCTCCAGCGCCACTTCAATCGCCAGATCCGGTTTGGATGTTCGGTGAATCGCTTTGGTGATGACTTTGGCCGCCGACAGCGGCACCGGTTCAGGTAACTGCGCCACCCGGTGATAAACCTGACTAAAGCCGTTACGATACATGAAATGCTCCATATCTAGCGCCGGCAGCACGGTCAAATGGTCGCGTTCGGACTCATTCTGCGCTTGCAGCAGGCTACGGGCCGTGGCGGCGTATTTTTTCCCGGCGTCATCGCCATCCACCAGCACATGCCATTCGATGCCCATACGATAGGCGAATTTCAGCAGCGGTTTCAGCCCCACCTGAGCAAACTCGATCACCCTCACCCCTTCCGCTTCGAAGTGATGCCCGCATTGGCGCGCCAGTTCATTGAGCATCCAGACTTCGGTTTCGCCTTCCACCAACAGCCAGCAACGCGCGAATAGCGACGCCGGACGATTAAACCGAATGTGGAAGGTAATGCGGCGGCTATCTTCCTGGGTCATGCCCTGACGGCCGATACGGTAAGTAGCGACCTTCGCCGATTCGCGCACCAGACGGCAAACCTGTTCTACCGGCACCAGCGACAGCAGTTCGCCGGAATTGGTAGTGGTGATTTTTTGCAGCGGCAACTGCGTCAGCAGCCCCCACGCCACCGACAGCATGATCGGGTGCAGCCGGGTTTCCGGGTCTTCAATCAGCAGCAACGGACGGGCGTGCGGATCAAGCGCCGCGGAACCCTTGGCCTGCAGCAGGGTAGAAAACAGCTCCAGCAGGATAATACGGCGACTACGGCTGTTGGGGCCGGAAATCATGCGGTTGATGTTATCCAGCGAGCGCCATGCCCGACCATTGCCTGCGCGCGCGTGGCGATGGTGGCGCCGATCGTTCGGATCCGCGCCCTGTTCGGAAAAATAGTGCTCGACCAGTTGGCGCATCGCCACCAGCCCCTGTCGCAACTCTTGGTTAGTCAGCCGGTTGGGATTTTGCGCCAGCTCACGCACCAGCGTCTCAAACTGGCGCGATAGCCGATCGTTATCATCGATTTGCGGCATCAACGTGCCGGTGCGGAAACGGCGAATAAAACGGGCGTCGCGTAGCCGCAGCACCGGATGCAGGCGAATCACTTCACCGGCCAGCCAGTCGATATTGTCCAGCGGCAGCGCCTGACCATTGGCATCAAGAAAGCTGCGCCAGGTAAAGATCGCCTGACTTTCATCCATTTCCCCTTCCAGCCGATAGAAAATGCGATGCAACCGCCCTTCGCCCTTGATCCAAACCGGCGATAACGAACGGTAACGGGGAGCCAGATGGTGGCCGGGCGCAGATTCACAGAACGTGAAGATTACCTGCAGGTGACGCTCGCGGCTGGTTTCGTCACCCGGCGTAAAATGAAAATCCTGCAAATCGAAGTGATAAAGCGGCGGCGACGGCGTCAGCAACAGCGAGAGCGCATCCAGCAGGCTGGACTTACCCCAGGCGTTTTCGCCTATCAGCACGGTATTCTCGTCCAGCGTCAGCGACAGTCGGTTAATACCACGGAATCCAAGAATCTCGACTCTTTCCAGATACATCCGTGCCTCCTGATCTGTGGTCTTCTCACGAGAATGACGATAAAAACGCGGCAGGGTCAAGCCCTACGCCTCGGATCTGCCTCGCGACGCATAAAAATGCCCTGTGAATGCGAGTGATTGTCATCCACAAGTAAAATTGCGCTAAATCAACTTCGCCTTAAATTGCCTATAAAAGATCTTTTTAGACATCGGCAACCGTTCTATGCTTTTAAACAAGCATTATAAATGCAACTTTAAAAAAGGAAGCCATTATGTATTGTGTGCAATGTGAACAGACCATCCGGACCCCGGCCAGTAACGGCTGCGCCTACGCGCAAGGCATGTGCGGCAAGACCGCCGAAACTTCTGACCTGCAGGATCTGCTGGTCGCCGTACTCCAGGGGTTGTCTGCCTGGGCGTTGCAGGCACGCGCACTGGGCATCATCGACCACGAGATCGACAGTTTTGCTCCCCGCGCCTTCTTCTCTACTCTGACTAACGTGAACTTTGATTCACCGCGTATCATCGGCTATGCCCGCGAGGCGATTCGTCTGCGTCAGGGGCTGGCAACCCGCTGCCGGCTGCTGGACGCCGCTATCGCGGTCGACCATCCGATGGCGGAACTGCAACTGGCCGGCGACGACATCCCGACGCTGCAGCAACAAGCTGCCGAGTTTGCGCTGAATAAAGATAAAGCCGCTATTGGCGAAGATATCCACGGGCTGCGCATGCTGTGCTTGTATGGCCTGAAAGGCGCCGCTGCTTATATGGAACACGCGCATGTGCTGGGGCAGCACGATGACGCACTATATGCCGACTACCACGCGTTTATGGCCTGGCTCGGCACCGCGCCCACCGATGTCGATACCCTGCTCGGCAACGCGCTGGCTATCGGCAAAATGAATTTCGGCGTGATGGCGATACTGGATCAGGGGGAAACCTCCGCCTACGGTCATCCGCAGCCGACTCAGGTTAACGTACGCCCGGTGGCGGGCAAAGCGATTCTGATTTCCGGCCATGACCTGAAAGACCTGCGTATGCTGCTGGAACAGACCGAAGGCACCGGCATCAATATCTACACCCACGGCGAAATGCTGCCGGCGCACGGCTATCCGGAACTGAAGAAATTTTCCCATCTGGTCGGCAACTACGGCAGCGGCTGGCAAAATCAGCAAACCGAATTCGCCAAATTCCCCGGCCCGATCGTGATGACCTCCAACTGCATCATCGATCCGAATGTCGGCCAATACACCGACCGTATCTGGACCCGCAGCATCGTCGGCTGGCCGGGCGCGCAGCACCTCGAAGGCGATGATTTCAGCACGGTGATCGCGCAGGCGCAGCAACTGCCGGGGTTCCCGTACAGTGAAATCGAGCACCTGATTACCGTCGGTTTCGGCCGCCAGACCCTGTTGAGCGCCGCCGATACGGTGATTGATCTGGTCGCCAGCAAGAAACTGCGCCACGTCTTTCTGGTCGGCGGTTGCGACGGCAGCCGCACCGAACGCAGCTACTACACCGATTTTACGCTCAACGTACCGCAAGACTGCCTGATCATGACGCTGGCCTGCGGTAAATACCGCTTCAATAAACTGGACTTCGGCACGCTGGAAGGCTTGCCGCGTCTGCTGGATGTCGGTCAGTGCAACGACGCCTACGCCGCCATCATGCTGGCGGTCAATCTGGCGGAAAAACTGGGCTGCGGCGTTAACGACCTGCCGCTGAGTCTGGTGCTTTCCTGGTTTGAACAGAAAGCCATTGTCATCCTGCTGACGTTGCTGGCGCTGGGCGTGAAAAATATTTATACCGGTCCGACGGCACCCGGTTTCCTGACCCCGTCGCTGCTGGCGATTCTGAACGAGAAGTTCGGCATGCGCGCCATCACCACCGTGGAACAGGATCTCAAAGACATCCTCACCGCCTGATTTTTTGTTGACCTTCGCCTTCCGCCGCCGTATGGCGGAAGGTTGTTATGGAGACCGCCATGACCATGCCTACCCCGCAGTGCCCTAACCGCATGCAGGTGCACTCTCTTCATCAGGAAACGCCGGATGTATGGACGCTTTCCCTGATCAGCCATGACTTTTATCCCTGGCAGCCCGGCCAGTACGCGCTGGTCAGCATCGCCAACAGCAGTGAAACGCTGCGCGCTTATACCCTGTCTTCTTCGCCCGGACTGAGCCCGTTCATCACCTTCACGGTACGTCGGCTGGAAAACGGCACCGGCTCGCGCTGGCTGACCGAACAGGTGAAGCCCGGCGACTATCTGTGGATCTCCGATGCGCAAGGTGAATTCACCTGCACCCGCGCCGTCAGCGACCGTTACCTGATGCTGGCGGCAGGCTGCGGCGTTACGCCGATCATGTCGATGACGCGCTGGCTGCTGGTCAATCGACCGCACACGGATATTCAGGTCATCTTCAATGTCCGCTCCCCGCAACACGTGATTTTCGCCGATGAATGGCAAGCACTCCGCCAGCGTTACCCACAGCAACTACGGTTGACCCTGATGGCGGAACAGCAGGCTGAAGCCGGTTTTCTCAGCGGCCGCCTTACTGAGTCAGTACTGTCGCAACAGGTGCCGGATCTCGCCACTCGCACCGTGATGACCTGCGGCCCGCAACCCTATATGCAGCAGGTGGAAACGTTTTGCCTGCAGGCCGGCGTTCCACGCGATCGTATCTTCAAGGAACAGTTCGGCGCGCCGGATAGCACCGTGGACGGCGATGGCGAACAGCTCACCATGACTATCCGCCATACGTTACAGCAGTTGAAAGTTCCGGTCGGCATCAGCCTGCTGGCTGCGCTGGAAAGCCACCAGTTGCCGGTGAACGCCGCCTGTCGCGCCGGCGTGTGCGGCAGTTGCAAAACCCGTATTCTCAGCGGCAGTTACACCACCACCAGCACCATGACGCTGACGCCCGACGAAATTGAAAGCGGCTATGTGCTGGCCTGCAGTTGCCAGTTACAAGGCGATGTCGAACTGGTCTGATTTTCCCGCCCATCCTTGCCATGCGGCATACATCACGCCCTGAATCCACCCCGCATTTTCGTTAAGAAATCGTTAAAGCGGGGTTTTTCCTCCTTCTGCTTCCAGTTATATTAGGCTGTGTCATGTATATTACGAGGCACAGCCTACGCTGTATTAAATGTGCATAGCCAAAATAATTCGAGTTGCAGGACAACACGCTGGCGTATTGAAAAACGCCAGGCGTTGGCCCTCTAGGGCAAGGCTCATTTTGAGCCTTGTAACGCGGCAACCGAGTGAATCCCCAGGCGCTTACATCAGTCAGTGATGGGGGAACGTGGACAGCCAACGTACCTGCAACTTGAAGTATGACGGGGATATTGTGGGTGTGAACATCGACAGGGACACCGCTGCAGTTTCAATCGCGCTGTTGTAGCAGGAGCAAACACCATCATGACCATCAGACCCGCCCCGATTCTTATCCTTGGCGCCAGCGGCTACATTGGCCGTCACCTCCTCACACGCCTCAGCCAGCAGGGTCAAACGGTGATTGCCGCCTCGCGTCACATCGATTCGCTGGCGGCCCTGAATCTTCCCGGCATACGCTGTGAATACGTTGATCTGATGAAACCATACACGCTGCCTGAAGGATTATGGCAGACAGACACGCTCTATTATCTGGCGCACAGCATGGGCGACGGCGCCGATTTTCTGGAGCGGGAATACCAGTCGGCGCAAAACCTGCGTCAGGTACTGCGCACCAGCCGGATCCGGCAGATCATCTATCTCGGTTCGGCGCAGGCTGAGAGTCACCCGTCCACCCATATGCAGGCGCGCAAACTGACCGGCGACATACTGCGCAGCAGCGGCATTCCGGTCACCGAACTGCGCGCCGGCATTATCGTCGGTCCCGGTTCCGCCGCATTCGAAATCCTGCGCGATATGGTGAACAATTTGCCGGTGCTGACGCCGCCGCGCTGGGTGCGGTCGAAATCCGCGCCGATTGCACTGGAAAACCTGCTCACCTACCTGACGGAACTGAGAAATTACCCGGCACAGAGCCATCGGGTTTTTGATGCCGCCGGACCGGAATACCTCAGCTATCAAGCCCTGTTTGAACGTTTCATTCGTATTACCGGCAAACGTCGTCTGTTGCTGCCGATTCCGGTGCCGACCGGGCTGGTATCGGCCTGGTTTCTGAGTATGGTGACCTCGGTTTCCGGTTCCACCGCACGGGCGCTGGTGCAGGGGTTGCGACACGATCTGCCGATGGACGACGGCGAACTGCGCCGCCTGATTCCCCAACGGTTGATTGGGTTTGATGAAGCGGTGCAGACCACGCTGGCCGATGAAAAGGCCGCGGCGCAACACCCTGACTGGGGATATGACCCGGATGTTCAGGCGCGCTGGCAACCTAATTACGCGTTCTACCCCAAGCAGGCGGGTTACAGCCACAAAACCGGCGCCAGCAGTCAGGCACTGTGGCAAATCATCCAGCAGGTCGGTGGCCGGGAAGGCTATTTTTACGCCAACCTGCTGTGGGCTGTTCGCGCCCGAATAGATGATTTATGCGGCAATCAGGTAATTTACCGCCGTCCGGAGCGAACCGAGTTGATGGAAGGCGACTTCGTCAACGGCTGGAAGGTGATCCGGGTCAGGCATCATCAGCAACTGGTACTGCTGTTTGGCATGAAAGCACCCGGACTGGGGCGACTGGCTTTCTCTATTGACGATCGTGGCGCGTATCGGGTGCTGGACGTTCGCGCCTGGTGGCACCCTGCCGGCAGCAGCGGGCTGGGTTACTGGTTCCTGATGATGCCCGCGCATCTGTTTGTGTTTCGCGGCATGGCGCGCCGTATCGCCGCACTGGCGCAGGAGGCCGAACATCGGGACATCGTTCGTCTCCCCCACAGCGATTAAACCCTTCGTCTTCTTCTTTCAACTTCTTATTTCTACAACCTCAACCTCGGGGGGCAGGTTATCGAGCGGCCCCCACGCCACCGCGGGGCGCTGCGCCGTATTTCTCCAGCAACGCATCGGCAATCGCTTCGGTTTCCGCATCCGCCTCACCGTCATAGCGCTGCTGCCGGAAGTGCATCTGAAATGCCGCCACCACCTGTTGCTGCTGGCTCGCGGTCATCTCCGGGCTAACCTCATAACCATAACGCGCCAGTTTATCCAGCAGTACATTTCTTTCCACCGGTGCATATTCCTGCCGCCCCTTAAGATAAAAATGGACCCGCTGCGGTTCCGGCCAGGCGCCAATCCCCGCCATCGCCAGTTGATGCCAGGGAAACAGCGGTCCCGGGTCGACCTTGCGCTGGGGAGCAATATCGCTGTGCCCTACCACATCCTGCGGCGCAATATGGTAACGGGCGATGATGTCCCGGGCGAGGTGGGTCACCAGCGTAATCTGTTGCGGGGTATAAGGCTGCCACCAGCGTGTACCGGACGCCGTTTGCCGCCAGCCGGGGTTTACCTGCTCGATGCCGATAGACGTCGCGTTCAACTGACTGTAGCCACGCCAGTAACTAGTGCCTGCATGCCAGGCCGTCTGCGACTCCGGAACCAGTTTCCACGCCACGGGCTTGCCATTAACCTGCAGCGGATAAGCCGGCACCAGATAATGTGCGCTGACCCGTTCGGTAGTGAGCTTTTTCAGCGAATCGCCAAGATTTTCCGCCGTATAGTGAAACACCAGAAAGCGGACCCGCTCCCCCCGACTGACAGCCGGAGACGACTGATCCAACAGGTAATCGCCCTCATCGACATAGCGTTCGCGGTTTTGGCAGCCTGCCAGCAGTGTCAGCGCCATCAGCGCCACGCTCCGCCATACCAGCCTGCGGGTCATGATCGGCGCACCACAACCGCGGTGCCGCTGACGGACACCATCAGCATGCTGGCGTCCTTACCCACGGTTTCATAATCGATGTCGATGCCGACCACGGCATTCGCTCCCAATTCCTGCGCCTGCTGTTGCATTTCACGAAACGCAATCTGCCGGGCGTTGCGTAACTCTTTTTCATAGGCGCCGGAACGGCCGCCGACGATATCGCGGATGCCGGCAAAGAAATCCCGAAAGATATTGGCGCCAAGGATCGCTTCGCCCGTCACCACGCCGCAGTAGGTTTCAATGACTTGCCCTTCCAGGGTTGGTGTGGTGGATAATTGCATCATGCCTCCTCGCATCAGATGTTCGACAGACAGATTGGTTACTACATTTTCACAGCCTTATTACGCTTTTATAGCAACGCCTGCCACTAAAAAACCTTTTCAAAACACAACCGTCATTAATCACACTTTTCAGCAACGCCACCCCGCTACCGTCGAGGTTTGTTATGCCTGAAGATTGTCCGCCGCAGGGCGGCTGTCACCCTGACAAATCCGCCCGCCGCTGCGGCAAAGCGCGATTTTGTGCTAAAATATCAACAATAAGTCGTGTATTCGCAAATTTTAACCCACGACGATTGCATAACTATTCTGCCGAAGCTACCATTTGCGGCATCAATGTCTATTCAATTATTGCGCATGAGTATTCAACTAAACAGCATTAACTGTTTCTATGGCGCACATCAGGCGCTGTTCGATGTCACCCTTGATTGTCCATCCGGCGAAACGCTGGTGTTGCTCGGCCCCAGCGGGGCCGGTAAAAGTTCGTTATTGCGGGTGCTGAACCTGCTGGAAACACCCCGCTCCGGCACCCTGAACATCGGCGGCAATACCTTTGACTTCAGCCAGACGCCCGGCGAAAACGCCATTCGCGAACTGCGCCGCAATGTCGGCATGGTGTTCCAACAATACAATTTGTGGCCGCATCTGACGGTGCAGCAGAATCTGGTCGAAGCACCCTGCCGCGTACTGGGTCTGGGCCGTCAGGAGGCCAGTGAACGAGCGGACAAACTGTTGCGCCGCCTGCGACTGAGCGACTTCGCCGATCGCTACCCGTTACATCTCTCCGGCGGCCAGCAGCAGCGCGTCGCCATCGCCCGCGCGCTGATGATGGAGCCGCAGGTGCTGCTGTTTGACGAGCCGACCGCCGCGCTCGATCCGGAAATTACCGCTCAGGTCGTCAGCATTATTCAGGAACTGAGCGAAACCGGCATCACCCAGGTGATCGTCACCCACGAAGTCGATTTCGCACGTAAAACCGCCAGCCGCGTGGTGTACATGGAAAACGGCCGCATCGTGGAACAAGGCGACGCCTCGCATTTTACCCAACCACAGACCCCGGAATTTGCTGGCTATTTATCTCATTGATAGATAAGGATAATAATATGAAAAAGTTGTTCGTTGCCGCCCTGCTCGGCGGATTAAGCCTTTCCGCTGGCGCAGCTGAAACTATTCGTTTTGCCACTGAAGCGTCCTACCCTCCGTTTGAGTCGGTGGACGCCAGTAATCAGATCGTCGGGTTCGATATCGACCTGGCCAACGCGCTGTGCAAACAGATCCAGGCCACCTGTACTTTCAGCAATCAGGCATTCGATAGCCTGATCCCCGGTCTGAAATTCCGCCGTTTCGATGCGGTGATCGCCGGTATGGACATCACGCCGGAACGTCAACAGCAGGTGAGCTTCACCCAGCCGTACTATGAAAACTCGGCGCTGTTCATCGCTCAGAAAGGCAAACTGGCCGATATCGCCGCGCTAAAAGGCAAGCGCGTCGGGGTACAGAACGGCACCACCCACCAGAAATTCCTGCTGGACAAGCATAAAGACATCACCGTAGTGCCGTACGACAGCTACCAGAACGCGGTGCTGGACCTGAAAAACGGTCGTCTGGATGCCGTCTTCGGCGACACCGCCGTCGTGAACGAGTGGTTGAAACAGAACGAGAATCTGGCGTCGGTAGGCGACAAGGTGACCGATAAAGACTACTTTGGCATCGGTCTGGGCATCGCCGTTCGTCAGAACAACGACGAGCTGGTGAAGAAATTCAACGATGCGCTGAACAACATCAAGCAGGATGGCACCTACCAGACCATCTACAAGAAATGGTTCCAGCAGTAAGCCGACTAAGACCTAATGACTGAATTCCAACCTCTTGCAAGCGCCGCCGGGATGACCGTCGGCCTTGCCGTTTGCGCCCTGGTGCTGGGGCTGCTGCTGGCGATGCTGTTTGCCCTGTGGGAAACGGCGCGCTGGAAAGCCGTCAGCGCCTGCGGCACCGCTGTCGTCACTCTATTGCGCGGCCTGCCGGAAATTCTGGTGGTGCTGTTTATCTATTTTGGCTCGTCGCAGTTGCTGTTGATGCTCTCTGATGGTTTCACGCTTCATCTCGGCTTGACGCAGGTGCCGGTCAAACTGGCTATCGATAACTTTGAAGTCAGCCCGTTTCTGTGCGGCGTCATTGCGCTGTCGCTGCTGTATGCCGCTTATGCCTCGCAGACGCTGCGTGGCGCACTGAAAGCGGTGCCGCGCGGCCAATGGGAGTCCGGGCAGGCGCTGGGGATGAGTAAAAGCGTGATTTTCCGGCGGCTAATCATGCCGCAAATGTGGCGTCATGCGCTGCCGGGGCTGGGCAATCAGTGGCTGGTGCTGCTAAAAGACACCGCGTTAGTCTCGCTGATCAGCGTCAACGACCTGATGCTGCAAACCAAAAGCATCGCCACCCGCACTCAGGAACCTTTTACCTGGTACATGATCGCGGCCGCTATCTATCTGGTGATTACCCTGTTGAGTCAGGCGATCCTGAACAGGATTGAAGTACGCGCCACGCGCTTTGAACGGAGGCCGTCCTGATGCTGGGCTACATTCCTGAACTGCTGAACGGGTTGCATACCAGCCTGCTGCTGACGCTGGCCGCGCTGCTGCTGGCGTTGGTGCTGTCGCTATTGCTGACGGTGATCCTGACGCTGAAAACTCCGATAGCGTCGCAGATAGCTAAAGGCTATATCACCCTGTTTACCGGCACCCCGCTGCTGGTGCAGATCTTCCTGATTTACTACGGTCCCGGTCAGTTCGCCGCGATCCGCCAGATCGACTGGCTATGGAATCTGCTGTCTCAGCCGTGGCTGTGCGCGGTCAGCGCGCTGGCGCTTAACAGCGCGGCCTATACCACGCAATTGTTCTACGGTGCGGTACGCGCGATTCCAGACGGACAGTGGCAGTCCTGCGCCGCGCTGGGCATGAATCAGCGCCAGACGCTGCGCATTCTGCTGCCGTTTGCGTTCAAGCGCGCGCTCTCTTCATACTCCAACGAGGTGGTGCTGGTGTTCAAAGGCACCTCGCTGGCTTACACCATTACGTTGATGGAAGTGATGGGCTACGGCCAGTTGCTGTACGGTCGCACCTATGACGTGCTGGTATTCGGCGCGGCAGGTATCGTCTACTTATGCGTCAATGGCCTGCTGACGCTGCTGATGCGTCTGGTCGAACGGCGCGCGTTGCGTTTCGAACAGCGTAATACCTAAATCATCAGCGAGCATGACCTAATTACTGATTACGCCGGCGTTCATGCCGGCGTTTTTTATGCATAAAATTTATTTTATTCAGCCGGTTCGCTGATTTAAATTTGCTTTATTTTTATTTAATTATCCTAACCACGCGTCGTTACCGCTATTCACCCACAAACCAAAATGAATTTATAATCATATTATTTGCATATAAATACATTTAATGGCATGGTATCGTCATCCTTTTCAACGACCATGACGTTGATAAACATAAGTTAATCTGGAGTACTCCATGAAAAAACTCGTCCTTGCTGCGCTGCTGGCCGGCACCGCTTTTAGCACAATGACCTTGAGCGCCATGGCGGCTGACACCATCCGCTTCGCTGCGTCGGCGACGTATCCGCCGTTCGAATCGCTGGATGCCGGCAACCAAATCGTCGGGTTTGATATCGATCTTGCCAACGCGCTGTGCAAACAATTACAGACGACCTGTAGCTTCACCAATCAGGCGTTTGACAGCCTGATCCCGGCGCTGAAATTCCGCCGTTATGACGCCGTTATTTCCGGAATGGACATCACGCCGGAACGCAGCAAGCAGGTGGCGTTTACCCAACCGTATTATGCCAATTCGGCGATCGTCATCGCTCAGAAAGGCAAGTTTCACTCGCTGGCTGACCTGAAAGGCAAACGCATCGGCATGGAAAACGGCACAACCCACCAGAAATTCCTGCAAGATAAACACCCTGAAGTGAAAACCGTCCCGTACGACAGTTACCAGAATGCGCTGATCGACCTGAAAAACGGCCGTCTGGACGGCGTGTTCGGCGATACCGCCGTGGTGAACGAGTGGCTGAAAACCAACCCGGACCTGGCTACCGTGGGCGAAAAAGTCACCGACCCCACCTATTTCGGCATCGGGCTGGGTATTGCGGTGCGCCCGGACAATCAGGCGCTGCTGGAAAAACTGAACGGCGCGCTGAACGCCATCAAAGCCGACGGGACCTACCAAGCCATCAACGACAAGTGGTTCCCGCAGCAGTAAACCTGCCCTTATTTTCATGCTGCTGTTTTCACGCTGCCGGTTGCCGCCGGCAGCATGTCGCCACGCCGCTTCTCGATTTTCGCCCGTCTCGCATTTTGTACTTATCAAATCCTCTGCAGATTGATTTAATAGCGTTTTCCTCTTACCAGCCCTTCACCTTCAGGCAGGAAAACGATGTCGCTGGATTTTTCAACATTGAAACGCATCCCGAAAGGGGTATGGGTATTGGGCGGCGTCAGCCTGTTGATGGACATTTCATCGGAAATGATCCACAGCCTGCTGCCGTTATTCATGACCACGGTTCTCGGCACCAGTGTGGTCTTCATCGGATTGATTGAAGGGTTGGCGGAAGCGACCGCGCTGATCATCAAAGTGTTCTCCGGCGCGCTCAGCGATTACCTCGGTAAACGCAAAGGGCTGGCGCTGCTCGGATATGGTCTGGGCGCGGTCAGCAAGCCCCTGTTTGCGCTTGCGACCTCATCCGGTCTGGTGCTGGGCGCCCGCCTGCTCGACCGGGTAGGCAAAGGCATTCGCGGCGCGCCGCGCGATGCGCTGGTCGCAGACGTCACGCCGCCCGATATTCGGGGTGCAGCGTTTGGCCTGCGTCAGTCGCTGGATACCATCGGCGCCTTCGCCGGTCCGCTGCTGGCGGTCGCGCTAATGTTGCTGTGGCAAGACGATTTTCGCGCCATCTTCTGGGTGGCGTTCATCCCCGGCGCGATGGCAATTGCCCTGCTGTTTTTCGGTCTGCGCGAGCCCGAACACGCCGGTGCAGCCAAACGCACCAACCCGATCCGGCGCGATAACCTGAAACGCCTGTCCGCACAGTACTGGTGGGTGGTCGGCCTGGGTGCGGTATTTACGCTGGCGCGCTTTAGTGAAGCCTTTTTGGTGCTGCGCGCGCAGCAGGTCGAGATTCCCATAGCGTTGATTCCGCTGGTGATGGTGGCGATGAATCTGGTTTATGCCTGTTCCGCCTATCCATTCGGCAAGCTTTCCGACCGGATGGATCATCATAGCCTGCTGAAAATGGGCCTGCTGGTGCTGATTGCCGCCGATGTGGTGCTCGCCATCAGCCAGCACTGGCTCGGCGTAATAGTCGGCGTCGCGTTATGGGGCGTACACATGGGAATGACGCAGGGGTTGCTGGCCGCCATGGTGGCGAACACTGCGCCGGCGGACCTGCGTGGAACCGCCTACGGTGTCTTCAACCTGATAAGCGGCGTGGCGCTGCTGCTGGCCAGTCTGGGCGCCGGGATCCTGTGGGACGTCTGGGGCGCGGCCTCTACCTTTTACGCTGGCGCGCTGATCTGCCTGATCACGCTGGCCGGTATGGCGCTGATGCCGCGCTCCCTGTTATCACGTTAAGCGGTCATCACGGTAAACTCTCATTGAGTTAAACACGTCGTTGCAGCAGAGCCAGCACCTCATAGTGCGCGGTATGCGGGAACATATCGAATAGCTGCGCCTGCTGTATCTGGTACGCCGGCAGGCGCGCAATATCTCTCGCCATACTCTCGGCATTGCAGCTGGAGTACAACAGATACGGCGGCGCCATACGGCTCAGGTAATCGCACAATTCGGCGCCGATGCCGCGCCGCGGCGGATTGACGATCACCAGATCCGGCGTCTGGGCTTCGCCAACGGCAAAGCAGGTAGAGTCCAGCGCGGCAAAACTGACGTTGGTCAGCCCCAGTTGCGCCGCCGAACGTCGGGCACAGGCGATGGCCTCCGGGCTGATCTCAATGCCGGTGAGCGGCGTATCCGTGCTGGCGCAATGCAGACCGAATCCGCCCACCCCACAGAACAGATCCCACAGACTGCGCATCGGCAAGCCCGACACCCACTGCCGGGCGGTGTCATACAACGCGACCGCCACCTGTGGATTGGTCTGGAAGAAACTTTGCGGCCGGATATACAGCGGTACCTGATTGAAGCGCTCTTCCAGCGCCTGCGCCTCCGTCAGCGGAATCTCCTGCTCCCCTTCCAGTATCGCCTGATGGACAGGCTGAATATTCGCCGATATCACCGCCAGCTGCGGCAACTGCTGCTGTAGCCAGGGCAGCGCGGCGCGCAGTTGCGCCAGCTTGGTTTCGGAGCGCAGCACAACGCGCAGCATGAAGCGACCGCTCAGAGTGCTTTGCGTCAACAGTAGGTACTTCAGTTCCCCCCGACGTCGGGCGACGTTATACGGGGTCAGCCCGGCGCGGGCGATGAACGCTTTCAATACGCTAAACACCGGCGCAAAACTGTCGGGATACAACGGGCAGTCGCAGAGATCCACCGCCGAACCGTCACGGTGCAACATCCCCAGCAGCGGGCGTTCGACGCTGCCGCTGACCACCATCTTGGCTTTATTGCGAAAAGCGGCTTCCGCCGAGGTTACCGGCGCCAGCCAGCGCTGAACCGGATGCGCGGCCAGCAACCCGAGCAGATGCTGCTGCTTATCGGTTACCTGCTGCGGGTAGGCGGTTTCCAGCCATTGACAGGAGCGGCACGAGCCGTCGTTATAGCGGGCACATTGCATGGAAAATCTGAAATCTATCGTCAACATCAAAAGGGGCGCTGATTGTATCACCCCCGCGCGGGAAAGTTAGCGATAGCGCATAAAAGTTAGCGATAGCGCATAAAAGTTAGCGATAGCGCGTAAAAGTTAGCGATAGCGCGTAAAAGTTAGCGATAGCGCATAAAAGTTAGCGACAGCGAATAAACGTTAGGGATGGCGCGTAAAAAAACGCTGGCTGCGCCGGGGTAGAAACAGGAGCAAAATCAGCAGAAAGTCCGGCAGCCGCTGCATCAGCAAATGATGCAGAATTTCACCGACGCCGTCGCCGCTGACATGAAAGATCGGCGGCAGAAACTCCACCAGCGACGCCGTCAGCATGTAGATTGTCACCAGACACTGGGTCAACAGGAAACACCAGCGCCCCCAGTTCAACCCGCTAAGCACCGCGAATCCACAGCGGATTTCAAGACACACCACCAACAGCGCGGCCAGCAGCACCAGCGTGCTGTCCCACTGTTTGGCGCTGCTGCTGAGCCAACCGCCAAAGCCGCTTAGCCCCAGTTCGCTGATGGTCAGGACGATACCCAGACAGCGGGTGGCGATAATCGCCGAACCCGCCACCATGATGGCAACCGGGGCGAACATGCCCCGCTGCAGCAGCTCCCGCTTACCGTACAGTATGATTGCGCTCCCCCTGAAATCACCACGTCACCAGAAAGTATGGCGGCGTGGCGAAAATTGGCAAATCCAGGACGGAAGCGCCGCTGCCGTCAGCCGCGTCTTGCTTTTTGCAAATCGCGCTGACGCTGCTTTTCCGCCCGGGCCATAAACCACCAGGCAATCAGACCGATAATGCCTACCACCAACAATATCAGGGATGCCAGCGCGTTAATCTGCGGGTTAACGCCCATTCTTACGCTGGAAAAGACCAGCATCGGCAAGGTGGTGGCGCCGGGACCGGAAACGAAGCTGGCAATCACCAGGTCATCCAGCGACAGCGTAAAGGCCAGCAGCCAGCCGGAAACCAGCGCCGGCGCAATCATCGGCACGGTAATGATGAAGAACACTTTCAGCGGCGTCGCGCCCAGATCCATCGCCGCTTCTTCAATCGAATGATCCATCTCGCGCAGACGGGCGCTGATAACCACGGTGACATACGCCGAACAGAAGGTGACGTGCGCCAGCCAAATGGTCAGCATACCGCGTTCCGCCGGCCAGCCGATGGCCTGCGCCAGCGACACAAACAGCAGCAGCAGCGACAGCCCGGTGATCACGTCCGGCATCACCAGCGGCGCGGTCAGCATGAAGGCAAACCCGTTGGAGCCGCGGAAATTGCCGAAACGCACCATCACCACCGCCGCCAGCGTTCCCAGCACCACCGCCATGGTGGCCGACGCCGCCGCGATAGTCAGGCTGAGCACCACCGCGCTGATCATCGCAGAATCCTCGAACAGCGCGCTGTACCACTGGGTGGACCAGCCGGCC
The DNA here is from genome assembly GCF_000406145.1 of Dickeya dadantii NCPPB 898. NCBI lineage: Bacteria > Pseudomonadati > Pseudomonadota > Gammaproteobacteria > Enterobacterales > Pectobacteriaceae > Dickeya > Dickeya dadantii. The sequence goes on along the minus strand of NZ_CM001976.1, from coordinate 2,101,550 downwards.
CACACCGTCACCAGACGGGAGCTGTTAAAGGAATAAATCACCAGCATCAGCATCGGCGCATACAGGAAACTGTATCCCAGCACCAGAATCAGTGTCCGCCACGGCGAACGCACGACCGGTAAATTGTTCATGCCTGATCCTCCGCGGCTTTATTCTGGTGTTTATGGAACCAGATGATCGGAACAATCAGCAGGAACAGCATCACCATCGCTACCGCCGACGCCACCGGCCAGTCGCGGTTATTGAAGAACTCCTGCCACAGGATACGGCCGATCATGATGCTGTCCGGCCCGCCCAGCAGCTCGGGAATCACGTACTCGCCGACGGTTGGAATAAACACCAGCATCGACCCGGCGATGATGCCGCCTTTAGTGAGCGGCACAATCACGCTAAAGAAGGTCCTTACCGGGCGCGCGCCCAAATCCAGCGACGCCTCCACCAGCGAATAATCAAGGCGGGTCAGCGCGGTGTAAATCGGCAACACCATGAACGGCAGATAGGAATAGACCACGCCGATGTATACCGCCAGATTGGTATGCAGAATTACCAGCGGCTGATCGATAACCCCCAGCCAGAGCAGGAAATTGTTCAGGATGCCGTTGTCTTTCAGAATCCCCATCCAGGCGTACACGCGGATCAGGAACGAGGTCCATGACGGCAGGATCACCAGCAACAACAGAATATTGCGGGTGGACGACTTGCTGTGTGCCACCGCCCAGGCCATCGGATACCCTACCGCCAGGCAGCATAGGGTAGAAATCGCCGCAACCTTCAACGATTGCAGGTAAGCGTCGATGTACAGCGGGTCGGACAGCAGTTGCAGGTAGTTGCCGATATTCAGGCTGATTTGCAGCCGGTTCTCCGCCCACTCCAGCAAATCGGTATAAGGCGGCACGGTGCGCGCCATTTCCGCGAAACTGATCTTAAAGACGATCAGGAACGGCAGCATAAACAGGCACAATAACCACAGATACGGCAGCGCAATCACCAGTTTACGGCCATGCGCCAGACGCAGCCGCGCCAGCGTGGCCCGCAACGGGCTCATCGGCTGACCCGGCGGTTCATGTTGTTCAGATAACATCGCCATTGCGTCTTCCCCCGTTATACCGTCAGCACCACACAGCTGTCCGCATCCCAGCACAGGCGGACTTCATCCCCCCAGGTGGGCGAACCTTTGCGGAACCGGTCGGCGTTTTGCAACTGGGCGCTGATGGTCTGACCGCTGTTCAGCCGGACATGGTAAATAGAGAGATCGCCCAGATAAGCGATGTGCACCACTTCGCCCACGGCGAAGTTGCAGCCGTCCGCCGGCACGTCGTCGCACAGCATGATCTTTTCCGGACGCAGCGCGATATAGACCGGCACGCCGTCCACCACCGAAACATCCGAGTTAACTTTAAGCGGATGCACCAGCCCCGGACTCTGCAAAATCAGCGCATCGTCCTGACGCTCTTTCAACAACCCGTCGAACATATTGACCGAGCCGATAAACTCGGCGCTGAAACGACTGTTCGGGTTTTCGTAGATCTCTTCCGGCTCGCCGATCTGCACGAATTTTCCGCGGTTCATGATGGCGATACGGCCCGCCATGGTCATGGCTTCTTCCTGATCGTGCGTGACCATCACGCAGGTCACCCCTACCCGCTCCAGGATGTCGACCACTTCCAGTTGCATACGGTCACGCAGTTTTTTATCCAGCGCGCCCATCGGTTCGTCCAGCAACAGCAGCTTAGGGCGTTTAGCCAGACTACGCGCCAGCGCCACGCGTTGACGCTGCCCGCCGGAAAGCTGATGCGGCTTACGCCCGGCAAATTCCTGCATGTGTACCAGCGTCAGCATCTCTTCCACGCGATCTTTGATTTCGCCGCGCGACAGCTTGTCCTGTTTCAGGCCAAAGGCGATATTCTTCTCCACCGTCATGTGCGGGAACAGCGCGTAAGACTGAAACATCATGTTGATCGGGCGCTGGTAAGGCGGCACCAGAGACAGGTCCTGCCCGTCCAGCACAATCTGCCCCTGAGTAGGCTGCTCAAAACCCGCCAGCATACGCAGCAGCGTGGATTTGCCACACCCCGAGGCGCCCAACAGGGCAAAAATCTCGCCTTTATAGATGGTCAGGCTGACATCATCAACCGCGAACTGGCCGTCATAAGATTTGGTCAGGTTACGCACTTCCAGCAACGGCGTGGCCGCTTTCTGAGGCTTGGGCTGGGGGCGGGGAATCGCTTCGTTCACTTAATATTGCTCTCCGGCAGAAGCAGAACAAAGTCGCAGCCACATGACTGCGACACAAATAGCACAAACAGGCGGGGTTGAGCCGCCTGTTGCATGAAGTGGAATCAAAGGTGGCGGTTATTTCCCGCTTTTTACCTTGGTCCACGAGCGTGTAATCACGCGATCGATTTTCGGTGACTGCACCTTGAGCGTAAACAACTTGGCACGAATATCCGCAGGCGGATAGATGTTCGGGTTGTTACGCACCTCTTCTTTCACCAGCGCCGTCGCTTCCTTGTTAGGGTTAGCGTAATACACATGGTTACTGACGTTGGCAATCACGTCCGGTTTCAGCAGATAGTTGAGGAACTGATAGGCTGAATCCAGGTTTTTGGCGTCTTTCGGAATCGCGAACACGTCAAAGAACGCCAGCGCCCCTTCCTTCGGAATGCTGTAGCTGATGTTTACGCCGTTTTTCGCTTCTTTGGCACGGTTGGCAGCCTGCATGACGTCGCCGGCCCAGCCGATAGCTACGCAAATATCGCCATTAGCCAGATCGTTGATGTACTGGGACGAGTGGAAATAACGCACGCTCGGACGCAGTTTCAACAGCAGGTCGGTGGCGTCTTTGGTGTAATCGGCTTCATTGGTGCTGTTCGGATTTTTGCCCTGGTAGTTGAGCACCGTGGCGTAAATCTCAGCCGGTGCGTCCAGGAAGGAGACGCCGCAGCTCTTCAGCTTTTCCAGGTTTTCCGGTTTCAACACCAGATCCCAGCTGTTGACCGGCGCGTCTTTGCCCAATACCGCTTTGACCTTATCCACGTTGTAGCCGATACCGGTGGTGGCCCACAGATACGGCACCGCATATTTATGGCCCGGATCGTGTTCCTCGATCAGCTTCATCAGCTCGGGATCGAGGTTTTTGTAGTTCGGCAGTTTGCTTTTATCCAGCGGCTGGAAGACACCGGCGCTGATCTGGCGCCCCAGGAAGCTGGCGGAAGGAACCACCAAGTCGAACCCCGTGCTGCCGGCCATCAGTTTGCCTTCCAGCACCTCATTGGAGTCAAACACGTCATACACGACTTTAATACCGCTCTCTTTCTGGAAGTTTTCCAGCGTGTCCGGCGCGATATAATCAGACCAGTTATAGACGTGCAGCGTTTTCTCTTCCGCAGATGCGGTGACGGACGCGGCCATCATTAAGCCGGTTAACACACCCGAAAGCCATTTTTTACGTTGGGTGAACATCCGTTCCTTCCTCCATACCAGGGGGTAAATATAGGGGGGTGAATGTACGGTGCCCGGGAACAACACCGCTCTTTGTTGCTCCGGACGCAGAATCACGACGCGATGAATGGCTATGCACCCGCTTTTTCATCGTTAAAACACAACCAGCCGCGACGTTATTCTCTGAACCATACAGAAATAAAGCATAACCGCACAGTTACGCCTGTTCCATACCGGAACACAAAAAACAGGTTTTATCGATTATTTATTCACAATTTATCTATGTGCTGCGTCTTGAAACCATAAATGCAGAAAAACATCTGGGTTAGGCGATAAAAAACCGCATTAAATGCGGTTTATCAAAAATAAGAAAAGCTGATGGTCGGCTATTGATTCATAACGCAATCAGTGCAGGCTTGAGGTGTTAAAATGCTCAGCAGGGCTCTCTTCCTCATCCCCCAAAAACAGCAGATTATTGGCGCTGGCTTCCATGATCACCATAGAGATTTGCTGCTCGGCCTGCTGCATGAAATGGCGAAACTGCTCCAGCGTGATACCGGCACCGGCGCTGAATGTCTGGCAGACGATCAATTTAGGCAGGTTGTCGTCCTGAATATCGAGAAACGCCTTGGCGGTCAGCGAGCTGGCGTTGATCTGGCTCAGGTTGCCCACCAGCGGAATCAAGGCGGTCGGCTTCACTTCCGCCAGCGCAGAGAACAGGATGACGCTGTCGGCCATGTCGATCTTAGCGTCGAACACGCCGTCGAAATTCTGCATGTGCGGCAAATGCAAAGCCTCACAGGAGTCGCACTCGAAGTAAATGATGCCCAGTTGATCCAGCCATCGCCGAAGCAAATTCAAATCAGGGACGATGATTGAATCCATCTTGACCGCCTCATATTTCATGGATGATAAAAACCCTGACCTACGCAATGCCTAACCCAGGAATAGCGGGTCAATCCTCATCGCTGACTGACCACGACGGCGCGCCTGCGCACCGCAAAGACTGCGTTTACGCCGGCATTCAACCGGCCCTGACTGAACGGGATGCCGCACGGTGATGGTGTTCAATGTAGTCGATCATCATCCCTGCGATATCCAACCCGGTAGCGGTTTCAATGCCTTCCAGCCCGGGCGAGGCGTTGACCTCCATAACCAGAGGCCCGCGCGCCGACCGCAGTATATCAACACCCGCCACATTGAGTCCCAATGTTTTTGCGGCCTTGACCGCAATTGCGCGCTCCTGTGGCGTGATCCGCACCCGGCTGGCTGACCCACCACGATGCAGGTTGGAGCGAAAATCGCCCGGCTTAGCCTGTCGTTCGATAGCCGCCACCACCCGTTCGCCGACCACCAGACAGCGAATATCCTTACCGTGCGCCTCACGGACATATTCCTGCACCAGAATATGGGCGTTGAGGCCGCGAAAGGCATCAATGACGCTTTCCGCCGCCTGATGGGTTTCCGCCAGCACCACCCCGATTCCCTGCGTACCCTCCACCAGTTTCACCACCAGCGGCGCGCCGCCGACCATCTTGATCAGGTCGGCGGTATCGTCCGGCGAGTGCGCAAAACCGGTAATCGGCAAATCAATACCCTGACGGGCCAACAATTGCAGCGAATGCAGTTTATCCCGGGCGCGGATCACCGACATGGCGTTATTCAGCACGACGCTGCCCAGCATTTCAAACTGACGCAACACGGCCGTGCCATAAAAGGTAATCGCGGCCCCGATACGCGGAATCACCGCGTCATAATGGTCCAACTGGCGCCCCCGGTAATGAACCGACGGCGCGGCCGAGTTAATGTTCATATAGCACGATAGCGGATTGATCACCTCGATGCTGTGCTGTCGTTCCTCCGCCGCCTCGCATAACCGCTTGCAGGAATAGAGAGAACCGTCCTGTGACAGAATGGCGATTTTCATAGCGCTCCAGTGCTATCGGGTGGCCCAGCCCTGCTGTCGCAGGTAGTCCAGCATGAACGGGCGACGCTCCTTGCTCAGGGTGCGTCGGATTTGGTCGCTCCAGCTTTCCATACGCTGATTGCTGTCACGTTGACGATAATACTCGACGATATGCTGGTCATAGTCCGCCAGCAGGGCGCGATCCAGCGGCTGATAGCGGTTCTCATGCACTATCAGCGCCGCCGGCAGACGCGGTTTGAGATCGGGCTGCGCGGCCGGATACCCCAGGCATAATCCGAACAGCGGCAATACCTGCTGAGGCAACGCCAGCAACTGAGTGACATCGGCGATCTGGTTGCGAACGCCGCCGATGAAGACACCGCCCAACCCCAGCGATTCGGCCGCCACCAGCGCATTCTGCCCCATCAGCGCGGTATCGACGCAGCCGAGCAACAACTGCTCCGCCAGCCCCAGTTCGGCTTGCGGATAAATCTGCTGATGGCGATGAAAATCGGCGCAGAACACCCAGAACTCAGCCGCCTGTCCGACCCAGGGCTGTTCGCCAGTCAGGCGCACCAGTTGCGAGCGTAATGCCGGCTCGGTAATGCGGATAATCGAACTGCATTGCAGGAAACTGGAGGTGGATGCGCTCTGTGCGGCGGCGATAATGGCATTGCGCTGTTCGTCGCTGAGCGGCTGGTCGGTAAACGATCGGATGGAGCGGTGCTGGCGTAACAGTGAAATGGTTGGCGTCACGTTGAATATCCCTGAAACACAATGTTGAGATGACACAACACCGGCGGCGGTCATCCGGCGGCGCCGGTCTGTTGATAAGCGACCATTCGGCATAAATGGCAAGTATATGTCAGACAGTCAGACAGACCAATGCCGTCGGCGATTTTAGGCCATGTCTGGTATCGAACCCGGTTGCAATAGATGGAGCTAATCGTTATGACAGGCAATGACTGCTTCAGATCACCCCTGATTGCAGGCATAGTAGCGCGGTTGGCTAAAAACCGTTTACCACGTAGGTATCTCCCTGATGGCAGGAAGAACCAGACAAAATTAGAAAGTAAGGAGTTCACATGTACGCAGTTATTTTCGGTCGCCCCGGCTGTCCTTATTGTGTCCGCGCCAAAGAGCTGGCTGAGAAACTGACCGAAGAGCGTGACGATTTCAATTACCGCTATGTCGATATTCACGCGGAAGGCATCACCAAAGCCGATTTGTCCAAAACGGTCGGTAAACCGGTGGAAACCGTCCCTCAGATTTTTCTGGATGAAAAACACATTGGCGGCTGCACCGATTTCGAAGCTTACGCCCGCGAACACCTGTTCCAGTAATCCCGGTTACCGGCAAAAAAGGCGCCAACGGCGCCTTTTTGTTTTTCTACCGTAGTTAGTTTTTTTACCGTAGTCAGTTTTTCTGCCATAACCACAATGGTTTTTTCTACTCATAAATAGAGGCTAGCGCGCCGCCGCGCAGTTATAGGGTGCAGGGTAACGACTCGCTGGCAAAAACATCGCTGACAGAAACATTTCTAGCGCAAATAGTACCGGCTGACCGCTCGCAAGAACAGAAAAGCCAGCCCGCCCATCAGACACCAGAATACCGCGCTGCTGACATAGGCCAGTTCCTGCCAGAACGACAGGCTGGAAAACTGCCACAGTTGCAGCACCAGTAGGCAGAGCGGCATCGCCGCCAGCGCCCCCATTAAGGGATAATGCAACCGTCGGTTGCGCGACAGGTAGCTCGATACCATTCCCGGCAGCAAAAACAGCAGCATGCCGGGGTCGCCCCGGAAACCGTCTTCCAGCGATGTGCCGACGATACGCATCTTCTGACTTAGAAACACCAGCGTAAACAAGACAAAACAGCTAACCACACCCAACCAACCTCTGTTGTTGCCTGTCATGTGAGCCTCCCCGAAATAGACTGAAGCCGCGCATGACGAGCGACGATCGTCGCCCACATCAATCATGGCGCGGCAGGTATCCCTGATGGGACGAAAAGCCAGCGATGAGATGATTTATCAGCATCATCAGCTGGTTGTCCGCTGGAGAAATCACTAAAATGGCGTTGCCATACCAGACGATGCCGCCGTTCTTTCAGGGCATTGCCGGATAATGAGTAACGGGGCCGATCCTTTCTTATCATCATGTTGTCGTCCAGACATGGCCGGAACCCCTATAATGGGGTAAATTTAGTCTAAATTATTTTTTATATCAATAATTTACCAGTAAACAACAAGTTACATTTCATGAATATAAACGTCGCTGATTTGTTAAACGGGAATTACATTCTGCTGTTGTTCGTGGTTCTCTGTTTAGGTCTTTGTCTGGGAAAATTGCGGCTCGGTTCGGTTCAACTCGGCAATTCCATTGGTGTTCTGGTGGTATCGCTGTTGCTCGGGCAGCAGCATTTCGCCATCAATACCGACGCGCTTAACCTCGGTTTTATGCTGTTTATTTTCTGCGTCGGCGTGGAAGCCGGCCCCAACTTCTTCTCGATTTTTTTCCGCGACGGCAAGAATTATCTGATGCTGGCGCTGGTCATGGTCAGCAGCGCATTGTTGACAGCCCTGGTGCTGGGCAAGGTATTCGGCTGGGGCATCGGCCTGACCGCCGGTATGTTGGCGGGCGCCATGACCTCAACGCCGGTGCTGGTAGGCGCCGGGGATACGCTGCGCAACACCATCAGCATCGGACCACAGTTGTCGATGACGCAGGAGCAACTGAGTCTGGGCTACGCGCTGACCTACCTGATCGGTCTGGTCAGCCTGATTTTCGGCGCCCGCTATCTGCCCAAACTGCAGCATCAGGATCTGCCGACCAGTGCCCAACAGATTGCCCGCGAACGCGGGCTGGACGCCGACAGTCAGCGTAAGATTTACCTGCCGATCATTCGCGCCTATCGGGTCGGCCCGGAGCTGGTGGCATGGGCTGACGGCAAAAATCTGCGCGAACTGGGTATTTATCGTCAGACCGGCTGCTACATTGAGCGCATCCGTCGCAACGGCATTCTGGCGACGCCGGATGGCGACGCCGTGCTGCAACTGGGAGATGAAATCGCGCTGGTGGGATATCCAGACGCTCACGCCCGCCTCAACCCCAATTTCCGCGATGGCAAGGAAGTGTTTGAGCGCGACCTGCTGGATATGCGGATCGTGACCGAGGAAATCGTGGTGAAAAACCACAACGCCGTAGGCAAACGTCTGAGCCAATTGAAACTGACCGACCATGGCTGTTTCCTCAACCGCATCGTCCGCAGCCAGATTGAAATGCCGATCGACGACGGCGTGGTGCTGAATAAAGGGGACGTTTTACAGGTCAGCGGCGACGCTCGCCGGGTGAAAAGCATCGCCGACCGCATCGGTTTTATCTCCATTCACAGCCAGGTCACCGACCTGCTGGCTTTCTGCGCCTTTTTCATCATCGGCATTATGGTGGGGCTGATCACCTTCCAGTTCCGCAATTTTTCCTTCGGTATCGGCAACGCGGCGGGTTTGCTGTTTTCCGGCATCATGCTCGGGTTTCTGCGCGCCAACCACCCGACCTTCGGTTACATCCCGCAGGGGGCGCTGAATATGGTGAAAGAGTTCGGCCTGATGGTCTTTATGGCCGGCGTCGGGCTAAGCGCCGGCAGCACCATCAACCACAGCTTCGGCGACGTAGGCATCCAGATGGTGCTGTCGGGGCTGATCGTCAGCCTGCTGCCGGTGGTTGTCTGTTTTTTGTTCGGTGCTTATGTACTGCGCATGAACCGGGCGCTACTGTTCGGCGCGATTATGGGGGCACGCACCTGCGCCCCGGCGATGGAGATTATCAGCGATACCGCCCGCAGCAATATCCCCGCGCTGGGATACGCTGGGACCTATGCCATCGCCAACGTATTGCTGACGCTGGCCGGGTCGCTGATTGTGATTATCTGGCCGCAACTACCCGGCTGAGTCACTTTGTAAATCAACGTCAATTTTTTTTCGAAAAGCACAGAACTTTTTTCCAAAGGTAAAGTCTGAATTAGTGCCACTGCTTTTCTTTGATATCCCTGAATTGAGGAGCCCGTCGTTCACGCCGGTTAGGTTCAAGAACGACGGGCATTTTCTTTTTTATAATTCAGCTCTTATTTTTCTGTCGGCGTCACGCGAGTTACCCATTGGTTTGTTTACGTTAATTAGCCGATCTAATAAGGCCCGGTGCGTTATAACATTTTCATGATGGATTTGCGCCCCACCTTTCATGAAGGTTATATTAATGTCCCATCTGCTGAGCAGTCAGCGCACATTGCCTGCGGTTAACCATCCCCGGTGCATTTCACTTTCATTCCTATCACGTATTCCGATTCAGGCATTTGCCATGAAGGATGGCGTAGTGCATGGTGAATATTCTGCATCGGAGCTAGTCTGACCGGCATTATCGAGGAAAAACATGGAAACGCGTCGCGCAGCACGGCTCAACAAACTGGCTCAGGCTTTAAAAAAGGCCGACAAACTGCATCTGAAAGATGCGGCGCTACTGCTTGGCGTCTCCGAGATGACAGTCCGACGCGATCTGAACGCCCAGCCGGAGGCATCGGTGGTACTGCTGGGCGGCTACGTGGTGTGTGATCTGAAAGCCAACGGCGCCACCAGCTATTTTGTCTCCGACCAGCAGGCAAAACACGTGGTGGAAAAAAGCATCGTGGGCGAACTGGCCGCCGCCAGCATCGAACCGAACGATACCCTGTTCTTTGACTGCGGCACCACCATCCCTTTCATAATCGCCGCCATTCCGGATGACCTGCCGTTTACCGGCATCTGCTATTCGCTCAATACCTTTCTGGCGTTACAGGGCAAACCGAACGGCCGGATAATCCTGTGCGGTGGGGAGTTCCATCCTGACAACGCCATTTTTACTCCGCTGGGACGTCAGCATGAACTGGATCAGATCTGCCCGACCAAGGCGTTCATCTCGGCGGGAGGAATCGACCCGGAGGCAGGCGCTACCTGTTTTAATTTCGCCGAGCTGGCGATGAAACACCGCGCCATGGCCTTATCCCAGCGCGTGATCCTGGTAGCGGACGGCAGCAAGTTCGGCAAACGCAAGCCCGCACGCATCGGCGCGCTAACCTTATTTGATACGGTAATCACCAACCGCACACCGGACGCCGACTGCATACACTATCTCAAATCCAACAACATCCGGCTGCTGACGCCCTGACGCTGGCACCCTGTCCATTGCGACAGATGGCCCGACCGGGCCATCGGCTCACGGCGTCAGGAAGACTAACCGAATATTCCGCCAAACCAGCCGGACAACGTCATCAGCACCCGATCCCACAGACGGCTGAAGAAACCGGCTTCCGGTATGTCTTCCATCACCACCAACGGCCGCTGGCCGATACTGTTGCCATCCAGTTGGAAATCAATGGTGCCAACCACCTGCCCTTTCTTCAACGGCGCTTTCAACTGCGGCTGCGCCAGCGTGAAGCTAGCCTTCAGGTTTTTCATTTGCCCTTTCGGCGCGGTCAGCGCAGCGTCCTGCGCGACGCTCAGTCTGACCTGTTTTTCAGTGCCGAACCACACTCGCTGAGTGGTGAATGGCGCATCGCTGCGCACCGGCGTCACGGTTTCAAAGAAGCGGAACCCCCAGGTCAACAGCTTTTCACTTTCCCGGAAGCGTACCGCGTCCGACGGCGCGCCCAGCACGACCGAAATCAGCCGCATGTCGCTATCAACGGCGGACGCCACCAGACTGTGGCCCGCGCCGCCGGTATAGCCGGTTTTCACGCCATCTACGCGCAAATTGCCGCTCCACAGCAGGCGGTTACGGTTGGGCTGGCGGATATTATTGAACGTAAATTCTTTTTCGCTGTGCAAGGCGTATTCGCCCGGCACATAGCGGATCAACGCCTGAGTCAGGCGCGCCATATCGCGTGCGGTGCTGTACTGCCCCGGCGTATCCAGGCCGTGCACAGTGAGAAAATGGGTATTCGCCAGTCCGAGAGTAGCGGCGTACTGGTTCATCAGGCTGACGAACGCATCCTGGCTGCCGGCGACATAGTCCGCCAGTGCAATGCTGGCGTCATTGCCGGACTGGATCACCATGCCTTTATTAAGTTCGGACACCGGAATCTGGTCACCTGGCTTGAGAAACATCAGCGACGAGCCGCGCAGCGCCGGATTACCGGTCGCCCAGGCGTCTTTCCCAACGGTTACTTTATCTTCCGGCGTAATCTTTCCCACCTTGATGGCCTGACCAATCACATAGCTGGACATGATTTTAGTCAGGCTGGCGGGATCCAGTCTGGCATCGGCATTTGACTCCGCCAGCACCCGGCCACTGGCGTAATCGATCAGAATAAAGGCTTTGGCCTCAATTTGCGGAGGCGGTGGCGTCTGCTCAGCCCGAAGTCCCGGCGAAACCGTCATCAGCGCCGTGGCGGCCGCCACGACTACGCGTCCCCAGGAAATGCGAGGTGTCACTATCTTCATGCGCACTGTCCATAAATTGTTAAAAGTGAAGAGGATCAATCAGTTTACCCAGCCCAGTCTGTACTAAGGTAGCCCGGCATACCTGAGAATAAAATCGTTCACTCTGTAAAGTTCGTCAAAGAAAATAAAAAAATCAGCAGAATCTGTCTGAATACACAGTCAGATTCACTATCAACAGGCAACAAACACCCTCGTTTACACCGCCATAGCGTGGACACACCCACACATCTGTCGAAATCATTAAAATTTTTTATTAAAAATTCTTCATATACCGCTTAGTTCAACATTTTTAATTCATTATTTCTTTTTAGAAAGCTTAATAGTGCGAATAAATTAAGTGGCATTTATCTCATCCCAAATAATGTGATAAATTAACGATGTCAATATATTAACAACAAAGATAGAAACGGTATTCCTTCGGTCTTTTTCAGAGGGAGAATTATTAATTCGGTTAAATCTCACTACTAAAAACGCTCTAACGATAGCGCCATGCCTTGGCCGGGCAAACAAAAGGGAATTTATCATGTCCATAGAAAAATGCATTGTCACATATGACTCATGGAAAATATATGTTGAAAAGCATATTTCCGATCCTGCACATGAAACCATTATTATGGTTAACGGAGCACTATCGACAACGGCAGCATTCAAAAACACCGTCAAAAACCTGTCCAGCAGGTTTAATATAATTCTTTTTGATTTGCCGTTTATTGGCGAATCATTGCCTCACAACACGCTGGATAGAGTCATAACCAAAAACGATGAAGTCAATATCCTGCTTCATCTCATCGATACGCTTGAACCGGACCATATCCTGTCGATTTCCTGGGGCGGGCTCTCTTCAATGCTCGCCTTGTCAAACAAGCCCAAACGGATCAAGAAAGCCGTGATCGCGTCGTTTTCAGCACATCTTAACGATAAAATGCGGGATTATATCCAACGCGCCAGGCATTATATCCACTCGAAGGAATTCGAACATGCGGCAGAGTTGCTCAATAATGAAGTAGGTAAATTCCTGCCGCCATTATTGAAGCACATTAATCTGAAGCATATCTCCTCCATGAGCGAATTTGCGTTTCAGCAGGTCAATTTCCATATAGATCAGGTTCTCACCCTTAAGGAAGAGCAGTATATCGAGATATTCAAAGATATTAATGCTGAGATACTTTTTTTGAATGGCGAAAATGACGAATACACTACCGCCGACGATATCAAAAAAATGGAAAAGTATATCAGGCTCTGTGAATTCAGCACGATTCCTGAAGCGGGTCACTTCCTTGACCTCGAAAACCGGAAGGCCGCTAAACAGGTAGCGGAAAGAATAATAACGTTTTTCGCATAACTAAATGCTTATTCGCCAGGCCCCTGAATAAAGATCAGCGGCCTGGCTTTCGCATGGATTATCAAAAAATATTTAATTATCGACGACGTTCGCGCTTGTCAGCGCGTTTTGCCAGCCAGTCACCCAACGTTTGTACAATCTGTACCAGAATAACCAGCGCTATCACGGTAATCACCATCACCTGGGTTTCGTAACGGTAATAGCCGAAACGAATCGCCAGATCGCCCACGCCGCCGCCGCCGACAATCCCGGCCATCGCCGAGTACCCAATCAGGCTGACCAGCGTAATGGTCAATCCTCGCAGCAGGCCGGCGCGCGCTTCCGGCAGCAGTACCGTACCGATGATGCGCAGTGGGCTGGCGCCAAACGCCTCCGCCGCTTCCACAATCCCCGGATCCACGTCACGCAGGGCGCTGTCGACCAGACGCGCATAGAACGCTATTGCGGCCACCGACATCGGCACAGCCGCCGCTACCGGGCCGATGGTGTTCCCCAGCAGGAACTGGGTCAACGGCAGCAACAATACCAGCAAAATGACGAACGGAATCGAGCGGATGATATTCACCAGCACGGTGCCAAACAGATAGAAGAAACGGTTTTCCCAGAACAGATGACGGTCGGTCACATAGATTAGAAACCCAAGCGGTAAACCACCCAGCACAGCGAACAGCGTCGAAATGCCTACCATCTGGAAGGTTTCGTTGAAAGCATTGAACAGATCGGTCAGCAACTCAGCCATGCAGCACCTCCACCTGAGCCGTGCGTTGTTGAATGTGTTTCACCGCATCCGCCACCACCCGCTTGTCGCTGGGATGGGTGAGCAATGCGACCAGAACGCCTAACGCCCGATGGCCGATATACTCGATTTTGCCGTGCAGGATATTGACCGATACGCCATAGCGGGTCGCCACATCCGACAGCACCGGCTGTTCGGCCGACTCGCCGATGAACAGGATTTTCAGCAACGTGCCGCGCAGTTCCTGCTTCAGGCGCGCCGGCAGCTCCAGGTTAAGGGTGTGCGACACCAGTTGTCGGGTAAAGGCATGTTGCGGCGTGGCGAAAATATCGAACACCTCACCCTCTTCCACCACGCGACCGCCGGTCATCACCGCTACCCGATCGCAAATCGTTTTTATCACGCTCATTTCGTGGGAAATCAACACAATGGTGATGCCCAGTTTCTGATTAATCTGTTTCAGCAAATCCAGAATCGCCGCCGATGTTTCCAGATCCAGCGCCGATGTCGGTTCATCACACAGCAGCACCTCCGGGTGATTAGCGATGGCGCGGGCGATGCCCACACGTTGTTTCTGACCGCCGCTCAACTGTGACGGATAAGCGTCGGCTTTATCCGCCAGCCCCACCAGCGCCAAAATTTCCGGGACCCGCTGATTAATCACCGGCGTTGGTTTACCGGCGGCACGCAGACTGAACGCCACGTTCTGCGCCACGGTACGCGTCTGCATCAAATTGAAGTGCTGAAAAATCATGCCAATTTTCTGACGTTCGGCACGCAGCGCCTGACCGCTCAGGTCACTGACCCGCACGCCGTTGACCCGCACCTGGCCCGAAACCGGGCGTTGCAATAGATTAATAGTGCGCAGCAGCGTACTTTTCCCCGCCCCGCTGGCGCCGACAATCCCGTAGACCTCTCCCTGACGAATGTGCAGGCTGACGTCATCGACCGCCCGCGCGCCCGCGCCTTTTCCCTGAGGAAATTCTACGCAGATATTTTCTAACTGAATCATTATCCGCATGACTCCTGATAACCAATGGAAGAAAAACAGAAAGCCGGTCGAAGACCGGCTCATACTGATACCACGCGATCCTGGTTCTGAATCGGCGTACTGCCGATGGCTTTCAGGCCGCCAACCACCATCGGCTTTTGATCGTTATTATTGGGCCGGCGTCGGCGTTTGCGCCCTCATCCAGTCAGGACGCTGGAACTGGCTGAACATCGTGGCCGGATCGTTAATCACCGCGGCATACGCCGGGGATTCCACCACCGCTTTAATCTCTTTCACGAACGGCTTGTCCAGATCGTCGGTACGAACCGCAATCACGTTTTTCAGATTTTCATCCAACGTTTCCAGCTTCAACGCGGACGAGAGTTTCAACCCGGCGGCAATGGCGAAGTTGCCGTTCACCAGCGACGCGGTCACGCTATCCAGCGTACGCGGCAATTGCGCGGCCTCCAGCGGCTTGAACACCAGTTCGCGCGGGTTGTCCTGAATATCTTTTTCCGACGCTTTGGTCGGATCGATATTCGGTTTGATGGTGATCAACCCCAGCGATTGCAGAAAACGCAGGCCGCGCGCCAGATTAGTCGGGTCGTTGGACAGGGTGATCACATCCCCTTTCTTCAATTGATCCAGCGAGGTGATTTTACGGGAGTAGAACCCCATACTGGCAGTCGGCACCGTGATCAGGCGGGTGAGTTTCAGCCCTTTGTCGGCGGAGAATTTATCCAGATACAGCGTATGCTGGAACAGGTTGGCGTCGATGCTACCGTTAGACAACGCCAGATTGGGCTGCACATAGTCGCTGAATTCGCGTACCACCACGTTGTAGCCTTTTTTGGTCAGCTCCGGCTTGATCGCCTGATTAACCATATCCCCGTACGGCCCTGGCGCTACGCCAAATACGATAGTATGCGGGTCGCTCTGTGCTAACGCCTGCGAAGTTCCAGAAGCCAAAAGCGCCACCGCCAGCACGGCGCGAATCGAACGAGTTAATGTCATAGGTTGGGTGAATATCATAGATATAGTTATCCCGTCTGCTAATAAATAGCGGTTATTATTGGAAATATCAGCCTGATTGGTAAATAGAAAAAAGCTATATCAATATTTCCTGTCTGTCTGTTATACCAAATGACGGATAAATCGCCATCGCAGAAGCGGTTACATCCAACCGCGGCGGTGGGTATAGTGATAAACAGCGTTATTTAAAGCACTGACATTATTTAAGACACTGACATTATTTAAAACACTGACATTGGCATGAGCGCCAGACGGCACGATAAACCGCCGGCTTCATTGCATAAAAAACCATCAGGAAGGAGTGATGTGATGCTGATAATCTGGGGTCGTGAAAACTCGACTAATGTGAAGAAAGCGCGCTGGTGTGCGGCAGAACTCGGGCTGGCGTATGAACTGGTGCCGGCGGGTGGGCAATTCGGCCGCAACCGCGACGCGGACTATCTGTCCATGAACCCCAACGGGCTGGTGCCCTGCCTGCAGGATGACGAGCTGGTATTGTGGGAGTCGCACGCCATCGTGCGTTATCTGGCCGCGCAATATGGTCAGGGCCGCTTCTACCACGCCGACCCGAAGATACAGGCCGGCATCGACAAATGGCTGGACTGGGCCGCAGGGCTCACCGAACCTTATAAACAGGTGTTTATCAACCTGGTGCGCACCGTGCCGGAAAAACGCAACATGCAGGATGTCGAGACCGGTATCGCCGGCTGCGAAAAGCTGTTTGCTATCGCCGATGCGGTACTGGCAAACCAACGCTGGCTTTCCGGCGATGAATTTGGCATTGGCGACATTCCGTTAGGATGCATCGCTTACAGCTGGTTCAACCTGCCGATTAGCCGCCAGCCTCGCCCGCATCTGGAACGCTGGTATCAGCAATTGACCGAACGGGATGCCTTCCGCCAGACCGTGATGTTGCCGCTGACCTGATCTTACGTGGAGCGCCCGGCGCAGGCGCTCCGTCACACCGGATATCGTCACTCCGCCAGCCCAACTTTCAGCAACTTGCCGTTATCCTGATCGGTCAGCACATAGAGATAGCCATCCGGCCCGACCCGCACATCACGGATGCGCTCGCCCCGATCGGCCAGCAAACGCTCTTCCGACACGACCCGATCCCCTTCCAGGGACAGCCGGATCAGGCTGGTGCCCGCCAGCGCGCCGATGAATAACGAATGACGCCAGGCCGGGAAACGGCCGCTGTTGTAAAACGCCATCCCGCTGATGGCCGGCGAAACTTTCCAGTAGTAAACCGGGTTGGCGGTACCGGCTACTTCCGTTCCCTGAAATTCCGGAATATTTTGCCCTGAATAATCGATACCGTACGTCGCCAACGGCCAGCCGTAATTTTCGCCCGGCCGGGGAATATTGACTTCATCGCCGCCTCGCGGTCCGTGTTCGCTTTCCCAGATATCGCCGGACCACGGATTCAGCGCCAGCCCTTGTGGATTACGTAACCCGTAGGACCAAATCTCCGGCCTGGCGCCCGAGTGGTTAACGAATGGGTTATCAACCGGCGCTTCACCCTCTGGGGTGAGGCGCACCAGTTTGCCCTGCAGGCTGCCCAGATCCTGAGCCAGCATACGCTGCTGATTTTCACCCAGCGCGATAAACAGATGCCCTTGCCTGTCAAACGCCATTCGTCCGCCGAAATGGGCGCCGGTCGAACGCTTCGGCAGTTGCCGGAAAATCACGGTGAAGTTGTTCAGCCGCCGCAGATCATCCGACAACACGCCAAATCCTGCCGCCGTTCCCGCCAGCCCGTCCGGGCCCGATTCGGCATAACTCAGGTACACGCGGCGATCCTGGCGGAAATTCGGCGACAGCACCACATCCAGCAACCCGCCCTGCGAACGGGCAAACACCACCGGAACGCCGTCGAGCGGCGCCGACAATCCTTTCCCGGCCTGCCAGTGCCGCAACTGACCGGAACGTTCCGTCAGCAACAAGCCCTGATCGTCCGGCAAAAACGCCAGTGACCACGGGTGATCAAGGTTATCCTGCAACACCGTGACTGTCGGTGCGGCAAACAAACTCATGGAAAACAGCCAGCCTGCCGCCAGTAGCGGCAAGGTAAGAAAATGAACGCGGGGAAAAAACATGCAGGTTCTCCCTGTTATTGGTCGTGGCGATAAAACCACCACATGTAAAACGACAAAGAATAACGACACAGAATGTAAAACTAATAGCATGTTGAACCAAACCGTCAGGTAAAATTTACTCAAATTTGCATCTTGTTCCACCAAACCGTGCCAGCCGTCGGCTGTCGGTTCTCGCTGATTATTTTATAATCATGCGGGACTGTTTCCTGACGATGATTCAGGTATAATCCGCCGCATTTTTCCGCCCCAACCCGATGTATGAGACGCTATGACTGTTAACACCTTCGATCCATCCCAGACCACCACGCTGTCGGCACCGCAAAAAGCCCTGAGCGATCAATCCAGTGGCGCCGGCAAAGACCTGTCCCGCAAGATTGGCTTTGTCAGCCTCGGTTGCCCGAAAAACCTGGTGGATTCGGAGCGCATCCTGACCGAACTGCGTACCGAAGGGTATCAGGTGGTGCCAAGCTACAATGACGCCGATCTGGTGATCGTCAATACCTGCGGTTTCATCGACAGCGCGGTGCAGGAATCGCTGGAAGCGATCGGCGAAGCGCTCAACGAAAACGGCAAGGTGATCGTGACCGGCTGTCTGGGCGCGAAAGATAATCAGATCCGTGAAGTGCACCCCAACGTACTGGAGATCACCGGCCCGCACAGCTACGAGCAGGTGCTCAATCATGTGCATCACTATGTTCCCAAACCGGAACATGACCCGTTCACCAGCCTGATCCCGGCGCAGGGCGTGAAATTGACGCCGCGCCACTACGCCTATCTGAAAATTTCGGAAGGCTGCGATCACCATTGCACTTTCTGTATCATTCCGTCGATGCGCGGCGATTTGGACAGCCGTCCGATCGGCTCGGTGCTGGATGAAGCCAAACGGCTGGCGGATGCGGGCGTGAAGGAACTGCTGGTCATCTCTCAGGACACTTCCGCCTACGGTGCAGACGTCAAAAACCGCACCGGGTTCTGGAACGGTCAGCCGGTGAAAACCAGCATGGTCAGCCTGTGTGAACAACTGTCGACGCTGGGGCTGTGGGTGCGCCTGCACTATGTTTATCCCTATCCGCACGTGGACGACGTCATTCCGCTGATGGCGGCCGGCAAGGTGCTGCCGTATCTGGATATTCCGCTGCAACATGCCAGCCCGAAAATCCTCAAGCTGATGAAACGCCCCGGCGCGGTGGAACGGACGCTGGAACGCATCAAACGCTGGCGCGAGATTTGCCCGGAACTGACGTTGCGTTCTACGTTTATTGTCGGTTTCCCCGGCGAAACCGAAGAAGATTTCCAGATGCTGCTGGATTTCCTGCAGGAAGCGCAGTTGGATCGCGTAGGCTGCTTCCGTTACAGCCCGGTAGAAGGCGCGGCGGCCAACGACCTGCCGGACCAGGTGCCGGAAGAGGTAAAAGAAGAGCGTTACCATCGCTTCATGCAGATACAACAACGGATTTCCAGCCAGCGACTGCAGGCAAAAGTGGGCCGCGAGCTGAAAGTGCTGATCGATGAAGTCGACGAAGAAGGCGCTATCGGCCGCAGCATGGCGGATGCGCCGGAAATCGACGGCGCGGTCTATCTGAACGGCGAAAACCGGGTCAACGTGGGCGATTTGGTTACCGTGAAAATCGAGCACGCCGACGAATACGACCTGTGGGGCAGCCTGGTCTGATTCCGTCCAAACCAGTCGGGTCGATAACCCGGCTGGTGTTTTCCCTTCCCCCGTTATTCTGACTAAAAAACCGGCAACGCTTACCGCTTCCAGACAGTTCGCCTTGCGTCGTTACGGCGCCTCAAGTAGCCTTGCCTCATGATTATCTACTCCATGCGGACGAAGGCAGCAGCATGTGGAAACGCCTGATATTCGGTCTTTTCACCGCCATTCTGGTGATGGCCTGCGGCGCTTTTCTGCTCGACCGCTGTATCAGCTGGCGCACCGCGCCCTACATTTACGAGGATGTGCAGGATCTGCCGCCGCGTCAGGTAGGAGTGGTGTTGGGCACCGCCAAATATTATCGCGCCGGCGTCATTAACCAGTATTATCTGTTCCGGATTCAGGGCGCGCTCAACGCTTACAACAGCGGCAAGGTCAGCTACCTGCTGCTGAGCGGCGACAATGCCCAACAAAGCTATAACGAACCCATGACCATGCGGCGCGATCTTATCGCCGCCGGGGTTCCGCCCACCAATATCGTGCTGGACTATGCCGGTTTCCGCACGCTGGACTCCATCGTGCGGACCCGAAAAGTGTTCGATACCAACGACTTCACCATTATCACCCAGCGATTCCATTGCGAACGCGCGCTATTTATCGCGCTGCACAAGGGCATTCAGGCGCAGTGTTTCGCGGTGCCGTCGCCCAAGGATATTTGGCAGGTGCGCCTGCGGGAGTTCGGCGCCCGATTGGGTACGCTGTTCGATCTCTACATCCTCAAACGCGAGCCCCGTTTTCTGGGGCCGCAGGTGCCGATTCCGTCCGAGTACAAGGTTTCGGATGACGAGCCCAGTTACCCGGCCGTACCGCCGGAATTCATGAACGACCAGGATTCGCGCGTGGAGCCGCCGTTGCGACAGAAACCGGCGCCGTCGACATCTCGCTAATCAGGGTTCGTGCGCGGATTGTGCCGAAATCGGCCCGGCAACCCGAGCCGTCAGCCAGCGCCATACCCCCTCTAGCGGCCCTTGC
Organism: Dickeya dadantii NCPPB 898; assembly: GCF_000406145.1. Lineage (NCBI taxonomy): Bacteria > Pseudomonadati > Pseudomonadota > Gammaproteobacteria > Enterobacterales > Pectobacteriaceae > Dickeya > Dickeya dadantii. The sequence goes on along the minus strand of NZ_CM001976.1, from coordinate 2,080,845 downwards.
CGGAACGCGCCCAGCCAGATGCGCGCCGCCAGCAGATTGCATAGCCATACCGGCGGCACCACCAGCAATAGCTGCCAGCGATCCAACTGCATGAACCAGCCGAGGCGGTTGAACAGCGCGGTGCAAATCAGGGTCTGCAACAGATAGCTACTTAACGCCATACGCCCGACATCGACAACCCAGCGCGTCAACCGCCAGTTCGCCAGCGTCGGCCAGAAGCCGTAGCACAGCGCCAGATACGCAATCGCCTGTAGCGGCGCCCCCACCTCCCGCGGGATTTGCAGCAGTAAACCGCACCAGCGATATTCCCACTGCAGTTGCCACTGAGCCATAACGCCCAGTCCGTTAATCAGCAGCGCCGACGGCAGCAGCCAGAACGCAACGCGGCGATAATGCCGCTGGCTGAACTGCCCCCGCAACCAGCCGCTGCGCATTAGCGCCGCGCCCATCAGCATCGACCCGGCCAGCAACCAGCCATACTGGATACCCAGCGATAACAAGCTTTCGTTTAGCAGCGACAGACGATTGTGCCAGGCTTCCGGTCCGCCTTGCGTCAACCACCAGGCTTCATAGGTGACCTCGGCCGGCCCCGGCTGCCAGAAGTTGCCGCCGTCCGGGCTCAGCACCTGGCTCAACACCACCAGCATCGCCAACCCCATCAGGTACAACACCACGCCGGTACGCAGCAGCATGCGGGTGCTGTCGGCGTGCCGCAACAGGCCGTAGCACACCAGACCGATCAGGCCATAATCCAGCAAAATGTCGCCGTCCCACAGAAAGATACTGTGCAACAAGCCAAATACCATCAACCAGAACAGCCGGGCATGAATCCAGCGTTTGCCGCGCTTCAACAGCAATTGCAGCCCGCCGCCAAACAGCAGGGCAAACAAGGTGAGAAATTTTCCCTGTGCGACCATGTCCATCAGTGCCCACGCCCAGGCATCGGCAGCCGGAGGCGGCCCCTGCCACGCCGGGTTGAGATAGGCAGCGTGCGGCAAACCGAACGAGACAACGTTCATTAGCAAAATGCCGAGCATCGCCAGGCCGCGGGCAAAGTCCAGCATGGGAATACGGGATGAGGAATGGGGCGGTAACGACATGGCTTTCAGCAAATACAGGGAAGTATCAGCGAATTGTAGTGACTGGCGCGGCAAATGCCCATGATTTTATGGCGGCCGACGCCGACCGCTAAAAGACGACCAACAACACCGATCAGTTGTGGTGGTGGCGCACCGCGCGCAGGAATTCCTGCCGGGTATTCTGACTGGATTTGAACAGGCCGCCCAGTGACGTGGTCGTGGTGGCGCTGGTGGCGTCACGAATGCCGCGCGCCTTGACGCAATAGTGCACCGCGTCAATCGACACCGCCACATTGTTGGTGCCAAGCAACGTCTGCAACGCCACCAGAATCTGCTGGGTCAGACGCTCCTGCACCTGCGGTCGCTGAGAGAAGAACTGCACGATGCGGTTGATTTTGGACAACCCGATCACGCCCTCTTTCGGGATGTACGCCACTGTGGCTTTACCATCGATAGTTACAAAGTGGTGTTCACAGGTGCTGGTCAGGGTGATGTCGCGTACCGTCACCATTTCGTCCACTTTCATCTTGTTTTCGATAATGGTGATTTTCGGGAAATTGGCGTAATCCAGACCGGAAAAGATCTCTTCCACATACATTTTGGCGATGCGGTGGGGGGTTTCCGCCAGACTATCGTCTGCCAGATCGAGATTCAGCAGGTTCATGATTTCCGTCATGTGCTCCGCGATGAGGCGCTTACGGGTTTCACTTTCCAGCATTTTGCCGCGCAGTGGGGTTTCCAGGCCACGCGCCAACAGCGCCTCGTGAACCAGGGCCGCTTCTTTTGTTAATACAGCCGACATTTTTTTCTCCAGCAGGTGTCTCTCAGTCTGACGTTGCCCAGAGCCAACGCCGGCCACAACTCTAATTGAGTGTCTGACGATTATCCAGTGATTGTGCGTCATGGCTGATGAAAAGAGTTCAACTTGCCACCGTTAACACAACGCCCGCCGTATCCGTTGAGACGAACACGGCGGGCGATTGCACAGGATCAGAATTTTTCCCAGCTACCCTCGTCACTGGCTGTGCGGGCAGGCGGCAGCGCGCGAGCCATTCCACTCAGCGCCGGGCGCTTCAGTGCCATATTGCCCGCCGGGCGCGGGCGATTGGTGGCCGTCTGGTATTCAGAACCGAGGTGGAACACTTCCACCGCCTTCGTCAGTTGCTGCGCCTGCTCTTCCAGCGAGGCGATCGCCGCCATCGCCTGTTGCACCAACGTGGCATTCTGCTGGGTTACGCCGTCCATTTCGTTGACGGCCTGCCCAATTTGCGAAATCCCCCGGCTCTGTTCGTCCGATGCCGAAGCAATCTCGCCAATCAGGTCGCTAACATGCGATACGGCGGTGATAATCGTGCCCATCGCTTCACCCGCCTGTTTGACCTGTGATGAGCCAATGTCCACTCGGGATACCGACTCGGCGATCAACCCCTCGATCTCTTTGGCCGCCTGCGCGCTACGCTGCGCCAGACTGCGCACCTCTCCCGCCACCACCGCGAATCCCCGGCCCTGTTCGCCGGCCCGCGCCGCTTCCACTGCGGCATTCAGCGCCAGGATATTGGTCTGGAAGGCAATACCGTTAATTACCGAGGTAATATCGGCAATCTTGCGGGAGCTGGCGGTAATACTGTCCATGGTTTCCACCACGTTATCGGTAATTTTCCCGCCCTGTTTCGCCGCATCGGTGGCTTCATGAGCCAGTTTGGTCGCCTGATGTACGTTTTCAGCATTGTGTTGCACGGTGGAGCTAAGCTGTTCCATACTGGCGGCGGTTTCCTGCAGCGCCGACGCCTGCTGCTCGGTACGGCTGGATAAATCGTTATTGCCCTGCCTGATTTCGGTCGCCCCTTGATAAATCGCCTCGGCGGTACTGCTGATCAACGCCACAGTATCTTTTAGACTGTGCTGCAATTGCTTGATATCAGGAATAATACGCCCGGCACAGTTGCGGCCGAACTCGGCCAGATGTTGATCGAGTCGACCGGCGATCAGTTTTCCAAGGTGTGCTTTGATCACCGCGATCGGATTAACCAGATATTTGGTCAGGTAGCGTTCGCTGACCAGGAAAATCACCACGCTAATAACCAGCGCCAGAATCAATACATTTCGGGTCCAGCTATTATGAGAATTAACCGTATCAATATAATCCGAGTTGGTCACCACAGCGGCATATTTCTGCGCTACTTCGCCAAACGCCACACTGGCCGGCGGATAGACGGTGCGAAAAACACGCCGAAATTCATCCAGATTATTGCTTTGCAATGCCCGATACATAGGATCAATACCATTACTGATCAATGCTGACCAGGTGGTAATCATATTATCTACCAGCGCTTTATCCACACCTACCTGGTCGGCTGCTTTAAATTTCTCCAGCGCGCCTTTCGTGTTATTGATGGCTATCAGTGCCGAATCCAGTGTTTTTTTAGCATTCTCGGTATCGCTAAACTGCGAATAATCCATCACTCGCGCCATACGGGTGACCGAGCGGAAATACTGGTCATTGCCATAAACCAGATAAGTATAGGTACGCCCCTGCATCGAACTGTCGTGCAATAATGTGGTGACCTGCTTTAAAGAATAAAGGCTGAATCCGGATACTCCTCCCCATAACACCACGAAAAACCCCATAATAAATAACATCATCACTCTTATACTGATATCTCTTAGAAAAGACATAGTTAACTCCCGAACGTTATTTGACGTTTTTCCACGATTCGCTGATTAGCAGAGCATCCTTCACCCATTAATACGGCAGTGCATCAATATCAGAGCGCCATTCTTGCCAAAATATGTCGGTATGGCGGCATAGAGAAACCAGAAATAACACCGGCCAGCGTTTATAAGCTGGATAGTCACTGGCGGTACGTTATCTGATTATCAGCAAGTATAGGCAGGGTAAAAAAAATGAGATGACTCACCCAGTTATTCATCAAAAAACCGCGCCGACAACCTGCGTTAATCCCCATCTATCCAACGAAGCGATAATAAAAAATGCACCGGCAAGCCGGTGCATTCGGGATAATGCGAGATACGCGGAAAACCTCAGAACGTTTCCCAGTCGCCGTGGGATGAACTGGCCGGCAGAGACGCTTTCAGCGCCGGTCGTTTCAGCGCCGGCACGGCGGCGCGAGGAGCAATCAGCACGCTTTGCCTGTCGCCCAGATCAAACGCCGTCACCGCTGCCGCCAGACTCTGCGCCTGCTCTTCCAGCGACGCCGCCGCCGTGGTGGCTTCCTGCACCAGCGCCGCGTTCTGCTGCGTCACGCCGTCCATTTCCGTCACCGCCTGACCGATTTGCGCGATGCCCCGGCTCTGTTCCTCGGACGCCGCCGAAATCTCGCCCATCAGGTCATGCACCCGCGACACCGAGGAGATGATCACTTCCATCGCGCTACCGGCTTCCCGCACCAGTTCAGAGCCGGTACTCACCCGGCCGACCGATTCGCTGATCAGCGACTCAATCTCTTTGGCGGCCTGCGCGCTGCGCTGCGCCAGATTGCGCACTTCCCCGGCCACCACCGCGAAACCGCGACCCTGCTCGCCGGCCCGCGCCGCCTCCACCGCCGCGTTCAGCGCCAGGATATTGGTCTGGAAGGCGATGCCGTTAATCACGCTAGTAATATCGGCAATCTTGCGGGAACTGTCGGAAATACTCTGCATGGTGGATACCACGCTGTCGGTAATGTCGCCGCCCTGTCGGGCCATCCGCTGCGCTTCTTCCGAAATCTGCCGCGCCTGGCGCACGTTATCCGCGTTGTTTTTCACCGTCGAGGTCAGCTCTTCCATGCTGGCGGCGGTTTCCTGCAAGGCCGACGCCTGCTGGTCGGTACGGCGCGACAGTTCATCATTGCCCTGGCGGATTTCGCTGGTGCCGGTATGGATCACCGACGAGCTGGTATGAATGGTTTGTACGGTGTCGCTCAGACTGTGCTGCATCGCCCGGATATAGGGGATCAGCTGGCCGGCGCAGTTGCGGCCGAATTCATCCAGTTCCACGCCGAGTTTACCGCTGGTCAGCAATTCCAGATGGCGTTTAATCTGACCAATCGGTTTTACCAGATAGTTGACCAGATAACGGTCGCTCAGGAACAGCACGATAACGCCGATAATCAACGCGGCCAGCAGAACATTTTTATTGATGGTGATATGCGCCTTTAGCGCCACGATGGTATTGTCCGACTGGATGGCGTTGACGTATTTGTTCGCCACATCGCCAAACTCCACGCTCAGCGGCATATATTGTTGGCGGTAAAGCTGCTGAAAATCATCGTTCCGGCCTTCGTTAACCGCCGCCAGCATCGGCGCCATGCCGTTTTGCAGCAGCCGACCCCAGACATCAACCATCTGTTTCGCCAGCGCCTCGTCCACGCCAACATGCTCACTGCTTCTAAACTGCGCCAGCGCCTCTTCGCTATTTTTCAGTGCGGTGGTCGCCGAGGTCAGGGTTTTCTGCGCATTGTCGGTATCGCCGGACTGCCGGTAATCCACCACCCGCATCATCCGCGTTACCGCACGGAAATACTGATCGTTGCCTTTGACCAGATTCGAATAACTTTTCTTTTGATCTATCGTGTCATCCAGCAGGTTGTTCATGCTGCTGAAGGAGTTCAATGTATAAATAGAGGTGATACCCCAGATAACGGTAAACATTGCCAGAATCATCAGCATCATTCTTCTGACAGTAATATTTCTTAAAAAAGTCATAACAGGCTCCGGACAATTAATCATGCGTTAAGCACGTGTTTGATAGTAGCCACCTGCGTTTGGTTGACCCCGACGGTAGTCAGACGCCGTCCGCACCACTGCTATCCACTTCGCATCGTGACAAGAAAACCCCTGACTCAGCACACATTATCGGGAAAGTGTCAGTAATAACATTGATGTTTCTGGTACAAACGATTACTGAAAAAATCAAAACAACACGCCAGCGTTGACAACGATCTGTTTAGTCAGCCATGACCGATAATACCTTCAACGGTTTTCACGTTTCTAAAACTGTGCCTTTAAAACTATAAGACAAAAACAAAGAGAATCCGGTCCTAAACCAAACAAAACTATCCAGGATCACCCCCTTTCAATTCCGTTCCGGCATTTTAATCGCCCATTACCGAATTAAAGCAATAATCACCAACAGAAATTATTAGAACTTATACCGTTCTCCATCCCGTATCAAAGACCATCAGAACTCGGATACGCGTTAATCTGATGTGCGTTAAGACAAGCCGTGTATCGCCATTAAGGCAGTTGACGACAGGCGTTCGCTATTTAACGAATACGATGTTAAACAGCGCGATAACCGTTTCAATCGAGTATAGAAGCGATAGCGAATTATTAAAGTGCAGCAATGAACATAACGACAAATCGTCGTGATGGCCCGCGTCGGGCTGACAGAAGGGAATAGCGGTATAAAACGGAGTAAGCCGAAGGCACCGGTAACCCGATGCCTTCGGCGATAACGTGAGAGGTTAAAAACGCGTCAGAAGGTTTCCCAGTCGCTGTGAGACGAACTGGCCGGCAGCGACGCTTTCAGTACTGGTCGCTTCAGCGCCGGAGCGCTAGCACGCGGGGAGCGCAGCGCCGTCGGCGTATCGCCCAGGTCAAACGCCGCCACCGCCGCCGCCAGACTCTGCGCCTGATCGTCCAGCGACGCCGCCGCCGTCGAGGCTTCCTCCACCAGCGCCGCGTTCTGCTGCGTCACGCCGTCCATCTCCGTCACCGCCTGACCGATTTGCGCGATGCCCCGGCTCTGCTCATCAGATGCCGCCGAAATCTCGCCCATCAGGTCATGTACCCGTGATACCGAGGAGATAATCACTTCCATCGCGTTGCCCGCTTCCCGCACCAGTTCAGAGCCGGTACTCACCCGGCTGACCGATTCGCCAATCAGCGTCTCGATCTCTTTGGCGGCCTGCGCGCTGCGCTGTGCCAGATTGCGCACTTCCCCGGCCACCACCGCGAAACCGCGACCCTGTTCGCCGGCCCGCGCCGCCTCCACCGCCGCGTTCAGTGCCAGGATATTGGTCTGGAAGGCGATGCCGTTAATCACGCTGGTGATATCGGCAATCTTGCGCGAGCTGTCGGCAATCCCCTGCATGGTGGTCACCACGCTATCGGTAATGTCGCCGCCCTGACGCGCCATCTGCTGCGCCTCTTCCGAAATCTGCCGCGCCTGACGTACGTTATCGGCGTTGTTTTTCACCGTCGAGGTCAGCTCTTCCATGCTGGCGGCGGTTTCCTGCAAGGCCGCCGCCTGCTGGTCGGTACGGCGCGACAGTTCATCATTACCCTGGCGGATTTCGCTGGTGCCGGTGTAAATCACCGACGAGCTGGCATGGATAGTCTGCACCGTATTGCGCAGGCTGTGCTGCATCGCCCGGATGTAAGGGATCAGTTGGCCGGCGCAGTTGCGGCCGAATTCATCCAGCTCCACCCCGAGTTTGCCGCTGGTCAGCAATTCCAGATGGCGTTTAATCTGACCAATCGGTTTCACCAGATAGTTGACCAGATAACGGTCGCTCAGGAGCAGCACGATGACGCCGATAATCAGGGCAACCAGCAGCAGATCCTTGTTGATGGCAATATGTTTTTCCGCTGAGATAATGGCATCATCGGATTGAATAGCCGTCACGTACTTGTCCGCCACGCCACCGAATTCCACGCTCAGCGGCGGATACTGTTTGCGAAACAGTTGGCGGAAATCGTCCATCCGGCCGTCTTTAACCGCCGTCAGCATCGGCTCCACGCCACTTTGCAGCAGCCGACCCCAGACATCGGTCATCTGCTGCACCACATCTTTGTCTACACCGATATGCTCGCTGCTTTTAAACTGTGCCAGCGCTTCTTCGCTATTTTTCAGTGCGCTGGCGGCTGAGCTCAGGGTTTTCTGCGCATTGTCGGCATCGCCGGTCTGCAGGTAATCCACCGCACGCAACATCCGGGTTACCGCACGGAAATATTGATCGTTGCCTTTGACCAGCGTCGAGTAACTCTTCTTTTGTGCCATGTTGTCATTCAGCAAATCACTCATGCTGCTGAATGAGTTCAGAGTAAAAATGGATGCCATTCCCCAGATAACGGTAAACAGTGTCAGGATAATTAACAGCATTCTTCTGACAGTGATGTGTCTTAAGATATTCATAACAGGCTCCGGATAATTAGTCGCGCATTCAGCGCTTGCTTAGTCATAGCCACCTGCGGTTGGTATTCCCCAGTGTAAATAGTGCATCGATCACCACTGTGCACCTGCTGCGCCTTGTGACAAGAAAAACCCTGGCTCAATAAATTATTTTCAACAATGTAATAACAATATTTTTATTCCGGCATAGATAGCGGTTAAATAAACCGCATTCCTTTTTAGCGACCCGTTTCTCTTTCATAACCGGCAACACGTTCAATGTGTCTTCATCGTTAATACTACCGATTGAAAATTAAGTGAGCCTTAAAATAAAAAGGTAAAGCTGACCAGGATCACGTTATTTCATTTCAGCCTTGTTTATTTTTTAATTCCCTTAGTTATTGAGTCCCGGGTAATCATCCCAGCGGCAACCACCCGGATAAAAACCTGCCACCATCGCCATAAAACAGAATGCACCGGCAAGCCGGTGCATTCTGAGCTAACACAAGAGAACCAGAAGCCTGTCAGAACGTTTCCCAGTCCCCCTTAGCGGAAGCCGTGACCGGCCGCGCGCCCAGCGAAGAGGCCGATACAGGCCGTTTCAGCGCCGCAGCGCTAGCACGCGGGGAGTGCAGCGCCGTCGGCGTATCGCCCAGGTCAAACGCCGCCACCGCCACCGCCAGACTCTGCGCCTGATCTTCCAGTGACGCCGCCGCCGCCGAGGCTTCCTCCACCAGCGCCGCGTTCTGCTGCGTCACGCCGTCCATTTCCGTCACCGCCTGACCGATTTGCGCGATGCCCCGGCTTTGCTCATCAGACGCCGCCGAAATCTCGCCCATCAGCCCATGCACCCGTGACACCGAGGAGATAATCACTTCCATCGCGTTGCCCGCTTCCCGCACCAGTTCAGAACCGGTACTCACCCGGCTGACCGATTCGCCAATCAGCGTCTCGATCTCTTTGGCGGCCTGCGCGCTGCGCTGCGCCAGATTGCGCACTTCCCCGGCCACCACCGCGAAACCGCGACCCTGTTCGCCGGCCCGCGCCGCTTCCACCGCCGCGTTCAGCGCCAGGATATTGGTCTGGAAGGCGATGCCGTTAATCACACTGGTGATATCGGCAATCTTGCGTGAGCTGTCGGCAATCCCCTGCATGGTGGTCACCACGCTGTCGGTAATGTCGCCGCCCTGACGCGCCATCCGCTGCGCCTCTTCCGAAATCTGCCGCGCCTGACGCACGTTATCGGCGTTGTTTTTCACCGTCGAGGTCAGCTCTTCCATGCTGGCGGCGGTTTCCTGCAAGGCCGCCGCCTGCTGGTCGGTACGGCGCGACAGTTCATCATTACCCTGGCGGATTTCGCTGGTGCCGGTGTAAATCACCGACGAGCTGGCATGGATAGTCTGCACCGTATTGCGCAGGCTGTGCTGCATCGCCCGAATGTAAGGGATTAACTGGCCGGCACAGTTGCGGCCGAATTCATCCAGCTCCACCCCAAGTTTGCCGCTGGTCAGCAATTCCAGATGGCGTTTAATCTGACCAATCGGTTTCACCAGATAGTTGACCAGATAACGGTCGCTCAGGAGCAGCACGATGACGCCAATAATCAGGGCAGCCAGTAACACGTTTTTGCTAATCTCGATGTAGCGCCCGACATTCGTAATAGTACTGTCGGCCTGGATAGCAGCGGCGTATTTTTCCGTCAATTCGCCGAACTCCACGCTCATCGGCGGATATTGTTTCAGGAAAACTCGTTTAAATTCGTCTATTCGCCCGTCTTTCAGCGCGCTCATCATTGGCTCGACCGCATTGCCGAGAACCTGTTCCCATGAGGCAATCAGTTGCTGGACCTGTTCATCGCTGACGCCAACCTGCCGGCTATGCTTAAACTGCGTCAACGCCTCTTTGGTATTTTTCAGCGCGTCCGTCGCAGAGATCAACGTTTTCTGGGCATTATCCATCTCGCCTTGCTGTATAAACTCCGGAATGCGCGACATACGCGTTACCGCACGAGAATACTGATCGTTGCCGCGAACCAAAATGGAATAACTTTTTTTCTGGTCCTGATTGTCACTTAATAAACTATTGACATTACCAAGTGAATACAAGGTAAACGAAGATGCCATTCCCCACACGACCGAAAATAGCGCCAGAATAATTAACATCATTCGTCTGACGGTAATATCTTTTAAGAAATTCATAACAGGCTCCGAATCATTTTCTGCGTGCATGGCACGACTATTAATCATAGTCACCTGCGTTGGTTGTCACCTATGTAATCAGAGGTATTATTTACCGCTGCTTACTTATCTTCGCATCGTGACAAGAAAAACCCTGGTCAAACCGGTAAAGCTGTACTGAAAATCAGTCACGGCACTAATCTTTCCGGTATAAACTATTGCCAATTAAACAAATGGAATAGCACTTCAACTTACCGTTCTCGTTGCTCAGAAAAATAACCCGAGAGCCCGACAATCTTCATTTCAAAGATTACTCAGAGAAAATTAAGCGAGCCTTAAATTTAAAAATACAATACCGTCATCGATCACATTATAAAATACGCATACGATTTCCCTTTAATATTACTGGTTATTTCCCCTTCATTAATAATATCTATCACTGCCATCGTTATAACCTAAATTATGCGAGTGACAGGAAAGCCATAAGCGAACGTGCCGTGATGCTGTAAGAGCAAGCAGAGAGGGCCAGTCGTCGCGCCGACGACCCGCAATATGGCAGGGACATAGTTCAGGTGTGCCAGCGATAAAAAAACCACCGGTAACGAAACCGGTGGTTTTTATTATGCGATGGGTGAAAGCGCAATCGCGTCGTTCACGACACGGCAATTAATCTCAGCGGGATGCTGCTGCGCCCAATGCCAGTCGTGACGCAGGCAGCATGCTGTTGGCGGAATACCGGTGCTCCTCCTCCGACAGGCTGAACACGGTGACGGCGTCCGCTAGTTGTCGGGCCTGAGACTCCAGTGATGCCGCCGATGATGCCGCTTCTTCCACCAGCGCCGCATTCTGCTGGGTCACGCTGTCCATTTCCGTCACGGCCTGGCCCACCTGCATGATGCCGTGCTTTTGCTCTTCAGACGCCGACGCGATATCGCGGATCAACGCATCCACGCTCATGATGCTGTTAATAATATCGCCCATTGCCGCGCCGGCCTGCTCCAATTGGATGGATCCCGCTTCAACGCGCTGAACGGAATCGCCGATCAATGCGCTGATATCTTTGGCGGCCTGAGCGCTGCGCTGAGCCAGATTACGCACTTCGCCCGCTACTACGGCAAAGCCACGTCCGGCCTCACCGGCACGCGCCGCTTCCACCGCCGCGTTCAAGGCCAGGATATTGGTCTGGAACGCAATACCGTTAATCAGGGTAATAATGTCGTTGATTTGACGTGAACTGTCAGAAATCCCCTTCATCATCGACTCCAGCGATTTACCCACTTCGCCGCCGCTAAGCGCACGCTCGGTCGCTTCCTGCGCCAGTTTGCTCGCCTGCTTAAGGTTATCCGCGTTCTGAGTCACGGTCGCGCTCAACTGCTCCATGCTGGCGGCCGTCTGTTGCAACGCCGCCGCCTGTTCTTCCGTCCGGCTGGCCAGCTCGTCGTTGCCGCTTCTAATCTCGCTCGCACCGACATGCAACGCCGCCGAGCTATCGCGGATCACGCTCACGGTATCGCGCAGGTTGCTTTGCATCTGTCGGATATAGGGGATCAACTGCCCGACGCAGTTGCGACCGAATTCTTGTAGATCCGCGCCAAGGCGCCCTTCCGTCAGGGCAGTCAGATGACGTTTGATATCCCCGACCGGTTTAACCAGATAGTTGACCAGATAGCGATCGCACAGAAGCAACGCCAACACCCCCAGAATCAAGGCGACGCTCAGCACATCCCGGCTAATAGAGGCCAGGCGATTCGCCCGGGTCAATGAGTCGTCGGCCTGTATCGCTTCACCGTACTGCGCCACGTTGTTGCCAAACGCCTGCGCCAGTGCGGGGTAAACGTCCAGGTAAAAATGCTGGTATTCATCGAAACGGCCGGCGCGGCTGGCGTTCAGCATCGGCATCAGCGCCTGGGAAATGGCGTTATCCCACGAGTCGGCGATTTGCCCCGCCAGTGTGGCATTGATGCCGTCATGGCCGGCGGCGCGGAAAGCCGTCAGCAAGGTGCGGGTGTTGTCGAGATTACCTTGTACTTTTTGCAACAGCGCCTGAGCCTGAGCGCTATCCCCCCGCTGCTGGAATAACGTACTGCGATTAATCAGCGCGATGGACTGGGTAAAGGCTTCCCGGCCGTTGGACAGAATAGTGTAATTTTTTTTCTCGGTCTGATTGGTGTCCAATAAGGACTCGACTTTATTTAATGACACGATAGTAGTAATCGCGCTGACACCCCAGATTAAGGTGAATCCGGTGAGTATGATCAACAGCATGGCCCTGATGGTGATATTTTTTAAAATGCGCATCATGATATCCAGATAGTATGAGTCTGATTTGAATAATGTTTCATCCACGGCACAGTAAAACGCGATGGCGCCAGGATGCATCAAGCTATTTACCCTAAATAATTCAAGTCGTGTGCAAGCTGCAATCCACTGAATCCCGGTCGCTTACACCGGTAAGAGACGGAAATCAATGAAAGCGACCAGCGCATCCGCAATTGAAGCACGGCGGGTATAACGGGTAGGAGATCGGTCAGTAATGACCGTCTGTGTTGTCCATAGGATGTCGCAAAGAAAAAAGAAGAATTAAGCAGGCTCCGTGCCAAAACCCGAATGCCATCTTATCCTTACTTAACGATAAAAAAAAAGCCGCGCTATTACCCGACGGCTGATTTAAATGTCACAAAAAATAAAAACAGCCGTCGACGTACGCCCGACATTTTATAGATATAACCTGATAGCCAAATATTGGCTTTCAATATAACTATTATCACCTGATTTTCACTACCGATGATACCCATCAGGCCGTATCCGGCACGGTGATGTCGCTGTACGTCTTTCCGCCCCATTCCTGACGGCCAGCGAACGGATAAACAACCGGGTTGCCAGTAGCAGATACAACCGTTACACTCACCATAAATAAACAACTCAACAAAAGTTATTCACTTAAAGAGAATATATGGACCTGACCCAACTGCGTATGTTCTGTCTGGTGGCGGAAACCGGCTCACTGGTGCGCGCGGCCGCGCAGCTTGGCCGCGTGCCTTCCAACCTCACCACCCGGCTGCGTCAGTTGGAGCAGGAATTGGGTACCGATCTGTTTATTCGTGAGCGCCAGCGCGTTCGCCTTTCACCCGCAGGCCATAATTTCCTGTGCTACGCCCAGCGTATTCTGGCGTTGAGCGATGAAGCGCTGGCGATGGCGCACACCAGCGAACCGGCCGGCCTGTTCACGTTAGGGGCGGTGGAGAGCCTGCTGATCGCTTCGTTGCCCACTCTGCTGGCGCTGTACCACCGCCGCTATCCGCAGGTTCAGTTAGCGTTGCGCGGCGACACCTGCAACGCGCTGCTGGATGCCGTGAACGCCGGCGAACTGGCGGCAGCGCTGGTGACCGGGCCGATTAATCATGACGCCATCAACAGCTGCCGGGTCTTTTCACAGCAGCTGGCGCTGATTACCGCCGCCGGCATACCGCCGGTTTCTCAAGCGTCGCAGGTGCGCCACCTGCCGTTGCTGGCCTTCGCGTCCGGCTGCGGCTACCGCCAGCGGCTGGAAGGCTGGTTTCGCGGACAGGGCATCTCCCCCGCCGCCGTAGTAGATATGCCGTCGTATAGCGCCCTGCTGGCGGGCGTGGCCGGCGGCAGCGGCGTAGCGATGGTGCCGCTCAGCGTACTGGAAGCCCTGCCTGCCGGCCAGCAGGTCCAGGTCCATCACCTGCCGACCGATATCGCCTCGGTCAGCACCTGGCTTATCTGGCGGCGGGACGCCTTCGGTCCCAATGTCGAGGCGCTGAAAAAACTGATGATTGAACTCGGCGTCTGATGCATTCCCTGTCGGCATTCGATGTCAATGCCGCATTATCCCTGGCAGCCGCCGCGTCATTCCGGCGGCTGCGCCACTATGAATATGAATAAGGAGCTTCACCATGCAAATGATCAAAACCCGCGCCGCCGTCGCCTGGGGCCCCAACCAGCCGTTGTCGATTGAAGAAGTAGACCTGATGCCGCCGCAGAAGGGCGAAGTGCTGGTGCGTATCCTCGCCAGCGGCGTCTGCCATACCGATGCCTACACCTTATCCGGCAAAGATCCTGAAGGCGTTTTCCCGGTGATCCTCGGTCATGAAGGCGCCGGCATCGTGGAAGCGGTGGGCGAAGGCGTGACCAGCGTAGCGGTCGGCGACCACGTCATCCCGCTGTACACCCCGGAGTGCGGCGAGTGCAAATTCTGTCGTTCAGGTAAAACCAACCTGTGTCAGGCTATCCGCGCCACCCAGGGCAAGGGCCTGATGCCGGACGGCACCCACCGTTTCTTCAAAGACGGCAAGCCGATTTTCCACTACATGGGCACATCGACCTTCGCGGAACGCACCGTGGTGGCGGAAATTTCACTGGCGAAAATCAGTAAAGACGCCCCGCTGGAAGAAGTGTGCCTGCTGGGTTGCGGCGTGACCACCGGCATGGGCGCCGTGACTAACACCGCCAAGGTGAAGCCGGGCGACACCGTGGCGGTGTTTGGTCTGGGCGGCATTGGCCTGTCCGCCATCATCGGCGCGAAAATGGCAGGCGCTGGTCGCATCATCGGTATCGACCTCAACACCAGCAAGTTCGATCTGGCTCGCAAACTGGGCGCCACCGACCTCATTAACCCGAAAGATTACGACAAACCGATTCAGGACGTGATCGTTGAGATGACCGACGGCGGCGTAGATTTCTCCTTCGAGTGCATCGGTAATGTCAACGTGATGCGTTCCGCGCTGGAGTGTTGTCACAAGGGCTGGGGCGAGTCGGTCATCATCGGCGTGGCGGGCGCGGGCGAAGAGATCGCCACCCGACCGTTCCAGCTGGTGACCGGACGCGTCTGGCGCGGTTCCGCTTTTGGCGGCGTCAAAGGCCGCAGTCAGTTGCCGGGGATCGTGCAGCGCTATCTGGACGGTGAATTCCAGCTCAACGACTTCATCACCCACACTATGCCGCTCGACCAGATCAACGAGGCGTTTGATCTGATGCACGAAGGTAAATCCATTCGTTCCGTGGTTCATTTCAACTGATGACAGGAAATCCGCACACCATGACCGCGTCACTGGAATTACTGGAAGAACACCGGTTGTTCGGCGGCTGGCAGCGGCGCTATCGCCATGCCTCCGCCACGCTGAATAGCGACATGACCTTCAGCGTGTTTTACCCTCCCCTCGCCGGGGAGGCTCCGCCGCCGGTGCTGTACTGGCTGTCGGGGCTGACCTGCAACGACGAGAATTTTACCATCAAATCCGGTGCCCAGCGGGTGGCGGCGGAACTGGGGCTGGCGCTGGTGATGCCGGACACCAGCCCGCGCGGCGATGACGTGCCGGACGACGCCCAGTACGACCTGGGCAAAGGCGCGGGCTTTTATGTCAACGCCACGCAAGCGCCCTGGAACCGGCATTTCCGAATGTTCGACTATATCAGCGACGAACTGCCGGCGCTGGTACGCCAGCACGTCAGCTCCAGCGATCGGGTGTCCATCAGCGGTCATTCGATGGGCGGACACGGCGCGCTGATGCTGGCGCTGCGTCATCCGGGGCGTTTCTGTTCGGTGTCGGCCTTTGCGCCGATCGTCAACCCGTCACAGGTGCCCTGGGGGCAGAAAGCCTTCAGCGCCTATCTGGGCGACGACCGGCAGCAGTGGTTGCAGTACGACAGTTGCCACCTGCTCGCTCACAGCGACGCGCCGCTGCCGACGTTAATCGATCAGGGAGACGGCGACAGCTTCCTGCCCGTCCAGCTGCAGCCCGATCAGTTGGAAGCCGTCGCCAGCGCGCGGCAATGGCCGCTGACGCTGCGTATTCAGCCGGGTTATGACCACAGCTACTACTTCATCGCCAGCTTCATCGAAGATCATCTGCGTTTTCATGCAAAGCACTTGCAGTCGAACTGATCGGAGTTGTTTAATAATGCGATAAACCCGGCACAACCGACGGTTCAGATTGAATCATCGTCAATGTGCCGGTATGACATTAAAAACGTGATCGCCGCCAAAACGGGAATCTATCCTGACGACCAATCATTGACTGACGGATGGATTCCTGCAACCGTGGCACCATCTGCCGATGTGCAGATGAAATAGGGAAATAATAAGATTTTCTTGCATTCTTTCGTCTGTTTCGCTGACGATTTTTCGGCCCTCTGGTGTCGACATTGACCAAAAAAGCACAGCAAGTAACATTGCCGTTACATCGCAACCATTAACACAGGGAGCAATTTGTTTTGCAACGCAAGCGTGTATCTTCCACCGAGCTGTTCGCCGTAGGTTACGATGCGGAAACCAGCACATTAGAAGTAGAATTACTGAACGGAAGTTTGTATCGGTACAGAAACGTAGCACGAATGATTTACGAGGAGTTGATGGCCTCCAACGCCAAAGCGCGTTATTACGCCCGTTACATCAGGAATTCCTTTCCGTATGACAAACTGCAATAACCTAGCCCGTCATGACGGGGCGGTTTAAAAAACCGCCCCGTCGTTTCATTAGCCGTTCGCCAGTTCCACCGTCCGAAACGCGGTCAGCAGCGTATCAGCGTCCAGCGGGCCGGGCAGATAATGAATGGATTCGCCAGCCTGTAACGTCCGGGCGATAACCGCTCGCAACGCCGTCTCATCGGTAATATCCACATCCAACTCGGCCAGCGACACCGGTAACCCGAACACCCGAAACGCCACTTTCAACTGACGCAACGCCTCGGTTTGCCCCAGCAGCGCGCACTGCACCAGAATGCCGTAAGCCACTTTGGTGCCATGCAGAAAATGCGCCGTCTGCGGCAGCACCGTCAAACCGTTGTGCACCGCATGCGCCGCCGCCACCCGGGTGTAACGCTCGCCCAACCCGCCCACCATACCGCCGCCGGCGATAATCGCGTCGACAACATCCAGAAAATCCTGGTTCAGTGTGGCATTACGCGCCGCTTTCAGCGCGGATTCGCTCTGGTTCAGCAACACGTCACGAATATCCTGCGCGGTTTGCAATCCCAGACGCACGGTCAGCGACAGAGTTTCCGGCTGCGGGCTTAACACCACCGCTTCATACCATTTCGCCAGCGTATCGCCGATCCCCGCCAGCAGGTACTCCACCGGCGCCGCCAGCAGAATACGCGGTTCCACCAGCACCAGATGGTTGGCATCATTGAAAATCTCGAACCGTAGCGCCTGCCCGGCGTCGTTGTACCAGACCGAGAGCGGCGTCCAGGCGGCGCAGGTCGCGGCAATGGTCGGAATCGCCACCAGCGGCAAGCCAAGACGTCGCGCCACCACCTTGGCGGTGTCCAGTACCGCGCCGCCGCCAACGCCAATCACTACGGAGCGGTCACCGCCCGCCGCTGCGGTTAAGCGTGCAATCTCGCTTTCGCTGCAATGCGCGGAGAAGCTGGCCGACCGGGCCGTCGGCGCAGAAAACGCCGCCGGCAGATAAGCGCGCGTCGCCGCCAGCGCCCGCTCGCCGTGTATCCAGAACGCGCGGGCCAGCACCTCGTCCGGATAAAATTCGCTCAGTTTGTCAATCGCCCCGGGAAAAGAAAAATAATTGGCCGGTCCCACCTGGACCCGGATATCAGTTGTGCTCATTACGGATGCATTCCTGTCTGAATCGATTTTTGTCTATCCCCACCATACTTCACGTTGCCGGTGCATTGTTCAACACGCCAGCCGGTTATGCCGCACCTCGAATGATGTTGGGTCTGGATAATGTTCTGTTTAATCTGGAACTCTGCGCGGAAAAACCATAGTTAAGGATAACCGGCGTCGGTCTTAATAACGTTTTTGCTTAAGTTATGCTTTTTCATTTCTTCCCCGAGGCGTCCGGCAACCCATTCAGGCATGCCATTCTGCGGTTAATATGATATTTTTCAACGTCAAGTTCCCGTCATTATCGCTGTTAAGAACCCGTTGTTGTCAATTATGTCCATAAACCCGCGTTCGCGTCTGGAAATGCGCTACATTTCCATCTCTTTTGCCGGATTCCCGGCGCTCAGACAGGTGAATTTCACGCTGGAAGGCGGCTCTATCCACGCGTTGACCGGCGCCAACGGTGCGGGAAAATCCACGCTAATGGCGGTTCTTTCTGGATCTTATGACCATTACAGCGGAGATATCCTGCTGGATGGTGAAAAAGTCGCAATTCATTCCCCCCGAGACGCCAAACGCCACGGTATTCATCTGGTGCAGCAGGAAGTGGACGCCGCGCTGGTGCCTACGCTGTCGGTGGCGGAAAATATCATGCTGGATCAACTGGCGGAAAGCGGCCACGTGCTCAACTGGCCGGCGCTCTATCAGCAGGCGCAGGCGCTGCTGGCGCAACTGGGGGTCAGCATCAATGTTCGCCAGCGGCTGGAGCGGTGCTCGCTGGCGGAAAAACAGCAAATCCTGCTGGCGCGCGCGCTCTCCCACCGCTGCCGGTTTCTGATTCTTGACGAACCCACCGCTCCGCTCGATCAGGAAGAAAGCGCCCGGCTGTTCGCGGTAGTGCGTCGTTTGCAGCAGGACGGTATCGGCGTCGTCTTCATTTCGCACCGTATCCACGAGCTGAAAGCCATCTGCGACACCCTGACCGTGCTGCGCGACGGGCAATTTGTCAGCAGCGGCCCGATGCAGGGGCTGAGCGGCGGAGAAATTGTCGAGCGGATGCTGGGCCACCGGCTGGATGATATTTTTCCGCCGCGCCGCCCACATCTCGACAACGACATCCTGTTGCAGGTAGACGGCCTGCATGACGACACCCTACTGCACAACATTTCGCTGCGGCTACGTCAGGGCGAGATTCTCGGCATCGCCGGTCTTGCCGGCGCCGGCAAAACCGAGCTGTGCAAGGCGCTGTTCGGCGCTGCCCGCAGCCGCATCGAATCCGGGCGCTATCAGGGCCGGCCCTGGCACCCCACCTCGCCGGCCGACGCGGTACGACAGGGTATTGCGCTGGTGCCGGAAGAGCGGCGCAAAGAAGGCATTTTTATCGACGAATCCGTCACCATGAATCTCAGCATCGGCGCCAGCGACAGCTTTTCCCGCTACGGCGTTTTCGGGCACGGTCAGGCGCTGGCCTGGGCCCGCGAGCTGATCCAGCGGCTGACCATCCGCACCAGCGGGCCGCAGCAGCGATTGCGCCGTCTGTCCGGCGGTAATCAGCAAAAGGTGGCGATCGGTAAATGGCTGCGCAGCGACGTGCAGGTGCTGATTCTGGATGAACCCACCAAAGGCGTGGATATCAAAGCCAAACAGGATCTGTTTACCCTGATCGATTCCCTGGCGCAGCAGGGCAAAGGCGTGATTTACGCCTCCGGCGAGTTCTCCGAACTGGTGGGCCTGTGCGATCGAATCTGCGTGCTGTGGGACGGGCGTATCGTCGCCGAACTGGACGGCGCCGACGCCGACGAAGAGACGTTGTTACTTTATTCAACCGGAGGAACTCCCGCGTGAGTCAGCCACTTGCATCCAACGGGGCGCAGCCCTTTCATCACCGTCTGTTTGACCTGTTCTACAAATGGGGGATGCTGATTACCGTCGTGGCGCTGATCGCCCTGTTCGGGCTGGCGTCGGACAATTTTCTCGATCCGAACAACATCATCAATATCCTGCGCTCCATCGCTATCGTTACGGTGATCGCGATAGCCGTTTCCATTTCGCTGTCGGTTGACGGCTTCGACCTGTCGGTGGGGTCGACCGCCTCGCTGGCGAACGCGCTGGTGATTTCGCTGTTTGTCTGGCACGGGCTTGGCGCCACCGCCGCCATCGCGCTGACGCTGACGCTATGCCTGCTGGTAGGGCTGTTCAATGCGTTTCTGATCGTGGTGCTACGCATTCCCGACATGCTGGCGACGTTGGCCAGCCTGTTCGTGATTCAGGGCGTCGCCATGACCTACAGCTACGGCGGCTCCATCACCCAGAATATGCTGCTGCCGAGCGGCGATATGGCGGAAGGCGTGATCCCCGAGGTGTTCGCCACGCTGGGACAGGTGCCGGTGATTGTGGTGATCATGCTGGTGGTGACGGTGCTGGTGCAGCTGTATATGTCGCTGACCAAGCACGGCCGACGCATGTACGCGATTGGCGGCAACCCGGAAGCGGCGCGACTGGCCGGGATCCGTACCGCGCGTTACCGTGTGCTGGCCTATCTGCTCTCCTCGTTGCTGGCGGCGCTGGGCGGCATCCTGCTGGCATCGCGCATCGGCTCTTCTCAGGTCAATGCGGGTGGAGGTTATCTGATGGATGCGGTCGCCGCCGCTTATATCGGCTTTTCGCTGGCGGGTTCCGGCAAGCCCAACGCGCTGGGAACACTGATCGGCGCGGTGATCCTCGGCGTGTTGCAAAACGGTCTGGTGATGTTGTCCGTCCCCTACTACGCCATGGATATCATCAAAGGGTTGGTGCTGGCACTGGCGCTGGCGATGACCTACTTCCAGAAACGCTGACGCCGGCGCCGTCTCGTCTCCCTCACGCCGACCGACGAGACGGCGCGGCACATAAAAAAACGGGGCCGGTATCACCACCCCAAACTGACAAAAGGCCAAACGGTTTACAGACTAAAAGGCTATGCACGGTGCTCCGTACGCCGATTACCGCGTTTGGGATCCGCGTCAGCACGCGGAATCATAGCGAGACGCCGCCTATCGCTTCAGACGCCGCAGGACGCGAAACCCCAGCCTGGCGACACCGAGCAGAACCCGCGACAGGCGCAACGAATCCAGCAACGACCACAGTAAATAAACCCGCACGGTTTTGCCGTATCCGGGCGATCCATGCACGTCATCCAGCGACAGAATATGGTGCTGCCGGGACAAACGGCGGATCGCGTCCGCTTCGACGTTAGGGATCACTTCGTCGCGCAGGCTCTGAACGTAATACAGCCTGACGTTATGGTTGATATCCTCCTGGCGCATCACGAAGGTGTTATCGAGATAACGAAATACCTTGTCGTCGTCATCCAGTTCCGGGTGCGTTTTCCCCACGTTATGCCCGATAACCAGCCGTGTAACGTAAGGCAACCGCCGATAGACATCCCGATCGTGGTACAGCGAATCCAGCGGCGTGCCCGCCATGGTGATGCCCACGATGCGGCTATCGGTCAGGCTGTTCTTGTACGCGATAAACCCGCTGAAGCTCAGGCCGAAAATATGGCACCGGATGTCGGAGCGATCCTGTGCGAGATAATCCAACACATCGCTGTACATGCGGAAAGATTGTTCGTTATAGGGCAGTTGGTTTTCCCCCACCCCCGGCATTTCCGTCAACACCACGGTAACGTCGAAACGTTCGAACAGCCCCACCAGGTTCACCCACTGCTCTTTCAGCGAGATGATGCCCCCATTAATAATGACGACATTGCGGGTGTTCTTTTTTCTGACGTAGCACACCTGGCGCCCCTGCGACAGACTGACCCTCGTCACCGTGCCGCTCTCGATATATTGCCGGCGGAACAAGCGCTGACAATGCCGGTTGCACTCATGCTGGAGCGGTGTTTCCGGATAGGGAAAACGCGCCAGATTGTAAAGCGAACACGCCTTGAGCAACTCGCCTTGGTTTTCATGGTATTGCGCCTGACGGTAAAACACCTGGCTCCAGCTATGCGGCAAATCGTCGCCCAGATGATGAATATCCGACAGGATGGAGCGGGTTTCCGCGCCGACATTCAGCACATTGCTGTGCAGCAGCACAAAATTCTTGAGTTCATCAAGCATCATGATGATGACTCCAGTGCAAAACCTTCCATGTTGCTTTTTATCTGCGCCAGAAATTCCGACGCCAGCCGGCCGTCCAGCACGCGGTGGTCGAAAATCATCGATAGATTCGCCACCTGCGACATCGTCACTTCATGCACGTTTCGCGACAACTTTTCGTTAATCAACCCCAGCGTAAACGTGAACGTGGAACCGGATAGGGGGATACAGGCGTCGGGGCTGTTTTTCCCCAGTGATGTCACGGTGAAGCTGCCCCAGGTTTCCGCCTGCAGCGCCGGCGACAGCATCGCCAGCCGCAACAGCAGACCGGCCAGTAACGGCGGCAAACGTTGAATAAAGCGAATCTTCTTGTAATGCTCGCTGGTAGCCGCGTCCTCCTGCTTGAACTGCTGCAGAGTCCGTTCGATATCAGCGACAGATAGCCGATCCGTATTTTTGATCACCCGTGAATACACCCCGGAGACGCCGTTCAGCGCCTTTTCCAGCGTCACCCGGGTACTGATGTTATCCGGGCAAATCAGCGTGCTGTCGCTGCCGAATCTGATCATCGTGTTCAGTTGCGGAAACTGACGCAGCGCCTCGCTGATCGCTTTGATGGTAATCGCCGTCATGCTGCGCTGCAGCCCGCCCGCCACAATGCGCGAGACATCGATCTCGCGCATGACGGTAATGGCCGGGATGCCCCTGGATATCGCCAGAAAAGAGAGCGTCTGGCGCCTTTCCCTAGAAACTTTCAGCAACTTCATGGCTCACGACCCTGTAAATGTCATTCAGCGTGGTGCACTGCAATACCTTCTCGACATCGATTTTGACGTCCTGTTGCTTTTCGATTTCCATCAACAGATAGACGAAGGTCAACGAGTCCCACTCCGGAAGGTTGGTCAAATCTTCCTGCGCCTGTTCGGCCGCCAGCGCCATGCCGGTTTTGGTGTTGATAAAGCCGATAAAATCGTCCAGTTTCATGGTCATTCCCCCTCTTTGACAGTGACGGTATTACTGTTCTCGGCCAGCAACGCAGGCGCCGGGTCGATAACGGTGAACACATTGCTTGCGGTTTCGGCGAACCCGCAATCCGGATAAAAACGCTGGAATTTTCTATTTTTTTCGGTCGGGCCGTACGCGGCGGTAATCCGGTCGACACCCCGCGCCCGGCATAAGCCGAACAGCCAGCGCATCGCCGCGAACTCGACCTGACGCCCGAAGATACGGCAGCTCATGATGAAGTTGTCGATGTGACAGCCGTCGCCGTCGAAACGCAGGAATATCGCGCCAATGGTGCCGTAGTCGCCGATTCGGTCGCGGCACGCCAGCGTAACCGCCAGATGCCCTTCCCGCGCGAGGTAGCCGGCCACGTCCTGCGTGGTCATCCGTTGCGTCGTCATATTGAACTGGTTGGTGCGTAGCGTCAGTTGCGATACGCGATCCAGCGTGGACGCTTCCACCGGCAGGATAGTCAGCGTCATCCCCAGGCTGGCCAGAAAGGCGTGGTCATCCGCAAAATCTTTCTGCAGCTCCGTGCGGAGTTTGTTCTGCGCATAACTCAGATTGCGCATACGGTCATCGCTGCTGATGCTCGGACGCAGGAAATAGTCGGCGGCAATCAGCGCGGCGAGGTTCTCCGCCACGTCGCCGGAAAATTCCAGCACGGTGATTGCCGGAATACGGGCTTTGACTTCCGCACATTCGAACGCCGAGTCGTCAATAAAAAGCATGTGTTCCGGGGAGATGTTCAACTCGTTGGCGATGTTCTGGATGTTGCCGCTTTTCCCCTGCCAGTTGGCGCTAACCACGGAAAACTTGTCCAGCGAGATACGCATCTCGTCGGCGCGGCGTTTAAACGCCGCCTCCACATTCTCCCGATCGTTTTTGCTACAAATGGCCAGAATGATGCCCTGATCGTACAGATTGCGCAGATACTCCTGATAGCGTAGGTGCCCCGTGCCGATATGTTTATCCGCCATCAGGATGCCGTCGACGCCATCGTCCGCCAAAATGCCCTTCCACAAGGTGTTATCCAGATCGCTGACCACACATTTCAGCGTTTTCCCCAGCGCGTGCCGAATAGCGGCGACGCCGACGCGCGCAATGACGTCCAGCGCATCCAGACCAACGCCCAGCCCCAGTAACTGCGCCGTTCGGCGGGTGGCAGCATCCTCCACTGCCCCGCCGGTTTCCTGCAGATCGACCACCGTCACGCGATCTTCCGTTTGCCCCAACGCCAAAAGATACGCGTTGAACTCGCCGATCAGCTGCTTCAACGCCGCCCGCTGATCCTGCGCGATAATCTGTTTGAACTGCGATTCAGCGATATGGACGGTGTTCAGCACAACGTGGGCATCGCAGCCGGTAGCGGAAAAATTCAGCAGATACGCCAGCCGACTTTTGTGTTCCTGGATATTTTCGCGGATATCGTCCGCCGGCAGCAGTGAACCAATGTCATTTTCGATAAAGGAGGAATCAAGGACATAAAAATGAAACTGCGCCCCGAACGTCTTAATGTCGGCGGCATTACCCAAAACGTGGGGAAAGTAGTCGCTGTAAACACCGTCATAAAAGGATGGATAACAACCCAGGTCATTCAAACTGAACGTAATCAAGTCATTCAATGCTTTATGATTGAAATTACTGAAAGTGGCGATATTAACGACGCGCTTTCCTTCCGCCGTGATTTTTTTGGAGGCGGCGATCCGACTTAATGCATTATTCGGTTTCATAAATGTCCTTATTCTCTTTATCCCGTCAGATTTCAGGTTGCAGGCGTATCCGCTTCACGGCTCGGCCCATTGGTGTACCTACGGGCCTGTTCTTTTTGGGCCGCAGTAGATTTCATTCCACATGGTTTACGGCCGCATTGCGTTGCGCGCCACGCCTGTCGGTTGGCCTGCGCCTAAAATTCTTTTGGGTACAGATAAAAGTCCTTTTTACATGATGTTATAAAAGACCTTTCCTGTTTCTTAGAATCAGACCACCTGCCAGCCAACGCGACGACTCAACAGAAATACCAATGCCGCATTCATTGGCAAGGGAGATATCGCTGAATTCTTTTATCTGAAAAAATAACGCGGCATTAGCGGTATTACCGATTTCAGCCACCAGGCTGAATATTTCATCTACCGTATAACCGATATCGGATAAAATTTTCTCCAGCATCGAGCCGGAAAGTTGCGGCGGCAACAGCCAGTCCGGACGCCCACCTAATTTATCCGTCAATGCATTGATCGTATCCTGGGTAATGACCGGCACCAGTTTTTCAATCAACTTATATTCCTCGTTCAGCAAAGCGCCATAATCAATATCATTACGGGAGCCACGCCAATTAGCCAATTGCCCGACAGCTTCATCAACGCCCAGATATTTAAAAGAAATATGTTCAATCTCAATACTGGATGCTGATGGCTGATTGGAAATCAGGCATCCGCCTACACCGTCGCCAAACAGAGTATAATTCACCAGTTCCTTCGTTTCTTTCTTAACGGCATGTTCATCAAAGACATCCAGGAATTTATAGGCTGTCTCAACCCCGATGACCAGGCCGTTGTCCAGGCCATTATCCGGCGTCGCCACCAGCTCACGAGCCAGCTTGAGCGCCTGTACCGCGCCGGAACACCCCGAAATAATCTGGTAAGTTTCAATCTGCCGAAACCCCATCGCATGACATGCCTGATTGACACTGCTTGGCAAGAGCGTATCCGGCGTGGCGGACGCTACAATAATAAAATCGATGCGTTCTTTATTGATACCGGCGCTGGAAAGGAGTTTCTTGATTACGATGGTAATTAATTCCGCTGACGACGCGATAGGTTTACCGGTATTCATATTAACTGAAAAATGCCGACCAGTATTCCCAAAAAGCTTTTTAATTAACTCAGGTTTAAATCCGATTTTATTCCCTAACTCCTGATTACTAATAACCGGACCAGGCAAATAGGTTTCCACCGCATTAATATATATGCTCATTGCTGTTCCCTCATCGAAGCTTGTGATAAAGCTCTCACACCTGCTTTTCTTTTGCAACTGCAATTTCACCCATTATTATAAAAACCTATTTCACCTTATGCACGTTACCGCTCCGTAAAATATAATAATTATCAGGGTAATTTTTAGGCACACCAATTTCTTTTTCTATGGACAGGAATAAAGAAATAGTTAAAGAAATATAAAATAAATGAAAATAATGTTAACCAAGAGCGATAAGCTCCTGAAAAAAGCAAAATTCCCGGCATTCCTCCTTAAAATAGAAAACATAAAAAGCACCATGAATTTGCGCCAAAAATATATTCATAAATAATATTTTCTTTGCGCTACAAATAACCAGTCATCAAAATAAACAAATAATCTTTATTTATGTATTTTATTTAAAAACAAACGCAACGAACTAAGAATATTCATTCTTTCTCATAATTTCCAACACCAATTATTGGCAGCGTAATTCTATCCACAATAATATTAAATATTAGGCGGTATCCTGCAATGAATCGCGACATCGGTACCGCCCAAAGCCGCCATCATGCCTTCATTGCATCCCGGCATGGCTCGCCGATAGGTAAGCCCTCAAACCTCACCGCTCACGATAGCGAACGCGGCGCCCCTCGCCGACGACGGTCTTCGCGACTGTGCCGGCCATCGGCGCGGACGCTAAACGTCCGTCGAAAGCAGCGCGCCGAATCACAATTCAGGCCCTGTGCCTCTCGGCTGAAATGTGATCGTAATCGCATTTTGACTTGCGATTGGCTACAATAGAACGCCCGTCACACCCGTTCAGGATCCTGTTATGACATCCGCATCACCCTCGCGCTCCACCGCCTGGCTGCGCGTGGTCACATTGGCTATCGCCGCGTTTATTTTCAACACCACGGAATTTATTCCGGTGGGGCTGTTGAGCGACATCGCCAACTCCTTTGCCATGAAAACCGAAGATGTCGGGCTGATGATCACCATTTATGCCTGGATCGTGGCGGTGGCTTCGCTGATCTGCATGTTGCTGACCAGCGGTATTGAGCGCCGTAAATTACTGATTGGCCTGTTCAGCCTGTTTATCCTCAGCCATCTGCTGTCCGCCGTCGCCTGGAACTTTACCGTGCTGGTTATTTCCCGCGCCGGGGTGGCGCTGGCGCACTCGGTATTCTGGTCGATTACCGCCTCGCTGGCGATTCGCATGGCGCCCCCCGGTAAACGCGCGCAGGCGCTGGGGCTGATCGCCACCGGGTCGTCGCTGGCGATGGTGCTGGGGCTGCCGCTGGGGCGGGTCATCGGTCAGTATCTCGGCTGGCGCGTAACCTTCCTGACCATCGCCGCCGGCGCCACGGTCGCCATGATCCTGTTGGCGCGCCTGCTGCCGTTGCTGCCCAGCGAGCATTCCGGTTCGCTAGGCAGCGTGCCGAAGCTGTTCCGTCGCCCGGCGCTGGTCGGTATCTACCTGCTGACCGTGGTGGTGGTGACCGCGCATTTCACCGCTTACAGCTATATTGAGCCGTTTATCCAGACGGTCGCCGGTCTGCCGGAAAACTTCACCACCCTGATTTTGCTGTTGTTCGGCTGCGCCGGGATCGCCGGCAGTATGCTCTACAGCCGCTACAACGACCGTTTCCCGATTGGCTTTCTGGTGACCGCTATGCTGCTGTTGCTGGCCTGTCTGACGTTGCTGATGCCGTTGTCCGGTTATCCGTTCGGCCTGACGCTGCTGTGTCTGGTGTGGGGGCTGGCGATGATGTCCATCGGGCTGGCAATGCAGGCCAAAGTGCTGTCGCTGGCGCCTGACGCCAGTGACGTCGCCATGTCGATTTTCTCCGGCTTGTTCAACCTCGGCATCGGCGGCGGCGCGCTGCTGGGTAGCCAGGTCAGCCTGCATCTGGGGATGGATAAAATCGGTTATGTCGGCGCGCCGCTGGTGCTGGTGGCGCTGTTCGCCACCCTGCTCAGCGTCTACCGCAGCGTGCGACTGGTACATTCCCGCGTTTGAGTTCCACCGCTTTCGTTCATAAAACGCGCTCATAAAAAAGCCAGTCGATAATCCGACTGGCTTTTTTGTTTACGAAACGGCTACTTATGTTCCGGGAAAGTATGTTCCGGGAAGGTCATGTCGCGGTATTTCACCACCCGCGAACTTTTTACCAACCGGTAACCGAGCCAGATCACCAGAAATAGCGGAATGCCGATGTAAGTCGCCGTCACCGCGTACCAGTCGATCTTGTCAGCCAAAAACGCCTGATAGTTCTGGCCCAGCGTAATAATCAGGCACAGTACGAAAGCAAAGATCGGCCCCAGCGGGAAGAAACCGGAGCGATACGGCAGCGCGTTCAGGTCGAGTCCCTGCATAACGTAACCGCGACGGAAACGGTAGTGGCTGATGGCAATCCCCAGCCAGGCGATAAACCCGGTCATGCCGGAGGTATTCAGCAGCCACAGGTACACGGTCTGGTTGCCGAACATCGACGACAGAAAGCACAGACCGGCCACCACCGTGGTGGCGTACAGCGCGTTGCGCGGCACCCCGCCTTTCGACAGTTTGCCGAAACAGGCCGGCGCCTTGCCTTCCTGCGCCAGCGTAAACAGCATACGGGTCGACGCGTACATGCCGGAATTGCCTGCCGACAGCACCGCGGTCAGGATCACCGCATTCATCACCGCCGCCGCCGACAGCAGCCCGGCGTTCTCGAACACCAGCGTGAACGGACTGACGCTGATGTCTTTCACATCATTACGCAGCAGGTTCGGGTCGGTGTAAGGGACCAGCAGGCTGATGATCAGGATGGCGAAAATATAGAACAGCAGAATACGCCAGAACACCTGACGAACCGCGCGCGGGATGTTGGTCTGCGGGTCTTTTGATTCCCCCGCCGCCACGCCGATCAGTTCGGTGCCCTGGAACGAGAAGCCGACAATCATCGCCACGCCGATCATGGCCGAAAAACCGCCGGCGAACGGCGCATCGCCAATCTGCCAGTTATGCCAGCCGGCGTGCTCGCCGCCGCGCAGAATACCGAACATCATCAGCAGCCCGACCGCGATAAACAGGATGACGGTGGTGACTTTAATCAACGAGAACCAGTATTCCGCTTCGCCAAACCCTTTAACGGAGATGTAGTTCAGCAAAAACATCAGCGACAGGAATAGCGCGCTCCACACCCAGCCGGGCACCGACGGGAACCAGTATCCCATCACCAGTTGCGCCGCCACCAGGTCGACCGCGATGGTCACCGCCCAGTTGTACCAGTAGTTCCAGCCCAGCGCGAAGCCGAACCCTTCTTCCACATAGCGCGCGCCATAGGTGGAGAACGAGCCGGAAACCGGCATGAATGCCGCCAGTTCGCCAAGGCTGGTCATCAGGAAATAGACCATCAGGCCGATCAGCGCATAGGACAGCATCGCGCCGCCCGGCCCGGCCTGCGACACCGTCGCGCCGGATGCGACAAACAGCCCGGTGCCGATCGAACCGCCAATGGCGATCATCGTCAAATGCCGCGCTTTCAGCTCACGGCGCAGTGTGGTTCCCCGCTGTTCGGCGGAGTGAGTTTCATGTTGAGCCATTACAATTCATGCCCTTGAAAATTTGAGGGCGGATTGTAGGCAATCCGCTACCCGCTGAATAGCGCATAGCGCGGATTATAAGAGAGCTTCATAACTCAGCCGGCATCATAAGAAATCCCTCTGGATTGACGCCCGGTTGGTTACGCCGATGTTGCCAGTCTGTTTATATACCGTCATCGTCCTGACAATACCCGAGAAAGCATTGCAGCACGCCGGATAAATGTTTCTGACGGTGATGCACCAGATACAACGTGCGGCTCAGCGGCGGCAAAGGAACCGGCAGTTCCACCAGCGCGCCGGTGGCAAGCTGGTCGGCGATCACATGACGCGACAGACAGCTGATGCCGATGCCGTGCCGCACCGCGTGCTTGATCGCCTCCGAGTTGCCCAATTCCATCACCAGCCGGAAATGCGGCAGGCGTGCCAACAGCAAATGGTCCAGCACTTCGCGTGTCCCCGAACCGTGTTCACGCAGGATCCAGGGCGCGTCCGCCAGCATCTGCAACGTAAACTCATGATCGATCAGCGGATTTCCCGGCGCGCAAAACACCACCAGTTCATCTTCCCGCCAGGGCTGGGTGATTAAATCGGGATGGTGGCACGGCCCTTCAATCAGCCCCAGATCGACCCGGAACTCGGAAACGGCATTCACCACATCCAGCGTATTGCCCACGTACAGCTCCAGCGGAATGGCCGGAAAATCCTGCCGGTAGCGGGCGATCATCGCCGGCATCAGATAGTTGCCGATGGTACTGCTGGCATAAATACGCAGCGCGCCGTTATCGCGCCGGAACAGTTGCTCGATTTCCGCCGACTGCTCCAGCAGCGCCAGCGCTTTGGGATACAGCAGACGGCCGTGTTCATTGACCACCAGCCGTTTACCGACGCGGTCAAACAGCTGCACCCCCAACTGACTTTCAAGATCAGCCAACGCCGCGCTGACGGCCGACTGTGACAGCGACAATACCACCGATGCCTGGGTCGTTGAACCACTTTTCAGGACTTCGGTAAACACTTCCAGTTGACGTAACGTAATATGCATAGGGGCTCTTATCGTAAATATCTATAGGTTATAAATATATAATCAATTTCTATTTTAAGTGCGCTGATCATAGGCTGTGCCCTCAACCTCCATTCAGAGCGGGTATGACTATGTTTTCATTTTCTTCCAGGGTACAACGTTTTTCCCCTTTGTCCGCCGCCGGCCACCTGCTGACCGGCATCATCCTGACCGGTCTGCTGACCCGAGGCGTATTATGGTTATCCGGCCAACCGACGATAGCCGGATTAGGACTGGGTTCCCTGACGCTGGCGATACTGGTTGGCATGGTGCTGGGCAATACCGTCTACACACATCTGCAACCCCGGTGCGACGCCGGCGTTCAGTGGTCCCGGCATCATCTGCTGCGCTGGGGCATCATCCTGTACGGTTTCAAACTCAGCTTTCAGCAAATCACCGCCATCGGCGCCGCTGGTCTGGTGATCGACCTGCTGACGCTCACGTCCACCCTGCTGCTCGCCTGCTGGCTGGGACAGCGCTGGTTCCGGCTGGATCGGCACACCGTATTGCTGATCGGCGCGGGCAGCAGCATTTGCGGCGCCGCCGCCGTGCTGGCCACCGCGCCGGTGCTGAAAAGCTCGGCCGACAAGGTGGCGGTGGCGGTATCGACCGTGGTGCTGTTCGGCACCACCGCCATGTTTTTTTACCCGTGGCTGTACCAACATTTTATCCAGTATAGCGGCTGGTTATTTACCCCGCAGACTTTCGGACTCTACCTCGGCTCAACGGTGCATGAAGTCGCACAGGTGGTAGCCGCCGGCCACGCCATCGGCCCGGTGACCGAGAATACGGCGGTCATCGGCAAGATGCTGCGTGTCATGATGCTGGCGCCGTTCCTGTTTCTCCTCGGTCTGTGGCTGAAGCAGCGTCAGCCCGCGCATCAGGCCGCCGCGCCCGCCACCGCCGGTTATCCGTGGTTCGCGCTGGGTTTTGTGTTGATGTGCGGGGTCAACTCGCTCAACTGGCTGCCGGCGGGCTGGGTCGCCATGCTGACGCAACTGGATAATGCACTGTTGACCATGGCGATGGTGGCGCTGGGGCTGGCTACGCGCCTGAGCACGCTGCGACAGGCCGGTATCAAGCCGCTGCTGCTGGCGGCGGTCCTGTTTCTCTGGCTGGTGGCGGGCGGCGCGGCCATCAATCTGGGGGTACAGCATCTCTTCGCCTGAACGAAGCTACATAGATGAGATGACATGGGTGAAATAACATGAGTGAAACAAGGCTACAGCCGGCTAAGCGGTAATGTCATAATGCGCGGGTATAAAAAGGAGAAAAGCATGAAATATGTCGGAGCCCACGTCAGCGCCTCGGGCGGCGTGGATCAGGCGGTGGCCCGCGCCCATGACATCGGCGCCACCGCGTTCGCGCTGTTTACCAAAAATCAGCGCCAGTGGCAGGCCCCGCCGTTGGCGGCGGACGTCATCGATCGCTTCCAGGCCGCCTGTGCGCAGTATCAGTTCGCCCCGGCCCAGATTCTGCCGCACGACAGCTACCTGATCAATCTGGGGCACCCGGACGACGACGCCTTGCAGAAATCCCAGGCGGCGTTTATCGACGAAATGTCGCGCTGTCAGCAACTGGGGCTCACGTTGCTGAATTTCCATCCCGGCAGTCACCTGCGCCAGATCGACGAAAGCACCTGTCTGAGCCGCATCGCCCAGTCTATCAATCTGGCGCTGGACGCCACCGCCGGCGTGACCGCCGTGATTGAGAACACCGCCGGTCAGGGCAGCAACCTGGGGTTCCGCTTTGAACATCTGGCGGAAATCATCGATCAGGTGGAAGACAAAAGTCGGGTCGGCGTCTGTATCGACACTTGCCACGCCTTTGCCGGCGGCTATGATCTGCGTACCGAAGCCGATTGCGAGCACACCTTTGCCGAGCTGGAGCGCATAGTCGGTTTCCGCTATTTGCGCGGTATGCACCTGAATGACGCCAAAAGCGAATTCAACAGCCGGGTAGACCGCCACCACAGCCTGGGAGAAGGCAACATCGGCAAAACCGTGTTCAGCTATATTATGCGCGACCCGCGCTTTGACGGTATTCCGCTGATTCTGGAAACCATCAACCCGGATATCTGGGCGCAGGAAATCGCCTGGCTGAAGTCACAGCAGTCGCCCGTCAGCGTCGTCTGAGCACTCACTCGCCTAAATATTCACGTGGCGGCCAGCGTTTAGGCCGCCCGCTTATTCGACTTCCTGCCGCCTCAATTGCCCCGCCAGTTGGAAGAGTTTGTCCGACACCGTGCGCGGCTTATGCCCTTGCCCGCTGGGCTGAACCACACACTGAAAGGCATCGCGCAATTGCATCGGTTTGCCGTGCGCATCACGCCCAATCGCGTATTTATCGTGGAAGGGAGAAATCGCCAGCGCCAGGTTCTCGACGATAGTATCGCGATCTGCAAAGGCATTCTTTTTTAGCGACAGCATCTGATTGATGATGGCGCAGTCAATCAGCGTACCAGTCAGCCATTCGGTTTCTGAGGCGTATCCGGCACACCAGCGCAAATGATTGCCGCTGGTGAACGTTTCCATTAGATCGGTATGCGCGCCCACGAAACAAGCGCCGAGTAGCAGCCCGGTAATATTGAAACGATGGGACAATTCACCTACCGGTATGAGCACATCCCGGATATGCGTGCCGCCAAGCTCCTTTCCCTGACCGTGCGCGGCGACATAAATAATGATGTTTTTGAACGGGATCTTGCACAGGCAATGCAGTGCGGTACGAAAACTCTTCTTATCGTAGAAATTCGCGTAATACACCTCGGTATCACCGGCGACTTTGGCGATACCTTCAATAAACGGCACCACGGATGAGCGGTTGGCATCGTGCTCATCCAGCTCCCAGGGCGATTCCAGCACCAAAATTCCACGACTGGCATGGTGACGCGGCATACGGTTCTCCTTTCTCTTCCCCCAAAGCGAGGCAAAATCATACCGCTATTACCCGACCCGGCGGAAAAAACGTAAAAAAAAACGCCAGTCGCAAGACTGGCGTTTGTCATCAGGTTATAGCGGCAATCAGGCTTTGACCAGTTGCTCTTCCGGACGTTTCAGCACGGCGTACAGCACGCCAGCCACCACCGTACCGGCGATGATGGAGAACAGGTAGCCCAGTACCGGTGTAATCGCACCCGGAATCAGCAGCACGAACAGACCGCCGTGCGGCGCCATCAGCTTCGCGCCAATCGCCATGGAGATAGCACCGGTCAGCGCGCCACCCAGGATACAGCACGGCAGCACACGCATCGGGTCGCGGGCAGCGTAAGGAATGGCTCCTTCGGAGATGAAGCACAGACCCAGCACCACCGCCGCTTTGCCGCCTTCGCGTTCGTTGGCGGTGAATTTCTTGCCGGCAATAAAGGTCGCCAGACCCATCGCCAACGGCGGCACCATACCGGCAGCCATGACGGCGGCCATCGGCGCATACACCTGGCTACTCAACAGCGTGGTGCCGAACACGTAAGCCACTTTGTTCACCGGGCCGCCCATGTCGGTACACATCATACCGCCGAGAATCGCGCCCAGAATGACCGCATTGGCGGTGCCCATGGACTGCAGCCAGCCGGTCAGACCGGTCAGGATTTTCGCGACCGGCGTACCCACCACGTAGATCATGATCAAACCGGTGATCAGCGTGGCGACCAGCGGAATAATCAGGATCGGTTTCAGCGCCGACATGCTCTGCGGCAGCGTCACATGGTTGCTGATGGCGCGAGCCAGATAACCAGCCAGGAAACCGGCGATGATACCACCGAGGAAGCCGGCGCCGGTGCTAACCGCCAGCATACCGCCGACCAGACCCGGCGTCAGACCCGGACGGTCGGCAATCGAGAACGCGATATAACCGGCCAGTACCGGCACCATCAGGGCAAAGGCAGACCCACCGCCAATCTTCATCAGCGCGGCAGCCAGCGTCCCCTCTTCTTTGAACGCGGTAATCCCGAACACGAACGACAGGGCGATACACAGGCCGCCAGCCACCACCATCGGCAGCATGTAGGACACGCCGGTCAGCAGGTGACGGTATGGGCCTGCGCCGCCTTTCCTGGCGGACTCGCCGCCGGCCGCCGCGCTGCTCTGGGCGGACGGCTGGAACACCGTCGCCTCGGACAGCGCCTTGTCAAACTCCTGCGCCGTCTTCTTCAGCGCCAGACCGGTGGAGGTGCGGTACATCTTTTTGCCGGCGAATTTGCTGAGGTCAACTTCAATGTCCGCCGCCACGATCACCAGATCCGCCTGCTCGACTTCTTCCGGGCTGATCGGGTTGCCGGCGCCCACGGAACCGCGGGTTTCCACTTTCACCCACCAGCCGCGTTTTTTCGCTTCGCTTTCAATCGCTTCCGCCGCCATGAAGGTGTGCGCCACCCCAGTCGGACAGGCGGTCACCGCCACGATGCGTTTGGCGGTAGCCGGAGCCGCCGCTGCGGCGGCAGGCGCCTGATACGGCTGCGCTTCCGCTTTGGCTTTTTCCAGAAACGCCGCCGGTTGACTCAACGCCAGCTCACTATCCCCGGCAAACACTTTTTTGCCATTCAGACCACTGTCTGCCTGTACGGGCGCACCCAGCACGATGGCCAGCTCCGCGTCGGCAAACTGCTCAGTGAGGGTAAGTCCTGCGTTAGCGGCAGCAGCACCGAGCAAATTTTTCACCAGACGGCTTTTCGCCAGTCCCAGTGATTTATCAAGTATCAGCAGCGTTTTCATTGTTTATCTCCTGCTGTCAGTTAAATGGTTTGAGATCGACACGCGCCATCATCGCAGCCAGCTGCGGACGATCGCTAATGCCTACGTTGCTCTGGCTGACGGCCAATGCTGCCACCGCGGTGGCCAGGCGCAACGTGTGTTCACTGGACTCACGCATCAATAAGCCATAAATCAATCCCCCCACCATGGAGTCACCCGCACCTACCGTACTGATCACTTCACAAGCCGGCGGTTTTGCCAGCCAGGCACCAGACGCATTGACCCACAGCGCGCCTTCCGCTCCCAGCGAAATCACGACATGGGCAATACCCTGTTCACGCAGCGCATGCGCCGCATCGACCACATCCGCCAGCGTAGGCAACTTGCGTCCGGCCCAGATTTCCAGCTCCCGGCGGTTGGGTTTCACCAACCACGGCGAGGCTTTCAGGCCAGCCACCAACGCTTCGCGGCTACTGTCAAAAATAATGCACGGACACTGGCTGCGCAGGCGCGACATCCAATCGGTAAACGCGTCCGGGTCAACGCCGCTCGGCAGACTGCCGCTAACGGCGACCATGTCAAACTGCCCCAGCCAGCTCAGCGAATCGTTGACGAAACGCTGCCAGTCCTGCTGGGTTACCTCAAAACCGGAGAAATTCAGGTCGGTCACATCACCACTCTGCTCGGTGAGTTTGACGTTAATGCGAGTACGCCCCGACACCACCTGAAAACGGTTGGCGATGCCCAACTCGCTGAACAGCTGCTGAAAACCGTCCTGATTGTCTTTGCCCAGAAAACCGCCCACGGTGACATCGATACCGAGGTCTTTCAGCACCTTGGCGACGTTGATGCCTTTGCCCGCCGCATGCAGGCCCGTGGTCTGAACCAGGTTGACTTCGCCGTGTTCAATTTCCGGGCAGTACCCTACTAAATCATAGGCGGGATTCAGGGTGATGGTGGCAACGCGTCTGCTCATGCTGCGCCCTCCCCAAGGCCGGACTGAATAGCTTCGCCGATGGCTTTCAGCGCCGCTTCAGCATCGCCGCCTTTGGCGGTGAAGCGCAGACGGTGGCCGCTCTTGACGCCCAGCGCCACCACTTTCATCAGGCTACGGCCGTTGGCCGGTTTGCCGGTGCCATCGAGGTTCGCCACGGTGATCTCGCTGGAGAACTGTTTGATGACGTTAACCAGCATCGCCCCCGGACGGGCATGCAGACCGTGCTCGTTGCGAATGGTAAACTCCGCCGTCAGCACGTTGCCCTCTTCTTCTTCCTCTTCTTCGCTGGTCAGCAGCGCCAGTAGCGTGGTTTCGTCAGCGGACAGCAAACTATCTGCCTTGCCGGCGATCAGCAGTGTGCTGAGGTAATCCATCGGCGCGAACACCTGCTCATCCGCCGCCGAAACCGTCAGCAACAGCCCTACGCTTTCGCCATCCACCGCGAAAGGTTCCGCCGGGCGGCTCACCGCCAGCGCGCTCACCAGATTGCCGGTCAGGCTATCGCTCAGCCAGATACCCTGCCCCAGATACGCCGGCTTGTTGCCGACCACATGGCTGACAAAGCTGGCGTCGACCGCGCCAATCTGTTGCAGACGGCCGGCGTTCAGCGCCTGCAGCGTCATCAGGTTGTCGGTCGCCACATTCAGGCTAATCAGCGAGGTATCAAAACGGAACGCGCCCGCCAGTTGTTCGCCCATCAGTAACCCGCGCAGTTCGTCAGCTGACGTGGTGCTGGCCAGACGAGCCGCGACGCGATCATCGCTCAGCACGTGGGTCAGTTGACGCAGCAGCGCCAGATGTTCGTCGGAACGGGCGGCAATCCCCAGCACCACATACGCGGTCTGGTCTTCGCCCCATGCGATCCCCTGCGGGAACTGGAACACCTGAACACCGGTTTTCTGCACCAGATCGCGCGTATCGGTGGTGCCATGCGGAATGGCAATACCGCTGCCGAGATAGGTAGAGGTCTGCAGCTCACGCTGAAGCATCCCCTCGACATAGCCCTCGCTCACGCAACCAGCCTCGGTCAGTGCGGCGGCCACCTGACGAATGGCCTCTTCTTTACTGCCGGCGGAAGCACCTAAATGAATGTCGTGCTGTGACAACTGAAACATAACGCTCCTCTCTTGCTGAACTTGAATCGTTTCAGCTTTTATGAGAAAAAATTTGCTGACTCTCTCAGGGTAGTTTCAGCAAAACCTCGCTGAAACGTTTCAAAAATTCTGCGTTTTTCACTATATGTATGCAAGCATTCTGCATAGATAAAATGACAGATCTTAGAGGTCACGCACATTTTCACCACGAAACACCAGAATCCGTAACACTTTGACATACACATGCTGAATAGGTGCTGAAGAAAAAAAACTGAAACGGACTTTCGTTTCTACTCCATCAGCGTAAGATAGCGCGTTCAGTTTTCTCCCTGCTTCTTTTTTAACCTGAATTCAGCATGACAATTTCTTCTGCCCGCACGGCCCGACGCCTGCCCGATCTGACGTCTTCGGCGTTTCTGGTGATTGCTTTTCTGACCGGGATTGCCGGTGCGCTGCAGCTCCCCACGCTCAGTCTGTTTTTATCAATGGAAGTACAGGTACGCCCGTTCATGGTCGGGCTGTTTTATACCGGCAGCGCGGTGATCGGCATCGTCGTCAGCCAGATTCTGGCGACCTATTCCGATCGTCAGGGCGACCGCAAAACGCTGATATTGCAGTGCTGCCTGTTGGGCGCGCTGGCCTGCCTGCTGTATGCCTGGAACCGTAACTATTTCGTACTGCTGTTTATCGGCGTACTGCTGTCGAGTTTCGGCTCCACCGCCAACCCGCAACTGTTTGCGCTGGCGCGGGAACACGCCGACCGCACCGGCCGCGGCGCCGCCATGTTCAGTTCGGTAATGCGGGCGCAGATTTCGCTGTCCTGGGTGATCGGGCCGCCGGTCGCCTTCGCGCTGGCTCTGGGCTTCGGTTTCCCGGCGATGTACCTGACGGCGGCGGTGGTATTCGTACTGTGCGGACTGCTGGTGTGGCTGCTGTTGCCGTCAATGCCCAAAACCCGGGTTAAATCCGCCGCGACGCTGGAGTCGCCCCGGCAGAACCGGCGCGACACGCTATTGCTGTTTACCGCCTGCACGCTGATGTGGACCTGCAACGGCATCTATCTGATCAATATGCCGTTGTATCTGGTTAATGAATTGCGGTTACCAGAAAAACTCGCCGGGGTCATGATGGGCACCGCCGCCGGGTTGGAAATCCCGGTGATGCTGCTGGCCGGCTACCTCACCAGCCGGTTAGGCAAGCGCCTGCTGATGCGGCTGGCGGTGATCGCCGGACTAATTTTTTATACCGGGCTGACGCTGCTGAACGGTTCGTGGGCGCTGCTGGCGCTGCAATTGCTGAACGCGATTTTCATCGGCATTCTGGCTGGGATGGGAATGTTGTATTTTCAGGATCTGATGCCGGGCCAGGCGGGCGCCGCCACGACGCTGTTCACCAACACCACCCGCGTAGGCTGGATTATCTCCGGCTCGCTGGCGGGCATCGTGGCCGAAGTCTGGAGTTATCATGCGGGTTTTGTTATCGCCATCGCCATGCTGGCCGGCGCCGCCGTCTGCATGTGGCGCATCCGCGACGTTTAACCTTGTCACGGCGCGGTGGCGCCGGCAAATAAAAATGCACGAAGAATGGCCTGGCACTAATCAAGACAGAGCATGCTGTCGCTTCGCTGTTACTGATAACTGACGGCAATAATTACCGGCTGTGGATTCCCAAAGAGGTATAAATGCTGTTATAACTTTTTCCCGACATTGTTATCTAAAGCATTCATTACAGCTAGCGTCATGGCTTCAACTCCCGTGCGAATAGTCGGCTCTGGCACTGGTGCAAACAGAGGAGAATGGTTGCTGGGTATTTCAACACCTTCGCGCTCCCATTGTTTAATCTGCTCTGGAGAATATATGCCAATATTAAAATACACGGCAGGAATTCCAGCATTGACGAATACAGAAAAATCTTCACTGGCGGAGCTAGGTTCTTTAGCTTCCGTAAAATGGTTGCCAAATCGCTCCTTAAACACTTTAGCGGTAGATTCTGATAGAGAACTATCATTAACAATTGAATCCACCTTATTTTCACCAATTATTATTTCCGGGAGTGGTGCCTTAGACATATCCGCGGATGCTTTCGCAAAACGGGCAATGCCATCAATTAAGTTCTTACGTACATTATCATCGTAGGTACGCAGCGTTCCCTGTATTTTTGCCATATCAGGAATAATATTGCCGGATGTCCCTGAATTAAATGCACCAATAGTTACAACGCCGAATTTGTTAGGAGAGGTTTCTCGACTAATCAATGTCTGTACATCGGTAACGAACCTTGCGGCAATCAAAATAGGATCGATGGTTTTTTCCGGCATTGAACCATGGCCGCCTTTTCCTTTAAAAGTAATAGAGAATGAATCGCCGTTGGAGGTCTGAACTCCGGGCTTAAAGGAAACAAGTCCGTATTCCATCGGTGAAGTATGTAATGCGAATGCATAGTCCGGTTTGCCGAATTTTTTGAAAATACCATCGTTGACCATTGCACTTGCGCCAGTAATTTTTTCCTCAGCCGGCTGGGCGACAAACATCAGGGTTCCTTGCCACTGATCCTTCATGTTAATCAGTGCGGAGGCGCTCCCGAACCAGGATGCCATGTGTATATCATGGCCGCAGGAGTGCG
This sequence comes from Dickeya dadantii NCPPB 898, assembly GCF_000406145.1. Taxonomy (NCBI): domain Bacteria; kingdom Pseudomonadati; phylum Pseudomonadota; class Gammaproteobacteria; order Enterobacterales; family Pectobacteriaceae; genus Dickeya; species Dickeya dadantii. Next base: position 2,040,797 of record NZ_CM001976.1, on the reverse strand, counting down.
CAACATATGTCTCTTTCCCATCTTGATCTTTCTGCTTTACCTTACTTGCGTACGGCAAACCGGTTTTTTCCTGCATGGGAAGCGCATCCAGTTCAGTTCTCACCATTACGGTTGGCCCATCACCATTTTTGTATATAGCAACAAATCCTGTGCCGCCGAGATTATCCATCACCTGAAAACCAATCTTACGCATATTATTAGCAAGTATTTTAGTCGTTCTGACTTCCTGATACCCGAGTTCAGGATTTTGATGAATATCTTTGTATAAGTTATCCAGTTGAGAATAATTGATATCGAGATAGCTATCTGTCGCCTTGCTAGCCTTCTGGATATCAAATGCATAGGCAACATTCGATAAATAATTCATTGACATTATGAGACATAATGCAGAGTTAAGTTTCATGCTATTGCATCCTTTACAATTTAATTTGTTAAAAGCAATCTAGCGGCATGCCAGCATGCGTAGATTAAAAAGCATAATTACTGGTATTTAACACATGCAGTGTATCACAATGCAATACAGTTACTGTACCACGATATGATACAGGGTGGGTTGTTATGATTGAAAAATCGAGAGGCGGTATCCAGGTTATATCGCGAGCGGCGGCTATTTTACGTGAAATCTGTGAGAGCCCTGACGGCCTCAGTCTGGGACAGATTGCATCATTGACGGGGCTTGCCAGATCCACTGTTCAGAGAATTGTGGATGCGCTTGAAGGTGAACACCTGGTACAGGCCGGAGCAAAAGGGGTACGCCCTGGTTGGGGGTTGAGACGTTTGGGGGAAATATCCAATCCAGAACCCTCTCATAACCTTCGCCCTTTACTTTATCGCTTATATGAAAGAACAAAAGAGACCGTTGATTTATCAACACTAGATGGGACATCCGTTTTGTTTATGGATCGTTTTCTTTCTGAGCAGCGTATCCGCGCCGTACCTGATATACGGGTCAGATACCCCGCGTACACAATGGCAAACGGCAAAGCATTGCTTTCCACCCTTTCCGACCGTGAAATTCATAACCGCTATGGATCCGGCATGCTGGAAAGAATAACGCCCAATTCAGTGGTCAATGTCGACGACTTAGTGAAACAACTTAACGCTATTCGGGCTGGTGGGTTCGCCTACGATAGAGAAGAGCATGCTGTAGATTCATGCGCCATTGGCCTACCACTCCGTATCTGGGGTGGGCTTAATCTCGCCATATCCGTAGTGGTTCCCACCCACAGGTTTCATTCGCACAGAAATGAAATTGAAACAGCGCTGAGGCTCTGCGTAGATGAATGCAATCAGTATCTGCTGAAAATGGACACACCAGATGAGTGAGCCACTAAGTCACATTATTATCCGCGGTGTGTCAAGGTCCCGTCGCTTCTTCAAGATGAATCAGATACGTCATGGCATCTTCGCGGTTCGTTGAACACATTTCGTGCGAGGGTTGTAAGCTACCACAGACTTTCGGGCGTAGCGGAGACCCGAAAATGTTGCACAGGTTATTTGCAGAGAGTTGGATGCAGGGCGTATTGGCCGGTTTTCCCTGCGGCATGCCGGGAATCGGGCTGGAGATAGAAGGCGCGGTACAGCAGGCGCCGCAATCAGGGCGACATTCCATCAACATAACCTCCGGGGATTCCCGTTACTCTTTCAGGCCGCAGAGCCTAACAGGCTGTCGGCCGCAAGGCCACTATTTACCTTATCGCCGTTTTACCGCCGTTTTTACTACCACCGTTTTTACTGCTCCGCCGCCGGTCTGTTTGGCATCTGGCCGCCACAAATCCCGCTTGCCTGAACCCATCCTGACGGGTAACGTGTCGCCACAAAAATTTCTCTTCTTTATTTAAGGTATGTTTCATGGCAAGAGCAAATGAGATCAAACGCGGCATGGCCGTTAACTACAACGGTAAGCTGCTGCTGGTAAAAGATATCGATATCCAGAGCCCCAGCGCCCGCGGCGCCAGTACGCTGTACAAAATGCGTTTTTCCGATGTCCGTACCGGCCTGAAAGTAGAAGAGCGCTTCAAAGGCGATGATATTCTGGACACCATCACCCTGACCCGCCGTTCCGTGACGTTCTCCTATATTGACGGTGACGAATACATCTTTATGGACGAGGAAGACTACACCCCGTATACCTTCAAGAAAGAGCAGATCGAAGATGAACTGCTGTTTATTCCTGAAGGCGGCATGCCGGGCATTCAGGTATTAACCATGGACGGACAGTTGCTGGCGTTGGAACTGCCGCAGACGGTCGATCTGGAAATCGTGGAAACCGCGCCGGGGATCAAAGGCGCATCCGCCAGCGCCCGCAACAAACCGGCCACGCTGACCACCGGTCTGGTGATTCAGGTGCCGGAATACCTGAGCGCCGGCGAAAAAATCCATATTCATATCGCCGAGCGCCGCTACATGGGTCGCGCGGACTAACCGCCCGCCGGTGAATTGAATACCCGCGTCTGGCGGGCCAAGCCAGACGTATTCCTGCAGATACAAGGAGGCTCCCTGTGTTGACGAAAGTAAACCTGATCACCGGTTTTCTCGGCAGCGGCAAAACCACCACCATCAAGCACCTGCTGTCCCGCAAGCCTGAAGACGAAACCTGGGCGGTGCTGGTCAATGAGTTCGGTGAAATCGGTATCGACGGCGCGTTGCTGAGCGATACCGGCGCACTGCTCAAAGAGATCCCCGGCGGTTGCATGTGCTGTGTGAATGGCCTGCCGATGCAGGTGGGGCTCAATATGCTGCTGCAGAAAAAACCTCACCGCTTACTGATTGAACCCACCGGTCTCGGCCATCCGAAGCAAATTCTGACGCTATTGACCTCGGAAGCCTATCAGCCGTGGCTCCAGTTGCAGGCTGCCGTGTGTTTGCTGGATGCGCGCCAGCTCGGCGACAGCCGTTACACCGAAAATGAAAACTTCCGCGACCAGTTGGCCGCTGCCGACGTGATTGTCGCCAACAAGCAAGATACCTGGCAGGACAGCGACCACGACGCGCTGCAGGCCTGGTATCAGCAGCAGGGTCAGGATCGTCGTCTGATCACCCTGTCTCAGGGGCAGTTGGATATCGCCGTGCTGGATTTGCCGCGGGAAAACCACAATGCGCTGCCGGATGCCCGTCACCACCATCACTCCGCCGTCGCCAAAACCGGGCTGGCCGCACTGAAACTGACCGGCCGGGAAAGCTGGCGCCGCGCACTGAATCAGGGTCAGGGCTATTATGCCTGCGGCTGGATTTTCGATGGCGATACCCAGTTCAACACCGCCAGTCTGCTTGACTGGGTGCGTCTGGCACCGGTAAGCCGCGTTAAAGGTGTGATGCGTATTCCAGAAGGCACGCTGGTGGTTAACCGACAGGGATTCGACCTGCGCATTGAAACGCAATCCGCCTCACCGCCGGACAGCCGCATTGAAATCATTAATGAATCTGAAGCGGAATGGAACACCTTGCAAAAGCAGTTGTTAAATTCCCGTTTAATATAAGCGATGTAAATTATACGCTTGGACAAATTTGACAGTGAGTCAGGATGTATGTCAAAGCGTAGTAAGCTACTTATTTTATTATTCAATCTTCTGGGTTTTTCTCTGTTCTTCTCCTGGTATTTGCCCGCACAGCACGGGTTCTGGTTCGACATAGACACATCATTGTTTTTCTATTTCAACCAGCGCCTGGCTACATCCAGCGCGTTTCTCCATCTGGTGGCGATTACCAACAATCGCGCCTTCGACGCCAGTGCGCTGCTGGCCATGGGGCTGCTTTATCTGTGCTATTACCTGCGTCGCTCCCATGACGCGCGCCGTCAGATGCTGCTTATCGGTCTGGTGATGCTGATGACCGCGGTGGTGCTAAACCAACTGGGACATCTGATACCGATACAGCACAGCAGCCCGACGCTGTTTTTCAGCGACATCAACCGGGTGGGTGATCTGACCGGTATTCCCACCAAGGATGCGTCCAGCGATAGCTTCCCAGGCGATCACGGAATGATGCTGATGATATTCGCCGCATTTATGCTGCGCTACTTTGGCCGGCTAGCCTTTGCCGTCAGCCTGTTGATCGTGCTGGTATTTGCCACGCCGCGCATCATGAGCGGCGCGCATTGGTTTACCGATGTCGCCGTCGGGTCGCTGTCAATCGTGCTGGTGGGGCTCAGTTGGTGGCTGCTGACCCCAGCCTGCGACGCGCTGATTAGCTGGCTTGACCACCTGTTACCCGGCAAAAAATCGCTCAGTCAGCAGGCCTGACTGATGGTGACCACTGCAAACGATCTGTCGCCTCCGGTAGTCGCCAAGATAGTGGTCACCCTGCCCACCTGTTCAACTTTTTTGGCTATTTTGCGCACGTTTTATCGTTCCACTCTCCCGCCGCAGATTTTTATAGGGCTGGCGTGAAAAATTTCATCATGAAATCGTATAAACAAAAGAGACAAAAAAACTCGCAATCTGATTTTCGTTAAGGTATGGTCGTCGAGGCTCGCGATTCATGGGCAGACATCCGGCCAGTTAACCAACTGTTGCCAAACCAATAATAGTGTGCAGTGTTGCACAATTTGGTGGATGGATAATTGTCCCATGAAAAGTAGTGCTTTAGTCTGACACTCGTTTTGTTTGGCATAGACACATTGATCATTGGCATAGAAACATTGATCAATAGACACATCGTTCAATAAATACATCGTTCATAAACACAGCGATAGCGATTGAATCGTTAAGGACATCAAGGGAACATAACAACAATGGTCAAATCTCAACCGACTCTGAGATATATCTGGCGGGCCTTGCCTGCCGTGGCGGTAGCGGTAATGCTCTCCGCCTGTACCAACAATACTGCAAGTGTTAATAATCAAACTGATAGGCGTGTGGTTAACGGTGGTGACCCTTCACTACAAGCCTCTCAGGATGAATTCGAAGCGATGGTTCGCAACGTGGAAGTCAAATCCAAGTTGCTTGAACAGTACGCCAGTTGGAAAGGCGTGCGTTATCGCCTCGGGGGCGACAGCCGTAAAGGCATCGATTGCTCCGGTTTCGTTCAGCGTACTTTCCGTGAACAATTCGGTATGGATTTGCCGCGTTCCAGTTATGAACAGCAGGACATCGGCGTTCAAATCCAGCGCAATAAGCTGCGCCCGGGTGATCTGGTCGTGTTTCATGCCGGCTCTACCGGCCGCCATATGGGCATCTACATCGGCAACCAGCAGTTCGTTCATGCTTCCACCAGCATTGGTGTGACTATTTCCAGCATGGATGACAACTACTGGAAACCTCGCTACCGCGAAGCGCGCCGGGTGCTGAAGCAGGATTCGCACAGCTGATTTTCTTTTTCCTTGATGTCGTCCAAACAAACTTAAAACGCCGCTCGTCAGACAGCGGCGTTTTTTATTGCTCCACTCGTCCCTCCGGTAACAACTTGGATCGATTAACAGTAGGTTTGACGCCTTAATTCATGGTAAAACAGAGCACCATAGCGTCCGGCATCGTGATTGCCAGGAATTTCAGGCACTTTCTCCGGCAAGTCGGCTTTTCATACGGGGAAACATGAGGTTATCAGGAGTCTGCCATTTCGATGTTTATACGTGCACTTATCGCCACCTTGCTGTCTGCCTGCACCTGGCTGGCCTATGCCGAACCGACCACGCAGCAGACTTATGCGTTTGCGACCCTGGGCGAACCGAAATACCAGCAGGGATTTACCCACTACGATTACACCAATCCATCGGCCCCCAAAGGCGGCAAAATTACGTTCAGCGCGCTAGGCACTTTCGATAACTTTAACCGCTTTGCTTTGCGCGGTCTGGCCGCCGCCCGCACCGAAAGCCTGTACGACGCCCTTTACGTCAGTTCAGAAGACGAACCCGCCAGTTACTACCCGTTGATCGCGCTTACCGCGCGTTATGCCAGCGATTACAGCTGGATTGAAGTAGAGATGAACCCCGCCGCGCGTTTTCATGACGGTTCGCCGATTACCGCCGCCGACGTGGCGTTCACCTTCAATATGTTCATGACCCAAGGTGTACCGCAGTTCCGTCTGTACTACAAAGGCGCCGACGTCAAAGCCATTACGCCGCACACGGTGCGCTTTACCTTCCCTGAACCAGACAAGGAAAAGATGCTGGGGATGCTGACGTTACCGGTCATGCCGGAGAAATTCTGGCGCGACCACAAACTCAGCGACCCGCTGAGCAAACCACCGTTGGCCAGCGGCCCCTACCGCATTACCGATTACCGCATGGGCCAGTACGTCATTTATTCGCGCGTGACCGACTACTGGGCAGCCAACCTGCCGGTCAACCGCGGCCGCTACAACTTTGACCAGTTGCGTTATGACTACTACCTGGACGACAGCGTAGCGCTGGAAGCCTTCAAGGCCGGCGCATTTGATTTCCGCATCGAGGGTTCCCCCAAACACTGGGCGACCCAGTACGAAGGCGGTAATTTCGCCCGCGGCTACATTCGCAAGAAAGATGAAACCAATCAGGCGGCGCAGGATACCCGCTGGCTGGTGTTTAACATCCAGCGGCCGCAGTTTAGCGATCGCCGGGTGCGTCAGGCGCTGGCGCTGGCCTTTGACTTCAACTGGATGAATAAAGCGCTGTTTTTTAATAGCTATCAGCGCCCCAACAGCTTTTTCCAGAACACCGAGTACGCGGCGCAGGGCGCGCCATCGGCGGAAGAGCTGGCCTGGCTGACACCGCTGAAAGACAAGATTCCCTCCGAAGTCTTCGGCCCGGCATACCGGCCGGAAGAATCCGACGGCAGCGGTTACGACCGCGCCGGGCTGCTCAACGCGCTGCAACTGCTGCAACAGGCGGGTTGGGAGCTGAAAAATCAGGTGCTGGTGAACAAGCAGACCGGTCAGCCTTTTCGTTTCGAACTGTTGTTGCCGAGCGCCGCCAACTCCATCTATGTGCTGCCGTTCCAGCATAGTCTGGCGCGACTCGGTATCCGCATGGAAGTGCGCAGCGTCGATAGTCCGCAGTTCAATAACCGGTTTCGCAAGCGCGACTTCGACATGATCCCGAAGCTGTACCCGGCGATGCCCTACCCCAGCTCCGACCTCGCCATCAGTTGGAGTTCCGGGTATATCAACTCCTCCTATAACTCGCCGGGGGTGCAAGACACCGCCATTGACCAGTTGATTGACAACATCGTGCGCCATCAGGGCGACAAGCCGGCGCTGTTGTCGCTGGGACCGGCGCTGGACCGAGTGCTGACCTGGAACCAGTTCGCCATACCGATGTGGTATTCCAATCACGATCGTTTCGCTTACTGGAATAAATTTGCCATGCCTGCAACCCGCCCGGCCTATACGCTGGGTATCGACAGCTGGTGGTATGACGCGGATAAAGCGGCCACCCTGCCGGCAGCGCGTCGATAAGGAGCCGATGTGGGAACTTACCTGTTACGTCGACTATTGCTGGTGATCCCCACGCTGTGGGCCATCATCACCATCAACTTTTTTATTGTGCAGGTCGCGCCGGGCGGCCCGGTCGATCAGGCCATCGCCTCGATTGAAATGGGCCAGGGCAGCGGCTTTAGCGCCGGCGGGGACGGCGGCGGGCTGGCGCGCGGGCCGGGCGGCAAACCGTCGGTGGAAAACACCTATCGCGGCGCCCGCGGGCTGGACCCGGAAATCATCGCGGAGATCACCAAACGCTACGGCTTCGATAAGCCGCTGCACGAGCGCTACGTCAAATTGATCTGGGATTACGTGCGGTTTGACTTCGGCAACAGCCTGTTTCGCGGCTCGTCGGTGCTTGCCCTGATTAAAGAGAGTATGCCGGTGTCGATATCCCTCGGGCTGTGGAGCACGCTGATCATCTATTTGGTTTCCATTCCGCTCGGCATCAAAAAGGCGGTGCGCAACGGCTCGGCCTTCGACGTCTGGAGCAGTACGCTAATTATCGTCGGCTACGCTATCCCGGCGTTCCTGTTCGCGATCCTGCTGATCGTGCTGTTCGCCGGCGGCGGTTACCTCGACTGGTTCCCGCTGCGCGGCCTGGTATCGCCGCATTTCGACAGCCTGTCCTGGTTTGATAAGGTTACCGATTATCTGTGGCACATTGCGCTGCCGGTACTGGCGATGGTGATTGGCGGCTTCGCCACGCTGACCATGCTGACCAAGAACTCGTTTCTGGATGAAATCCGCAAGCAGTACGTGGTCACCGCCCGCGCCAAAGGGCTGGATGAAAAACGGATTCTCTATCGCCACGTGTTTCGAAATGCCATGCTGTTGGTGATCGCCGGTTTCCCCGCCACCTTCATCAGCATGTTTTTTACCGGTTCGCTGCTGATTGAGGTGATGTTCTCCCTCAACGGCCTTGGCCTGCTGGGGTACGATGCTACCCTGCAACGCGATTACCCGGTGATGTTCGGCACGCTGTACATTTTTACCCTGATTGGCCTGCTGCTGAATATTCTCAGCGACATGACCTATACGTTGGTTGACCCGCGTATCGATTTCGAGGAGCGCCAATGAGCCGTCTAAGCCCTATCAATCAGGCGCGTTGGGCACGTTTTCGCGCTAATCGTCGTGGTTACTGGTCGCTGTGGGTTTTTCTGGCGCTGTTTGTCGTTACCCTGTGCTCTGAGCTGGTCGCCAACGACAAACCGTTGCTGGTGCGCTACGACGGGCAGTGGTACGCGCCGGTTATGGTGGATTACAGCGAAACTACCTTCGGCGGCCAGTTGGCGACGCCGGCCGATTACCGCGATCCCTGGTTAGTGCAGCGGCTGGAACAAGGCGGCTGGGCGTTGTGGCCGCTGATTCACTACCGCTACGACACCATCAACTACGCCACCCAGAGCGCGTTTCCGTCGCCGCCGTCGCGCCAGAATCTGCTCGGCACCGACAGTCAGGGGCGCGACGTGCTGGCGCAGGTGCTGTATGGCTTTCGTATTTCCATTCTGTTCGGGCTGGCGCTGACACTGTTGTCCAGCCTGATTGGCATCGTAGTAGGTGCGTCTCAGGGGTATTACGGCGGACGCGTAGACCTGTGGGGACAGCGCCTTATCGAAGTCTGGTCCGGTATGCCGACGCTGTTTTTGATTATCCTGCTCTCCAGCGTAATTCAGCCGAACTTCTGGTGGCTGCTAGGCATTACCGTACTGTTTGGCTGGATGGCGCTGGTCGGCGTGGTGCGGGCCGAATTCCTGCGTACCCGCAATTTTGACTATATCCGCGCGGCACAGACGATGGGCGTCAGCGACCGGTCCATCATGTTTCGCTGCATGCTGCCCAACGCCATGGTCGCCACCCTCACCTATCTGCCGTTCATTCTCTGCGGTTCCATCACCACCCTGACCTCGCTCGACTTTCTGGGGTTTGGTCTGCCGATGGGGTCCGCCTCGCTCGGCGGCCTGCTGCTGGAAGGGAAAAATAATCTACAGGCGCCGTGGCTTGGCATCACGGTCTTTATGGTGCTGGCGGTGGTGCTGTCACTGCTTATCTTTATCGGCGAAGCGGTTCGCGACGCCTTTGACCCAGGTAAGGCGCATTGATATGTCCGCACACCCTTTACTTGAAATCCGGGACCTGAGCATTGCGTTTCGCAACGGCGACCAGCAGCGGCAGGTGGTCGACCGAGTCTCGCTGAGCATTGAGGCCGGAGAAACGCTGGCGCTGGTCGGCGAATCCGGCTCCGGCAAAAGCGTGACCGCGCTGTCGGTGCTGCGTTTGCTGCCCTCGCCGCCGGTGGTCTACCCTCACGGCGACATCCTGTTTGCCGGCGAATCGTTACTGAACGCCAGCGAGCAGCGGCTGCGCCAGGTGCGCGGCGACCGGATTGCCATGATCTTTCAGGAGCCGATGGTCTCCCTCAACCCGCTGCACACCATTGAAAAGCAACTGGCGGAAGTGCTCTCGCTGCACCGGGGTATGCGCCACGAAGCCGCGCGAGGTGAAATCGTCGGTTGCCTTGAACGCGTCGGTATTCATCAGGCGGCGCGACGACTGGCGGACTTTCCCCACCAGCTTTCCGGCGGTGAACGCCAGCGGGTGATGATCGCCATGGCGCTGCTGACGCAGCCCGACCTGCTGATTGCCGACGAACCGACCACCGCGCTGGACGTCACCGTACAAGCGCAAATTCTGGCCCTGCTCAACGAGCTGAAACAAGAGCTAAACATGGGCCTGCTGTTCATTACCCATAACCTGAACATTGTGCGCCGGCTGGCGGACCGGGTGGCGGTGATGCAGGCCGGGCGTTGCGTAGAGCAGAACCAAACCCGCGAGTTGTTCAGCGCGCCGCAGCATCCATATACCCGGCAGTTGCTGGATGCCGAGCCGACAGGAGAAGCCTTGCCGCTAGAGCAGGCCGCATCGACGCTGCTGGATGTCCGGGAGTTGGGCGTCAGCTTCCCCATCAGACGTGGCCTATTGCGCCGCACGGTGGGAGAAAAACCGGTGTTACAGGCGCTCAGCTTTAGCCTGCGCCGCGGAGAAAGCATCGGACTGGTGGGCGAATCCGGCTCCGGCAAGAGCACCACCGGACTGGCGTTGCTGCGCTTGCTGCGCAGTCGCGGCGAGATCTGGTTCGACGGCCAGCCGCTGCACCGTTTTAACCGTAAGCAGATGCTGCCGGTGCGTCGCCGCATTCAGGTGGTGTTTCAGGACCCAAACGGTTCGCTGAATCCCCGCCTGAACGTGGAGCAGATTATCGCGGAGGGGCTGCGGGTACACCACCGGTCAAGTCCGGCGGAACAGACGCAGCGGGTGATCCAGGCCATGCAGGAAGTCGGGCTGGACCCGGACAGCCGCCATCGCTATCCATCAGAGTTTTCCGGCGGCCAGCGCCAGCGTATCGCTATCGCCCGGGCGTTGATCCTGCAACCGGAACTGCTGATTCTCGACGAACCGACCTCATCGCTCGATCGTACGGTACAGGCGCAGATTCTGGCGCTGCTGAAAACCCTGCAACAAACCCACCAGTTAGCTTATCTGTTCATCAGCCACGATCTGCACGTAGTGCGTTCACTGTGTCATCAGGTTATCGTGCTGCGGCACGGCGAAGTGGTAGAGCAAGGCGAGTGTCGGCAACTCTTTGAACACCCACAGCAGGATTATACCCGGCAGTTATTGCAACTGTCGGTCTGAGCATCTCGCTCGGTTCAGGAAAGCCTGGAGAGAAGTGGCGTTACCGCAGCATCGTTACCGATGCTGCGGTTTCAGAAAGGGTATTGAGCACAGACGGATTCGGCGATCGCCACGCCGACGTCTTTCAGACGGCACATAGCGGCGCTTTCGTCCTGACGATGCAGGAACAGGCACGGCTCGCCTTCCCACTCGACTACCGCGCATTGCAGCTGGATATCATCCAGTGACTGGTTGAGGTGGCGCATAATCTGGCGAGCTTCTTCGCCGTCGTGGCTGAGCAGTTTAAAACCGATCAGATAACTGTCGTCATCCATGCTGCAAAGCGGAATCGGTTCAACTTTGATGCCAGTAAAACCGGATAACCAGCGGTAACTTTGCGGCAAGCGATGAACCACCGAAAGTTGGAGAGTATTCACAGCGGTCTTCCTCAGCTAAGCTGCTTTTAAAATTCACAAAATTATAACATAAATCAGTAAACTTTTTTTGCTCCGCATCTTCATTTACTACTATTCGGACACAAAAAAGCAACATTTCGTCATGATGAGGCCGTCCCAGAAGCATGGCGCTCAGATTGGTAACCGTTCAAAACGTTAACAAGATCACGATTTTGACTGATTTTGCGCTATATGTAACCTTTTATTCCAGATATCTCAACCAATTTCTTCAAGTTGTTCACTTTTGGTTCAATATTTTCACATTTAAGCGCAGCAGGCGGAGAGCACTGCCGGCAGGTTACCGGCAGCAAGAAGCAGGAAAGAGAGGAGTGAAAGAGGAACCTAACGCCGACTGGCGTACAGGAATAAACCGAACGCGCCTGCCGAGCAGAACGCCATAGCGCCCACCATCGGCCACACGCTCTGGAACGTCGCCAGCGACAATAACGTCCCCACCAGCGACCCCAGCCCGAAGCGCATGGTGCCGGCCAGCGAAGACGCCGTTCCGGCCATATGGGGGAAACCATCGAGAATCACCGCCATGGCGTTGGATGCCACCGTGGCGACGCAGCCCACGAATACCGCAACGCCGATCACCAGCGGAATAAACCCCAAATCGAAACTACTGACCACCACCAGCCATATCCCCATCACAAACTGGATAATCAACCCCAGCCGGAACATGAACATCGCTCCCATCCGCGACACAATACGGCTGTTGAGCAACGTCATCAAAAACAGGAATACGATATTCAGCGCAAAGTAGTAGCCGAAATGCTGGGGCGACACGCCGTTAAGATCGATGTAGACAAACGGCCCGGCGCTCAAAAAGGCAAACATGCCGGAAAACGACAGCCCGCTGGCAAACATGTAACTGAACACGCGGCGGTGGCGGACCAGTTGGGAAAAGTTCCCCAGCGTGGTACGCAGATGGAAACGCTGTCGCCGTTCCGCCGGCAGGGTTTCATGGATAAACAGCCATACCAGCACCGTCGCCACCAGCGACGCGGCGGCGATAGTCCAAAAGATGGCGTGCCAGCTAAGCCAGAACAACAGCGCGCCGCCGATGATCGGCGCCAGCAGCGGCGCCACCGTCATCACCAAAATCACAAACGACATCATGCGCGAGAACTCATCCTTCGAGAACATATCCCGCATCAGCGCGTTGATCACCACGCTGGCCGACGCGGCCGACAAGCCGTGCAGGAAGCGCATATGAATCAGTTGATCGACCGTTTGCGACAGCGCGCAGGCGGCGGCGGCCAGAGTAAAAATCAGCACGCCGCCCAGAATCACCGGCTTACGGCCGATGCTGTCCGACATTGGGCCATAGAAAATCTGGCCGATGGCGAAACCGAGTACATACGAGCTGAGGGTCATCTGCACCCGGCCCGGATCGACCGAAAATTCTTTTGCGATCACCGGCAGCGCCGGTAAATACATATCGATGGCGATTGGCATCAGCATCGATATCAATCCCAGAATAAAAATCAGACCGACGCGCGAGGATGAATGTGGTTGCACGAAAAACGGTTCTCCAGGTAGACGCGGTTTCCCGCCACCCGACGGCGGCGGATACAGGGATTTAACAGATAACAGGCCGGTGACCGACGGTCTTTCGGCTATTGCCCGATGCCGGCCACTTCTTCCGGCGTCAGCGGGCGATATTCGCCGGGCTCCAGCGCGTCATCCAGCGTAATGGCCCCGATGCGTTCACGATGCAACGCCACCACATGGTTGCCAACCGCGGCAAACATGCGTTTTACCTGATGATAGCGGCCTTCGCTGATGGTCAACCGCACCTGGTGCTCAGAAATCTGCTCCAGCGTTGCCGGGCGGGTCAGATTCTTCTCACCGTGTAATTGCACGCCAGCCTGAAAATTATCCGCAGTATCCGGCGCCAGCGGCTGCTCCAGCGTCACCAGATAGGTTTTTTCGCAATGGTGCTTCGGCGAGGTAATACGGTGCGACCACTGGCCGTCGTCGGTCAGCAGTACCAGACCGCTGGTGTCAATATCCAGCCGGCCGGCGGCGTGCAGCTTGTGCGCCACCGGTTCATCGATAAAATACAAAATCGTCGGATGGTCGGGATCGTCGGTGGAGCACACATATCCCTGCGGCTTATTCAGCATGAAATAACGCGGACCGTTCTGCTGTTCGAGCACATTGCCGTCGAACGCCACTTCATGCTCCGGCAGCAGCTTGAACGCACCGCTTTTTATCACCTCACCGTTTACCGTCACACGCTGTGCGCGCAGTTCGCGCGCTACCAGCGCACGGCTGATCCCCAACTGCTGGGAAAGAAATTTATCCAATCGCATTAATGAATACTGCCTATGGTCGTTACGAATTGCCGGTCAGGCATGGCGCTGACCGCCGCCTGATAGGAAAAGGCGCTGGCTTTCACACCGGATATTGATGTAAACCGCCCTTCTGCGCCGTTTAAAAAAAGCATAATAAAAGCAACTTTTTGCTCTTCACTGCCCTGCTACCCTGCCCGTCATTAAGCAGGAAAGGGAGAGTGCACCGCGACGTTTTGCCGTGTTGGCGGCATTTCATCGCCCGATAATTATCAGGAGCCCTATTATGTCATCGATTCACGGTCATGAAGTATTACATATGATGGTGGCCGCCAACAGATCCTTTACCACTGACGAGCTGATTGCCGCCATTGAGGCGCGTTTTGGCCGCGATGCCCGCTTTCATACCTGCTCCGCTGCCGACATGACCGCCGCCGGACTGGTGCAATTTCTGGCTGACAAAGGCAAATTCATTCCGCAAGATAACAGGTTTACCACCCATGAAAGTAAAATCTGCCGCCACTGATGTCCTTTACACTGCGCCCGTACCAGCAAGAGGCGGTTGACGCCACCCTTGCCTATTTTCGCCAGCACACCGCGCCGGCGGTGATCGTTCTCCCCACCGGCGCCGGCAAAAGCCTGGTGATCGCCGAGCTGGCGCGGCTGGCGCGCGGCCGGGTATTGGTGCTGGCGCACGTCAGGGAACTGGTGGAGCAGAATCACGCCAAATATTGCGCGCTGGGGCTACAGGCGGACATTTTCGCCGCTGGGCTCAATCAGCGCGACAGCGAAGGCAAGGTAGTGTTTGGCAGCGTGCAGTCGGTGGCGCGGCACCCCGGCAAATTTGATGACGCGTTCTCGCTACTGATCGTCGATGAATGCCACCGGATTAGCGACGATGAAAACAGCCAATACCAGCAAATCATCCAGCATTTGCAGCAGGCCAACCCGCAGTTGCGGCTGCTGGGATTGACCGCCACCCCGTATCGCCTCGGCCGGGGCTGGATCTACCAGTACCACTATCACGGCATGATCCGTGGTGACGACAGCTGTCTGTTCCGCGACTGCATCTACGAACTGCCGCTGCGCTATATGATCCGGCACGGCTTTCTGGTACAGCCGGAACGGCTGGACATGCCGGTGGTGCAGTACGACTTCAGCCAACTGGCGGCGCGCGGCGATGGACTGTTCAGCAATGGACTGTTCAGCGACGTGGAGCTGAACCGCGAGCTGAAGCGTCAGCAACGGGTCACGCCGCAGATTGTCCGCCAGATTACCGAGTACGCCGCCAACCGACGCGGCGTGATGATTTTCGCCGCCACGGTCGAACACGCGCGGGAAGTCGAAGGGTTGCTGCCGGCCGGCGAAGCGGCGTTGATCAGCGGCGAAACGCCGGCACCACAGCGGGATGCGCTGATCGCCGCCTTCAAGCAGCAACAGCTGCGCTATCTGGTCAACGTGTCGGTGCTGACTACCGGTTTTGATGCGCCGCACGTCGATGTGATCGCCATTTTGCGCCCGACGGAGTCCGTCAGCCTCTATCAGCAAATCATCGGCCGCGGCCTGCGCCTGTTTCCCGGTAAAACCGATTGCCTGATTCTGGACTACGCCGGCAACCCGTTTGATCTCTACACGCCCGAAGTCGGCCACAGCAAACCGCACAGCGACAGCCAACCGGTGCAGGTGTTCTGCCCGCAATGCGGCTTCGCCAACCTGTTCTGGGGAAAATGCACCGACGATGGCACGGTGATTGAGCATTATGGCCGCCGTTGCCAGGGGTGGCAGGCGGATGAGCAAGGACGGCGGCAACAATGCGACTACCGCTTCCGCTTCAAAAGCTGCCCGCACTGCGGCGCCGAAAACGATATCGCCGCACGACGCTGTCAGGCGTGCGATGCGGTGCTGGTCGACCCAGACGACATGCTGAAAGCGGCCCTGAAACTGAAAGACGCGCTGGTGCTGCGTTGCAGCGGCATGAACCTGCAACACGGCGTCGACGCCAAAGGCGAATGGCTGCGCATCACCTATTACGATGAAGACGGCGCCGACGTCAGCGAACGTTTCCGGTTGCACACCGCCGCCCAGCGCCACGCCTTTACGCATGTGTTTCTGCGCACACACCAGCGCGCGCCCGGCGTGCCCTTCCACTGGCAGCGTGCCGAGGATGTGGTCGCGCAGCAGGCGCTGCTGCGCGCGCCGGATTTCGTGGTAGCTCGTTTGCAGGGCAAATTCTGGCAGGTCCGGGAAAAGATCTTCGATTATCAGGGCCGCTATCGCCGCGCCCATGAACTGCGCGGCTAATCTGCGGCGGTTTTATTTGCCCGCGCCATCATATTCCGCTAGAATCTCGCCCGCTTTTATTTCGAATATCAACATGGTTATTTGAACAAAGCGGATTATCCTGCCTGTTGCTGGGTCGCCTGTAGCAGGTTCATTTTATCAAGTAGAGAAAGCAATGATTACTATCAACGCAGAAGTACGTAAAGAGCAGGGTAAGGGTGCGAGCCGCCGCCTGCGCACTACCGGTAAATTCCCCGCCATCGTTTACGGCGGCAGCGAAGCACCGGTTTCCATCGAACTGGACCACGATATCGTTAAAAACCTGGAAGATCGTAACAGCGAAGGTCTGTACGGTGAAATCGCCCTGGTTGTCGATGGCAAAGAAACCAAAGTAAAAATTCAGGCTGTTCAGCGTCATCCGTTCAAGCCGAAACTGACTCACATCGACTTCGTTCGCGTTTAATCACGCAGCGACGTCTTCGTCGAGCCAGCAAAAACGCCGCACTTGTTGCGGCGTTTTTGTTTTTCTCATCGGCATATTCCCGTGATCTCACCAGTACCTCACTTCCTCCCTTGCCCTATCCCTTCCCCCCCAAAAAAAACGCCACCGGCATGGTGACGGTGACGTTTGGCTACACGATTTGGCTACACGAAAAGGGTGAGGCTTCTTAATCAGGCGTGGCTGCCCTGTGCGACCAGCGGCGCATCCTGCTCGCGCGGCGCTTTCGGCGGCTGAATGAACAGGGTAATCACCAGCGACACCACCGACAGCAGCGCAATGGCGATAAAGGTACTGTGGAACCCGCCCAGCGCGGCGGCGATAAAGGAACCGGCCAACGGCCCCAGACCGAAGCCCTGATAAATCAGCCCGTAGTTTTTACTGTGATGCTTCAGGCCAAAGAAATCGGCCACAATCGCCGGGTAGACGGTGATATTACCGCCGAAACAGAAGGCCACCGCACCGGTGCACAGGAAGAACGTCATAGCATTCAACGGCAGGAAAGCCATCACGGTCACCGACAGCGCGGTCACCAGCAACGTAAAGTTCAGCACCCGCAAGCGCCCCACTTTGTCGGACAGATAACCGAGAATCAGGCGTCCGGCGGTGTTGCAGATGGCAATCGCCGATACCACGCTGGCGGCCGTCACCGCATCCAACCCGGCCATTTTCACACCGATATCCTTCGCGATGCCGATCAGATAAAGCCCGCTCATGCAGGAAGTGAAGAACACCACAAACAGCAGCCAGGCTTCTTTACGACGCAGCATTTCGCTGACGGTAAAGTTGACGTTGCCACCGAGTGCCGCCGTCTGGGCCGGTTGTACCGGCGCGTCTTTCAGCAGCATGGCGCCGCCGGTAATCATCACCAGCGCCATCGCTCCCCACCAGAAGAAGGTCTGGGACACACCGACCTGCGCCAGCAACGCGCTGTTGATGTATTTGAACACCAGGCTGCCGGTGCCGTACGCGCCGACCGAAATCCCGGCGATAACGCCCTTGCGATTCGGGAACCATTTAATCAGGTTGGACAATGTAGTGATGTAGGCCGCGCCGTCGGCAAACCCGACCACCACCCCCACCAGTAGCCACAACATCGGCAGCGAGGACACCATAGAGGCCGCCATCAGCGCCGCTCCCAGCACCAGACCGGCGATCAACGTCAGCTTACGGATACCGATGCGCTCCTGAATACGCCCGGCAAACAGCGTGGCGAACGCCAGGAAAAAGCTGGTTAAAGAAAAGGTGGTCGCCACCGAACTGAGCGGCCAGTCGAATTTGTCGACCAGCGGCTGGTTGTAAAGGCTCCAGGTGTAAATAGTCCCCAGCCCCATTTGGGCGAGGACAGTCCCTGCAATAATAACGCCGCGATTTGCCGGTTTGCTGTTCATACCGGACCCCCTGATTTTTCTGATGTGAAGATAAAACAGGCCGGAGCCTGCCGAATGGCACCAGTATAAAGAGGGGCTAAATCCATGGGTTTAATAAGGGCATGAACGGCATGAATTAGGGAATGAAATGCCGCCAGAGCGGTATCAATGACATTGAATACGTTTCATGCCGGACCTATTTACAGCTACAACCGCATCAGCTGGCGAAATTCCCTCACTTTGCTGCGGCTGACCGGCACCTGAAAATCCAGGTCGCTCAGTTTGAGAATATAGGTGTTGTTGAACCAGGGTTCGATCTCGCGGATCTTGCTCAGGTTAACGCAGTACGACCGGTGACACCGGAAAAAATAGGCCTCCGGCAGCCGGCTGCAAAACTCGGTGATGTTCATCGACATCACGAACTCGTCACGTCGGGTATAGACAAAGGTCAGCTTTTCGTGGGATTCGGCGTAATAGATATCGTGAATATTGGTGACGATAATCCGTTTATCTTTAATCAGATTGATGGTCATCGGCGCCGGGCGGTTGTCGCCGCCGGAATGGGTAGGCAATTGCTGTTGCTGCCACGCCGCTTCAAGTTTTTGCAGCATGCCGACAATGCGGGTTTCATGGTAGGGCTTGAGGATATAGTCGAACGCTTCCAGCTCAAACGCCTCCACCGCATGATTCTTATACGCGGTGATGAAGACGATCAAGGGCTTATGGGCGAACTGGCTGATGTTCTTCGCCAGCATCACCCCGTCCAGTGATGGAATGTTGATATCCAGGAAGATCACATCCACCCGGTTATCCTGCAGGTATTTCAGCACGTCGAGGCC
Organism: Dickeya dadantii NCPPB 898; assembly: GCF_000406145.1. NCBI lineage: Bacteria > Pseudomonadati > Pseudomonadota > Gammaproteobacteria > Enterobacterales > Pectobacteriaceae > Dickeya > Dickeya dadantii. The sequence continues at coordinate 2,021,987 of NZ_CM001976.1, read as the reverse complement.
ATCGTCAAACACGGCGGCCACCTCGATCTGACTGTGTTGTTTGACCAGCCAGCTCAGTTCCTGCTGCGCCAGAAATTCATCTTCGACAATGATCGCTTTCACGCTTTTCTCCTACCGCCAACCCCGTTCACGAGGGAAACGCCACCATGCTGTCCGAGCGGTTAACGTTGTCCCGGGTGATAAAAAATTCGATTTCCGTGCCGGGGTTGAGCCGGCGAATCCGCAGCCCCTCACCATACAGCAGTTTGATGCGATGATGCACATTGAGCAGGCCAATCTTGTTGCCCGGCAGTTCGTTGCGCTCGACGCGGGCGATCACCTCATCGCTGATGCCGCTGCCGGTATCCCGTACCGCCACCCGAATACGTTCCCCCTGCTCCTGAATACTCAACGTCACCACGCCCTTGCCTTTACAAGGCCGAATACCGTGCACTATCGCGTTTTCAATCAGCGGCTGAATCAACAGGCTGGGGATATGGCAACTGACCTCTTCATCAATGTCGTAAATCACCGTCAGTTTGTCGCCGAAACGGGCCTGCTCGATGGCGATGTAATCCTTGACCTGATAAAGTTCGCTTTTGATATCAATCAGTTCCTCGTCATTGCGCTCCAGGTTATAACGCAGATAACGTGACAGGTTGATAATCAGCTGACGCGCCGTATCCGGGTTCAGCCGGATAGAGGTGGAAATGGCATTAAGCGCATTAAACAGAAAATGCGGATTAATTTTGCTTTGCAGCGCCCGCAGTTCGGCGCGGTCGGCCATCTCGCGCAGTTGCTCGGCCCGCGAGACTTCAAGCTGGGTGGAAATAATCTGCGACAGCCCGATCGCCATCTCTTTCAGCGACCAGGTAATCCGGTGCGCCCGCCGATAATAGATCTTGAGCGTGCCGGTTACCTCGCCTTTTTCCCGCAGCGGAATCACGATCATCGAATGAATTTCCGGGGTACGGTAGGCCTCATCGTTATTTTTGATAATGATCTTCCCGCCCTTTAACGCCAGTTGGGTCGTCGGGCTGAGATCGCGATCGCCGCTGTGGTAATTCTCCTCCCCTACCCCCACGTAGGCCAGCACCTGCGAAGTGTTGGTGATCGCCACCGCGTCGGCATCGATGTCACGGCGGATAATATCGCATACCGTACTCAGCGACTGGCTATTGCTGTGGCGGAACAGCGGCAGCGTCTTGTTGGCGATATCCAGCGCCAGCTTGGCCTGCCGGGCGGCAATCGCCTCCTTTTCCCCTTCCACGCTGCGCACCAGCAACACAATCAGACCAATGCTGACCGCCCCCAGAATCATCGGAATGGCGATGTGGGCGACGATATCCAGCCCCAGCGAAAACGGCCGCGCCCACAGCACCACCAGCAGCATGGTCAGCGATTCGCACAGCATGCCGCCGGCAATGCCCACGCTCCAGTGACGATCGCGCGGAATACGGCGGTGAATCCAGGCGGACATAAACCCGGCCACAATACTGGTGATCAGGCAAGGTATCGAAGTAATGCCATGAATATCGATCAGATAGCGGTGAACGCCGGCGATAACTCCCGTGGTGATGCCGACCCACGGTCCAAACAGGATACCGCCGGACATCACCGCCACCACCCTGACGTTCACCAGCGAGCCTTCCACATTGATGCCGGACCAGGTGCTAAACAGCGCGAACAGGGAAAAAATGGCGGTGACCACGGCCAGATCAAAACGAGAATGCTCGTCCTGCTGAAGCAACTGGCGGAAATGACGCGTCCGCGTCAGGAAAAACAGGCAAATAAGCATCAGTGCCGCACGATCGTACACCGCCAGCAACATGTCAAAGGTCGAACGCACGGGAATCTCACAACACAAGCAATCGAATGCCCATCATAAAACAGCGGGCAAGCGCTGCCAAACCGGTTTACAGGCAGGGAGAACCCCCTGCCTGAACGCGCCGCTCACCGCTCAGAGCGGAAAGCAGGCCGCAGAAAGGAGAAATCAGCGATTGCCGCCGCCGAGCCGGCGCTGTAATTGATCGCGCAGATTGGGCGGCGTGCCTTTGATGGTCAGGGTATCGGTGGCAGGGTCCCAGAAAATGCGCTCGCCCAGCAACAACGCGTCAAAATTGATGCTGAGCCCGCCGCCGCTGCCGGCGAACTTGGTCAGTTGGCGCAGCGTGCCGCGATCGGCCGGAAAACTCTCTTCCAGCTCATAGCCCTGCTCGGCGGTGAACGCCTGAAAGGTCTTGTCGCCCAGCGGCGGCAACTCATTCGACAACGCTTCCAGCTCAATCTCTTCGCCCGCCTGCAACTGCTCGTTGCAGTAGCTGTACACTTGCTGACGGTATTGCTGGCGCTCGTTCTTATCCAGTTCCGCATCGGCGCAATAGTCATCCACCGCTTTCAGCAGCCCTTTGTTCTGTGCCTTGGTATCCAGCCCTTCCGCCGCGGCCAGGAAATCCATAAAGAAATCCGACACCTTACGGCCGACCCGGCCCTTGAGGAAGGTCAGATAGCGGGTAGATTCCGGGCTGGTTTCCCATTCGGTCAGGTCGATGCGCGCCACGATATCCGCATGGTGGATGTCCAGATAATGGGTGCTGCTGATATCCAGCTGTTCGTTGACCCGCAGGCTGTTGCAACTGTTCAGCACCGCAATCAGCAGGTACTCCACCGCCAGATAGCGATACTGACAGAACAGCACCACGCCCCCTTCGGCGAACGGATATTTCGCCAGTTCATCGCGCAATCGGCCGGTAGCGGCGCGGGAGAATGCCAAAAAGTCATCATCGCCTTTGCGACAGGAACGTAATGCCGTCGCCAGTTCGCTCTCTTCATTAAACAGGCCGTATGCCTTGCTTTTGGCGCTGTAAACGCGGTGCAGTTCCGCCATCATATCGCTGACCGCGCCGTTCACGGTCAGCAGCGAATCCCGCAGCACCATCTCCAGTGACTGCTCGTCGCGCTTGATCAACTGGTGCAGGGCAATCTGGTCGATATCCAGACTCATGGTAAACTCTCCTTCTAGTAAGGCGCGTATTCAAGCACCTGACGTTTCGGCATGCAACTCAAAGCATCCCGGTTCTGACGATCCGCATTGATAAAAGTGCGGAAAACCACGCCCCTATACGGTAATATATTTGCCTTTCATCACCTGAGATACACGATTTTATGCCACAATCATCCCGTTACAGTGACGAGCAAATCGAACAACTGCTGTCTGATCTGGTCAATGTGCTGGAAAAGCACCACACCCCGACCGATCTCGCACTGATGGTGCTCGGCAACATGGTCACCAATCTGCTCAATACCAGCATCGCTAATCCGAAACAGCGCGAAGCGCTGGCTGGCTCGTTTGCCGACGCGTTGCAGGCGTCCATAAAAACCAACGACATCCACTGATACCGGCCCGTTTATGGTAACCAACCGTCCGCGCTACCGTGAAAAAGTCTCCCAGATGATTAGCTGGGGGCACTGGTTCGCCCTGTTCAACATTCTGCTCGCACTGGGGCTGGGTAGCCGCTATCTGTTCGTTGCCGACTGGCCGTCGTCGCTGGCCGGGCGAGTCTATTCGCTGGTGAGCTGGCTGGGGCATTTCAGCTTTATCGGATTTTCGGCCTACCTGCTGATTATCTTCCCGCTAACATTTATTGTGATGTCGCAGCGGTTGCTGCGCTTCCTGTCCGCCGCGCTCGCCACCACCGGGCAGACGCTGCTGATTGTCGATGCCGCGGTGTTCAGCCGCTTTCATCTGCACCTGAACATGACCGTCTGGGAACTGGTAACCAACCCGGAACAAAGCGAGATGGTGCGCGACTGGCAGTTGCTGTTTATCAGCGTGCCGGTGATCTTCATGGTGGAGATGCTGTTCGGCACCTGGTGTTGGCAAAAGTTGCGCAGCTTGGGGCGACGTCATTTCGCCAAACCGCTGGCGGCGGTATTCATCGTGGCGTTTTGCCTGTCTCACCTGATGTATATCTGGGCGGACGCCAACTTCTACCGCCCGATTACCATGCAGCGCGCCAATCTGCCGCTGTCCTACCCGATGACGGCGCGTCGTTTCCTGGAAAAACATGGCCTGCTCAACGCGCAGGAGTATGAACGTCGTCTGACGTTGCAAGGCAACCCGGATGCGGTATCGGTGGAATACCCACTCAGCGACATCAACTTCCGCGACGCCGGCAGCGGTTACAACCTGCTACTGGTGGTGATGGACAGCGTGCCGGATCAGGATACGCCCCGCTCCATGCCCAATCTGGCGCGCTTCGCTGAAGAAAACGTACGCTTCAGCAACCACTTCAGCGCCGGAACCCAGCAGGATGGCGGTCTGTTCAACCTGTTCTACGGGATCTCCACCACCTACATGGATGGCGTGCTGGGCAGCAGCAAACCGTCGGCGCTGATCAATGCGCTGAGCCGCCAGGGCTACCAGTTCGGCCTGTTCTCGGCCAGCGGATTCAGCAGCCCGCTTTACCGTCAGGCACTGTTGTCCGACTTTTCGCTGCCGCCGGCGCAACCGCAGAGCGATGAGACCATTACCACCCAGTGGACCAAATGGCTGGACAACAATACCGATGCTCGCTCGCCCTGGTTCTCGTTTATCGAATTCAACCACAGCGAAGCAGGCAGCAACGGCCGTCCGGTTTCGGCCAGCGAACAGCAGCGCCGTTATCGTCAAGGCACCGCCAGCATTGATGAACAGATCGATCGCATCATCACGACGCTGCGCGAGAAAAACCTGCTCGACAAGACGGTGGTGGTGATTACGGCCGAACAGAGCAGCGCTGAACGTCTCAAAGACGACGACCCGTCGCCGATGAACCGTGAGCATCGTCAGGTGCCGCTGGTGGTACACTGGCCGGATACCCCGGCGCAAACCATCAGCAAGATGACCGACCCGAAAGACGTGATGACCACGCTGATGCAGCGTCTGCTGCATGTGAAAACCGCAACCGATGATTACTCTCAGGGTGAGGATCTGTTCAGCGCCGAGCGGCGCACCAATTGGCTGCTCAACGGTGACGGCAATGCGCTGACCATCATCACCCCACAGCAGGTTATTGTGTTGGGACGCAACGGCAACTACCGCGCTTACGACGCCAGCGGCAAGGTTTTGCCAAACGAAAAACCCCAGTTGGGGCTGCTCTTACAGGTACTGACGACTGAACGGCGATTTATTGCCAACTAACTGCCTAAATCTAAAGCAGTCGTTTGGGGCGGCTATTGCAATCGGGTCAGGAAACGGTAGTATAGCGGCCCATAGCATCGGCACGTAGCGCAGCCTGGTAGCGCACCGTCATGGGGTGTCGGGGGTCGGAGGTTCAAATCCTCTCGTGCCGACCAAATACATATTCGGTTAGTATCGTTTACTACCGGAAACCCCACAAGAACCCGCATTCTCACTGAGTTTGCGGTTTTTTTTGTTGCCTGTTATCTATCGGGATACCCCGTTTACAGCCGGAAAGTTTAGTTATACGCTTAGTTATACCGCCCCATATAACTACAAAAGCGTATAACTACGATGGCTCGTATAACTACACCACTGACCAATACCGAGATCAAAGCCGCCAAACCTGCCGAAAAGGAATACACGCTACAGGACGGGGATGGGTTGTATCTGCTGGTGAAACCGAGCGGCTCTAAAATCTGGCGCTTTAATTATTACCGCCCTGATACGAAGAAACGTGCATTAATCAGCTTTGGTTCATTCCCAGCGGTTTCTTTGGCCGAAGCCCGACAGCGGCGTGAAGCAGCAAAGGCGCTGATAAGTAAAGGCATCGATCCGCAATTCCACCAGCAACAGCAGCGCGAACAAGAGCAAGCCATCAACCTAAACACGTTCGCCAAAGTCTCCGCTGACTGGTACGAAGTGAAAAAATCCCAACCTCTGGCCGAGAACACCATTAAAGATATCTGGCGTTCGTTGGAAAAATACGTCTTCCCGTTCATCGGAACCTTACCGATCACCCAGCTTACCGCTCGTCACTTCATCACCGCGCTGGAACCGATACAGGCCAGCGGCAAACTGGAAACCGTCAAGCGGGTAAGCCAGCGGATTAACGAAGTGATGGACTATGCCGTTAATTCCGGCCTGATACCGGCTAACCCGGCGGCGAAGATCCGCAAAGCGTTTCAGACGCCGGTGAAAACCCATATGCCGACTATCCGGCCAGAGGCATTACCTGGCCTGATGAAAACGCTATCGGTCGCCAGCATAGAGCTACAGACTCGTTTATTGATCGAATGGCAATTACTGACCGTTACCCGCCCTGCCGAAGCCGCTGAAACCCGCTGGAGCGAGATAAACCTTACAGAGAATACCTGGACAATCCCCGCCGGCCGCATGAAGATGCGCCGTGAGCATGTTATTCCCCTGCCCCCGCAGGCATTAGCCATTTTGGACGCCATGAAGCCCATCAGCGGCCACCGGGAATACCTGTTTCCTTCCAGTAAAGACCCTAAGCAGCCGATGAACAGCCAGACCGCTAACGCCGCACTGCGCCGTATGGGGTACAAAGGCGTGCTGGTATCCCACGGCCTACGCGCCATATTCAGCACCGCCGCCAATGAAGAAGGCTTCTCGCCAGACGTGATCGAAGCCGCCCTCGCCCACGTTGATACTAACGAAGTACGCCGCGCCTATAACCGCTCCACCTATCTGGAACAACGCAAGGTATTGATGTGCTGGTGGGGGGAATTTGTGGAAACAGCCGCAACGGGAAAAGTCATGGCGTCGGAAGGAGCCAGAGGATTACGCATCGCCAATAGCTGACACTGTATTTATATACAGTTAATTATTGATTCCTGTTAATTGCCCTCCTAAAATGTCGTTATCCGGTGAAAACAGGCAGAACCGAGAACCCCATACCTGAATGCTTTTCTCCGTCAACTGGCACAAGATTCACTGATAGGGAGCATCATGAAAAAGCTGTTTAAGCTCAAAGAGTGGTTAACATTAGAAGAAACCGCCCGCAGACTGACCACCAGCTTTCAGGAAGAAGTATCCATTGCAGACTGTCTTCAACTTGCACTTGATGGTCACATCATCATTTCAGCGTTAATAGAAAAAAATCGCTATGGTATGTGGGCTGAAAAAAAGAGCCCTCTTAGCAAAGATCTTTTAGCAGGGTTTAACGAATTCTTATTAGAGAAAGGAATGCTTAAGGAAAATCCTCATGTGTTGGATGATGCACTTGAGACAATATCAAATAGGATGCCTATACGCATGTCTCGATATGGGGAAGTGTTTCGCCTTGAAACAGGCATCTATGATCTACCGATGATAGGGGCTGAAGTATTGGATGTTTTGCATCTTTGTTCTATTCACCAAGGAAGAGAGCCAGCAACCTTTATTAATCTGGATGGACCATTTTTAATTGATGACGAACGATATATCAGCATAGTCGAACCTTTCATTGAGAAAGCTGTTGGATACAAAATGGATGATGCAGGAAAGCTAAGATTATTTGATGAAAAAAGAAAAGAATTCGTAACACCAGATAATTATCACTCATCGTTTTATCCCGCAGATGGGTTACGTGATGTCGAATTTGTATTTCGTCGCGTAAATATTGAGCAATTTGAAAAGCAGCAGTTGGATGAATATACCGATCTCAATCTGAATGAAAGCCTTTTCGTTATTGGCGCGATTATTGATGCACTAAAAAATACATCGACCAAATCAAAAAGATGGACACAAGATAGCTTGAAGCTAGAAATAGTCGAGAATACGGAGAACATCAAAAGCCGCACTCTGGATAACTACTTTTCAGAATCGAATAAGTTTTATAAATCAAACTGTTAAATTTGCAGCGAAAATCTATTTTTCGTTGCGATGCCAATTCCCTCACTCTGTTATTGAATAGCCTCATCGACCGGATACGACCGGTCATTGATGAGGTATATCGCTATGAACCTGTTAGACAGAAAAATCCTGTTAAAGAAAGAAGTGAAAGCCATTCTGCGCGTTAGCTCGGACAGCAGCTTTCAGGAAATGATCAATGCCGGAGAATTCCCCAAAGGGTTTCGGGTTGGCTTACGGCGCGTAGGCTGGTTCGAGGATGAAGTTAGCGACTGGTTGAGGCAACGCATTGCCGAACGTGACCAGCAAACCGAAACCGCATAAGCCAACACATCCATTTTTATTGCCGCGATAGCGGCATATCGGAATCAAAAAATATGATGATCCAAAAATCTGGCGCTGGCTGGAACGGGCATTGTTACGCCAAAAATCAGCACATCAGCTATTTAGAAAAACGCTCAAATCACGGTTTTGATTTATCGTCTTTTTCCGCCTCTAACTTACGTCCGCAGGCATCCAATACCCACGCAGAAAAATTAGCGTTGGGATTGTCTACTTTTTCACGCGCTACACTGGCATCAATTTCATCAATAAGTTCGTGTGGGAAACGGATTCCCTTTTTAGTGGATTTACTATTGTTATTGCCTGTAGCCATGCCTAACTCCGTTAAAGACACTGACGGTACTCTGCCTGAAAAATTGAAATTTAAAGCGCTTGACGTGTGCGCACACCAAGAACTATCCTGTGCGCACACCTTGATTGAATTCAAGGTTAACATAACGAAGCCCGGCAGTGCAGCAACACATACCGGGCTTCTGACCACAGCGTTAAAAGGAGTAACGTCATGGCTGATTCACAGTCTACCCAAACTCGCCTTAAATTTCAGTATCGCTTTCTGGTACTGCCCTACTCTTCGCAGGCAAAAACGTTTTGTCGCCTATCCGTTGAATCCTATTCAGAGCAGGAAGCACGGCAAATGCTGTCTCCATGTTTCACATTCGCTTTCGCTGCTCGTCTTCCCGCCCAGGAGGTGCGCCATGTTTGATAACACGCCGCTGGAGCAGGAAGAACTGATCGATCAGTGTCGTGCGTTGGCTTATGCCATCATGGAGTTAAGGGAGCCGCAGGCAAAAGAGATCCTGATGTTCATTCTTGCCGAGCGGCTTGATGCGCTCCACCGAGCGCAGGAGGACGAGGCCGCATGAGCAACACGTTTATTCAAGACGTGCGGACAAAAGCCAACGACCATTGGGAGGGGATTTTGCAGCGGTTAGGCATCCCGACCAATCGGCAGGAAAGTGAATGTCCCAACTGTGGCGGGAATACCCGCTACCGTTTTGACGATAAAGAAGGTCGAGGCACCTATTTTTGTTCTCACTGCGGTGCAGGAACCGGACTAAATCTGGTGATGAAAGTGAATAAGTGTGGCGCGAGACAAGCAGCGGAACAGGTCGCTGAGGTGCTGGCGCTTCCGTTGCCGGTCGTTACGCCCGCCAGTGAGAAGCCTGATAATCGCACGATTATCAAACGGGTGAATTCGCTGGTGTCGAAAGCGGTATCCGGCCAATCTGCCTATCTGCTGAATAAGGGGCTGCAACGATCCTCACTACTCTTAGATGATGGTTCTCTGTTGCTGGTGCTGCAAAACATGGGTAGCACTCCCACCGGCGCACAGCTAATCAAACCTAATGGCGAGAAAAAGTTGATTGCCGGTAGCCGCAAGAAAGGTGCATTCATTCCCGTTAATACCCTACCTGAACACACGGACACAGTGATCATTGCCGAAGGTTACGCCACGGCAATTACGGCATCGTTACTGATGCAAGGTGTCGCTATCAGCGCATTAGATAGCGGGAATCTGATTCACGTTGCGCGGTCTTGCCGTGCTGTCTGGCCGGATGCCAAAATCATCCTTGCTGCGGATAATGATCGTAAACCCGATGGTAACAACACGGGAAAAATCGCGGCTGAAAAAGCGGCACTGGCGGTAAACGGTTGGGTCGCGCTCCCGCCCACCACTGAAAAAGCCGACTGGAATGATTACTACCAACAACATGGCGCGGCGGTATCCATATTGGCCTTTGCTGCCTCACTTTATCAACCAGGACAAAAGCCGCTGCCGTCTTCCAATTCCCCCTTAAAACCTTACGCAGCCATTCGTCATGGCGGGCTGTATTGGGTAGAGCCGAAGACTGACCATGACAGCGGCGACATTATCGAGCGTGAAAGCTGGCTGTCTGACCCTATTACGGTAGCGGGTATCGGATCAGATGAGTCAGAGCGTTATCTGGTTTTAAGCTGGACACCAAGCGGTGAGAGCCAACCCCGTACCGAAGCCATTCCAATGCGAGATATTGGAGAACGTGAAGGCTGGGCGCGATTGCGTGCAGGTGGGCTGGCGGTCACGGCCAAAGGCGGGTTACGGGCAATACTGGCCGATCACGTGTGTCGCAGTCATGCGGGTTGTCGCTGGGCAATCGCCAGCGCGACCGGCTGGCAGCATGGCGCATACCTGATGCCGGATGGTTCCGTTATCGGTACACCAAGTATTCCCGTCTTGTTCAACGGTAAATCAGGTGCCGCCAAAGGTTATACCACCAGCGGAACGGCGCAAAGCTGGCGTGAAAACGTCGCAGCGCTGGCACAGGGTAATCCCTCCATGATGCTGGGGATCGCCTGCGCCTTTGCCGCACCGCTTATCGGGCTGGCAAACGCGGACGGGTTCGGCGTCCACCTGTTTGGCGGTTCATCTGCGGGCAAAACCACCACCGGCAATATCGCCTCTTCTGTCTATGGCGATCCTAATGCGCTTAAACTAACGTGGTATTCCACCGCGTTGGGGCTGGTGAACGAAGCCGCCGCCCACAATGACGGCTTTATGCCGTTGGATGAAATCGGGCAAGGCAGCAATCGCAAAGCCGTGGCCGATGCCGCCTATGCGCTGTTTAACGGCGTGGGTAAGATTCAGGGAGCCAGAGAAGGCGGCAACCGAGAGTTAAAACGCTGGCGAGCAATGGCATTCAGTACCGGCGAGATCGATCTGGAAAGCTATATCCGCGCTGACGGTGGGCGAGTGAATGCCGGTCAATTGGTACGCCTGCTGAATGTCCCGATCACCAAAGCGACGGTATTTCATAGCTATCAGGATGGCAAAGCCCATGCTGACGCGATCCGTGATGCCAGCAACGCCCATTATGGCGCGGTCGGTCGAGAGTGGATCGCCTACCTTGCCAGCCAGAAAGAAAATGCGCTGGCAACCTACCGCGAAACAGAGCGACGCTGGTTGTCACTCTTGCCCGATGATGCCAGCGAACAAGTGCGGCGGGTGGCGTCACGTTTTGCCGTATTAGAGGCGGCTTTATTACTCTCAGCCTCTTTAACTGGTTGGACAGCGCAAGAATGCCACGATGCGTTACAGCATAGCTTCTATGCCTGGGTAAATGAATTTGGCATGGGCAACCGTGAGGCCAAAGCTTGGGTAGAACAGGCTGATGCCTTTTTGCACCAGTTTGGCTACAGCCGTTATTTACCGCATCCCAATCCAGATCCACGCGATTTACCCATCAAGGATCTGGCGGGGTATCGGGTGAAAAAGCCAGGAGCCGATACGCTGGTGTTTCACACCTTCCCCGCCGTGTTCAATAACGAAATTGCCGCTGGTGCCAATGCCGCCGCGTTTGCGCAGGTGCTGGCCGATGCCGGAATGCTGGATAAACCCGCCAAAGGCATTACACGTAAATCACTGCGCATTGACGGTAAGCAGCCGCGCTTTGTGGTGCTCATGACACTCGACGACGAAGAAGAGTAAATCACGCGTAAGGTAAAATAAGGTCGGTTCGGTAGGTTCAGTCGGTTCATTATTTTAATACATTGATTTATGGTTATTTTTATTTGAATAGTGAACCGACCCTGAACCGACTTTAGCCATTTTGAACCGACCTAACCAAACGCCCTTTTTCTGGCTGGCTTGATGAACCGACTTTCACACCGCGTGAACCTACCCATAGGTCGGTTCAATTCTGAAAATAATCACCCTATTTATCAATCAGTTGACTACGTGAACCGACTGAATCTACCGAACCGACCTACTTTTGCTTATCTATAAGAATTTGCGCACACAAAAATCATGATGGGTTAAAAGCATTCCCAGCAAGAAAGTGCGCAAAACGACACTGAACAGCTACGGTAAAATTCGCAATGTGGTTCGCAGTTCATACGCAATTGTACGCATTGCTGTGCGAACTGCGTACCTCGCTTCAACCCGCGCCACGCCTCATTTTATTCAATTTGAAATCAATTTTTTGGTCGGTACGCATGTATCGAAATGCTAAGGTTTTTTCGTGGTCGGCGCGGCGGGGGATGGTGTGGGGAGTGTGCTTGAAATGATAGATTGGGAGTAATTTCGATCTATGACAGAGTCAATCACTACTGGAGAGCAGCTAAGCTCGACGGTCTGCTATGTGCCAAAGTGGGCGTTTAGAACACATCCAAGCTTAAAATAATGATATATTAGTCCTATAATAACCAAATACTTTCAAACAAAGCAGTGAATATCTTCAAGCTCGTTTTATTAACTTCATAGAAGAGGGCACGCATGGACCACGATACTTTAGTTAACCATATTCGCGGGTTGAGTAAGAATTTCTTTGATGCGGCTTGTAAAATAGTCCTTAAAGACTATTTTAAAATCAACGCAATAAATGTTGATGGTTCTAATGATGGCGGCGCTGATTTTATAAATATAAGTAATGATGGGATTAGGACTAACACGATTTACCAACTCACTACTCAAAAAGAAAAAATCCCTCAAAAACTAGGTAGTGATATCTTGAAGGCAGTTGAAAAACTTTCAGCCAGAAGATTTTATTTTTTCACAACAAACAACGTTAGTGAGGTTGAGTGCAGAAAGTTTGAAAGGAAATATAATGAAGAGCTAGAAATTCAAGTTTCATTTTTTAGTGCTAGGCACATTGCCGAGTTTTTGCTCGACGGAAATCTTCTCAATAAATTTTTGGATGAAACCAATTATCCTCTTCCTAGATCATTTCAAAGCAATCCAGATTATAGAGAAATGGCGCTTCATGGTTATACTGTGATGTCAAATGAAGTCAAATACATGCGGGATGGTGTATATGATGATACAATACTTTTTATTTTATCTGACTCTAAAAACCTACAAGAAGATGAATTGGTAGGAAATGTCATCAAATTTCTTAATGTTGAGTCAGATAAAGAATCATACTTAAGGAAACGTATCGGTGCTTTATTCTCAAAATCCCTATTACAGCGGAATGACGAAGGATTAATCGGACTTTCGCAAGGTTCAAGTCAAGATATCGAAGCCAGAAAAAGAATCTACGAGAAAGAGTTAAGTGATCTCGCCGCAGTCCAAATAGATATTATGCGGGAAGATTTTCAAGTTAACTGGACTTTGGAAGAGTCAAAGGAAATAAGCATTTACATTGCTGACTCTTACATATCAAACCAACTTGAACTTTTGTCAGATGTTAAGGCTAAGATTAGTATTGAGTCATTTTTCAATCACAGAAATAGAGACAAAAATAAGCATAAGAGACTATATAAAAAATAAATCAGGCCTAACAAATAAAAAAGCTAATGAGGCTGCTCTGGCTATACTTGAAAGCGCATCGAATCATCCTCTCATAATTAAACTTGCTAGAGCATCTATATATGTAGCTTTAGAGGGTAAAAATACAATAACCTCTGCAAAAGCTCTCGGAGCAAGTAGGTGGAGTGATTTTAATATCTTAGTCGAGCCTACAGTAGCTATCCACTGGATATGTTCTTGCCTTTACAATGGAAATATCGATGGTTTTTATAATATTAGCAAAAAAGCCATAAAACGAGCATTAAAACTAGATGCTATGCCGTTTATCCCATTCTTTTACATTAATGAATGCGCCTCTCATTTGTTAATGGCTCGGAAGTATTCATTTCTTCAGGACTATGAAAACCCCGAAGAGCTACAATATTCTAAAAATGCCTTCATCGCTAATTATTACGCACTAAAATTACAAGGAGTAACAGTTCCTGATAATATTTTTGATTATTTAAAAACTTTCAGTTCCGCCGTCCTTATTGAACGGGATAACTGGAAGGATTGGGTAAGATTTGTTATGACTGACATTCAATCTATATTAAGTAAATCAGGCGTTCAATTTATAGATATTCCATTTTATCAAAATGGAGATTGCGCCCAATTCGAGCATGAATATAATACTTATCTGGAGTCACGCAACCAGACTAAATCGCCTTATCTTATGGATCACGATTTGTGGGCTTTGCAATTCACCCAGAACGAAATAACTGATTCGAATGCTCACTGGATAATCTTAACTTTTGACAATACCATGATAAAAGTTAGCAAAGAAGCATCGCATGCCGGATGGGTTGTATCTCCTCATAAATTTCTTGACATAACAGCATCGACGCAATCATTATCAGATCCTCAATATTTTTCACTTGTGCATTCTTTAGCTGTATCAAGTGCGAAAACATTATCGATCGGAGCAAGAATAATTGACAGGGTTATTGTTTATGCCTCCGAACAATTTCAGAACTGGGAGTTTAAGCGCGATTTTGAAACATTTAAAAGTAATTTAATATCCGAATTAGATGATACTGATGCTAGCTTTGAAGATGAAGATGTCGAGTTAAACAGAAAGGTTGATGAATTCTTAAGAAATAAAGGAGTTGTTATTCAAAATGAAGAAAAAAATGATTAATACTCCGCTTAGAAAATAAATTAAGTTAGCGATACTATGTTTGGATAAAAACACCTTCAGGCGAAGGTGTTGCATCCATCGGTTGAACTCACAACTCTTAACAGACTCCAGAGGCTAATCCATACCTGCATAGAGAGCAACATCCCAAATACCATTGAGTAACCACTTGTCTCTCTCCCCTCACCTCACTACAATGTATACAAAACATACAATGTAGTGAGGTGTTAACATGGGCGTTATGTCCGTTCGATTGAATGATGAAACAGCCGCGCAGCTTGATGCCTTGGCTAAAGCTACGGGACGTACCCGCTCTTTTCTGGCCGGACAAGCTATTGAAGACTATCTTGCGCGGGAAGCCTGGCAGATAGCAGAGATTGAGCAGGCTATTAAAGAAGCCGATGCGGGTGATTTTGTCTCATCAGATGAGATGAACAATCTGTTTAAAAAGTTAGGTACGGTAAGACATGGAAATTAAATGGCTGCGTAAAGCCGCGGCCAATTTGGAAGCCGAGTACCTCTATATCGCGCAAGACGATCCACTGGCTGCCAGCCAGTTCGTAGATGAAGTCCAACGGTTAACGGAATTACTACCGCAACAGCCAGCAATGGGAAGGCCAGGCCGTGTGCCAGGAACGCGTGAGCTAGTGTTAACGCACTATCCCTACATCATACCCTACCAAGTGAAAGATAATATGATCCAGATTCTGCGCGTCTTTCATACGCACAGGCGTTTACCCGCGAAATGGTGAACAACTGCCTTTCTGAATTTTGACGAACATACATCCACTAACTAATCGCCACGCAGCCATGAAAGACAACAAAAAACATAACCAACAATCAAGATCGTCCGGCTGGGGCGGGAAACGTATCGGCGCAGGTGCTCCCGTTGGTAACACCAATGCCGTGAAACATGGGGAACGCAGCCGCCAGGCATTCTTTCCTTTGGTTGGTAATAATGGGCGATTCACGCCGTTGCAATTGCTACGAGTAAGAAACCTGCTCCTTGCCGAACGTGTGGGTGAGTTGATGCACAAATCTCTTTCTTTAGGTACAGCAGAATGGCGTGAGTTTATGTTGCTCGATGGGATTCTGTGGCAACACACCCGAAAAATGATGGTGTTGGAGCGTCGTAAAGCAAAATTAAATGTACAACGCATCTAGGGCTAAAAATCAGCGTATCAAACGAAACCCTAATGTCATGCGCAGACTATTTTTCAGGATGACTTTTCGTTTTAGTTATACGTTTAGTTATATGATAAAAAACAAACCTATAATTAATGCAATATAAATAAATACTTAAACCATAAATTCAACCTCTCTCGTGGCATGGAAATTAAATGGCGACGCATAGCCGCCAACCGAATGCCACCATATTACACAAGATAACCCGCAAGCAGCTGACCAGTTTGTCAGTGAGGTCAGATGATTAACGCAACTCCTGCCGGAGCGGCCATCAATGGGGCGACCGGGGCGCGTTCCAGACGCACGAACGGGTGCTATCGCATCATCCCCTATATCCCCTACCGTGTAGAAAACAACACCATTCAGATCTTACGCATTTTCCATATCCACTGGCATTTATCGTCCACATGGTGAGTGGTAAGTCTGACCGTTCACGGGTTACAGCAAAACGGTGCGCAATAAAGTACGCAGCATCATACGCCATTTTCAGTGCGTACCACCGCGCAAGCATCTTGATCTCTTCCGTTGTTCAGTGCTGGAGTTTTTGCAAATATCTCGGCGATGAAATCCATGAATACGATGGCCCGCTTGGGAAGAAGCCGGGCGGCAACGTAAAGGACTTGAATGGGCACAGGCGGAGCCGTGTAGTCCCTCAGCAACAACTGCAAATTGCCATTTTTCAGCCCTTCCTCGTATAGCCATTCTGGCCCCTGAGCGATCCCTTGTCCCGCATTGACACATTCTCGTATGGCCTCCGGTGAGTTGACCCTAAGCCTGCCAGAAACGGGAATATCGGCATTTCGGAAACGCCATGTGGCGCCTGTCGACAACAGAGTGTAGACCAAACAATCGTGCATTCTTAGATCATCGGGAGTATTGGGGATTCCGCGTTTAGCCAGGTATCCCTTGCTGGCGACGCATACGCGTTCGAACAACCCCAGGTGCCGGGCACGCAATGTGCTGTCTTCTAAATGCCCGATCCGGATCGCCAGTTCAGCCCCCTCGTCGACCAGATTTACGTAGCGGTCACTGATCTGGAGCTCGAGCGTCAACTCTGGATATCGTTCTAAGAAGGCGGGTACATGCGGCACCACGAATGTATGGGCTAGCGCGGTCGGGCATGCGACACGTAACAATCCGGACGGGGCGACGTTCTCTCTGAACGACGACTCTGATTCTTCCACGGCGTCAAGAATACGTCGGGCTTCTGCATAGTAGCGCTCTCCCTCCGGCGTGAGGGCAAGCTTACGCGTTGATCGGTGAAGCAGTCTGGTTTGTAAATGATCTTCCAGCGCCGCTACATGACGGCTGACTTTGGGCTGCCCTAAACCCAAGGCGCGCCCTGCAGCCGAGAAGCTTCCTGTCTCAACAACCCGGACAAAGCATGTCATCAGCAGTAATCGATCCATTCATAACCTCTGATTTATGCAAAATAGGCATGAAATATATCTAAAAAGGCAATCTTATCAAAATTTAGGCATGAGTGCATAGTTCTCCACCAGGCAGGTCAGCACAACGACTGATCGCCAATAACGTAAAGGAGAATGTCATGTCCAGATTGCAAGGCAAACGCACCCTCATTACCGGTGGCACCAGCGGCATCGGCCTTGAAACAGCCAAACAGTTTCTCGCTGAAGGCGCGCGCGTGATTGTTACAGGAGTCAATCCGGAGTCAATCGCAAACGCCCAGGCGGAACTGGGGAGTGAGGTTCCGGTGCTGCGCGCTGATTCAGCCAGTATTGCAGCGCAGAAGGAACTGGCGCATACCGTCCAGGCTCACTATAGTCAGCTCGATATCGCCTTTCTCAATGCGGGTGTATCCGTTTGGTTGCCAATCGAACAGTGGACGGAAGAAATGTTCGATCACTCCTTCGACATTAACGTCAAGGGGCCGTACTTCCTGATGCAGGCATTGCTACCGCTCTTCGCAAACCCCGCATCAGTAGTGCTTAATACATCGGTCAATGCACACGTCGGCGCAGCAAATTCATCGGTCTATGGGGCGACAAAGGCTGCGTTCCTGAACATGGCGAAGACGCTTTCAACCGAATTGCTCCCACGCGGTATTCGCGTCAATGCTGTCAGCCCTGGCCCGATCGAAACGCCGCTTTACGATAAGCTCGGAATTCCCGATGCCTATCGCGAGCAGGTCAACAAAGACATCATTTCAACCATCCCACTCGGCCGCTTCGGTACGCCCGAGGAGGTGGCCAAGGCTGTGCTGTACCTGGCTTCAGACGAATCACGATGGACGGTCGGCTCGGAAATTATCGTCGATGGCGGTCGCTCGCTCTAGCGACCAGCGATAGCAGCAGAAACGTATCTTGCCGTTTTACGGTAATGCAATGACGACCCAGGATTTCCTGAAGTCATAAACCTTATCTTCCACACGGCCCGCTCCCATTCGTGGCGGTGGGCTATCATTTTATTAGGCGTCTTCCCATGTCCCAATCACAGTTGACACTCATCAGCCACCATTTATGCCCATTTGTTCAGCGAGTTGCCATCGTGTTGCTCGAAAAAGGCATTCCCTTTCAGAGGATTAATGTTGATCTTCAAAACAAGCCAGACTGGTTTTTTGCGATATCGCCAACGGGCAAGGTTCCGTTGCTCAAAGTTCCAGACAGCCATGGGGGTGAGTCCGTTCTATTCGAGAGCATCGCAATCTGCGAATATCTCGAGGATGTGTACCCCGAACCAGCACTGCATCCAATGAATGCGTTACTCCGAGCACAACACCGCGCATGGATTGAATTCGTATCTGCCACGCTGTCGGATGCATGGGGATTTCTGAACGCCTCCGACCCGCGGACAGCCCTTGCCAAATCCGCAGCTTTAAGAGGAAAACTGGAACGATTTAATGCCGAAATATCGGATGGCCCTTATTTCGCCGGAGAAGAGCTCAGTATGGTAGACATTGCCATAGCTCCAGTTTTTCGCTACTTCGACATACTTAACGTTGAGTCCAGCCACCCTGTGTTTGATGGGCTAAATCGAGTGGCGGATTGGCGTCGTGCACTGGCTAAGCGCCCTAGTATTCAGACGGCCGTCGCCGGGGACTACGCTACCCGGTTCCATAAGCACTTGCAGGAAGCAAGAGCACTTCTGGCTGACCTGCTCCCCATTGATTAGCGCATTTTGATTTAGTCTTAATTTACAATGTATTCTGGCTGAATCTACACACTTTATGGCTAGTACGTTCGGTTCACGCCGAGAGTTCAATGGGTCAATCCAACGCGACCCTTAAACGAGGAGGACGCTGCCATGAAACAAAGAGCGTGCATGGCTACACGCCAGAATCAGACGTGCCGGGATGCGGTACATCCCAGCATTAACACATAGATTTCAAATAAGTTTTATCGCCCATTTTCTGTGCCTTTATGATTTCAATTCAATTTTATTCTCTTGCCTAATTTATCGACGACGTGTTCTCCATCCTCTTTAACGAACGCGCCTTGCTGTGCATCAGGCAGGATATCCAGCACCACTTCTGACGGGCGGCATAGCCGGGTGCCGAGCAGCGTGACGACAATCGGGCGATTAATCAGTATGGGGTGAGTCAGCATAAAGGTGAGCAATTGTTCATCGCTGAATTTATCTTCGGCCAGCCCTAACTCGCTATAAGGCTCGACGTTTTGGCGTAACAGCATACGTGGGCTAATGCCCATCGCGATAATCAACCCAATAAGTTCCTCTCTGGAGGGTGGGGTTTCAAGGTAGTGAATGATGGTTGGTTCAACACCACTATTACGAATTAACGCCAGTGTATTACGGGATGTGCCGCACGCCGGATTATGGTAGATGGTAATCTCTGTCATTGCCTAATTCTCTTTAAAAGCCTGCGGTGAGCCGCCACATCCATCAGATAGAAAGACGCAGCGCCAGCGCCGCCAGCGTCACGAACAGCACCGGTAACGTCATCACGACGCCAACGCGGAAGTAATATCCCCAACTGATACGAATCTCTTTCTGCGCCAGCACATGTAACCACAGCAACGTGGCAAGGCTGCCGATGGGTGTCAGTTTGGGCCCTAAATCACAGCCGATAATGTTGGCGTAAATCATGGCCTCACGGATTACGCCATCAGCCGAAGACGCGTCAATCGACAGCGCGCCGATAAGGACCGTCGGCATATTGTTCATCACCGATGACAATAATGCGGTGAGAAAACCGGTGCCGATTGTCGCAGTCCATAGTCCCTGCGCGGCAAAATCATTCAACACGCGTGTCAGATAATCCGTGAGCCCGGCATTGCGCAGACCATACACCACCAGATACATGCCCAGTGAAAACACCACAATCTGCCAGGGTGCGCCACGCAGTACACTGCCGGTATCAATGATTTGCCCGCTTCGGGCTACCAGCCAAAGAATTACCGCTGCCACAGTCGCAACCAGACTGATGGGTACGCCCAGCGGTTCCAGCACGAAAAAGCCGCTTAACAACAGTGCCAGAACAAGCCATCCTGCGTTGAATGTCTGTCTATCGCGAATCGCCGCAGCGGGATCTGTAAGCTTGCCCAAATCATAATCGACTGGAATTTCCCGGCGAAAAAACAGGTGCAACACACCCAATGTGGCAACGACGGCAACGATATCCACCGGGATCATCACCCGCGCATAGGTATTGAAATCAATGCGGAAGTAATCCGCCGTGACGATATTAACCAAATTCGACACCACCAGCGGCAAACTGGAGGTATCAGCAATAAAGCCAGCCGCCATCACGAATGCCAGCGTTGCTGGCGCGGCTAAAACCCAGCGCTGCCAGCATCGCCACCACAATCGGCGTCAGGATCAGCGCGGCGCCATCGTTGGCAAACAGCGCGGCGACCAATGCCCCCAACACAATCATCAAAGTAAATAAGCGTTTGCCCCGCCCTTGACCTCTGCGCGCCATATGTAGCGCAGCCCACTCAAAAAAACCCGACTTATCGAGCAGTAAGCTGATAATAATCACCGCAATGAACGTGGTAGTCGCATTCCAGACGATGTGCCATACCACGGGAATATCTTCTAAGTGAATCACCCCGGTTGCCCAAGCCAGCGCAGCCCCAAACGATGCACTCCAGCCGATGCCCAACCCACGAGGTTGCCAAATGACCAGGATTAACGTCAGTATAAAAACGGCTCCAGCCAGTAACATGCCATGCTCCCATCAACATATATGAAATAACAAATATATAAGGATAAATTTTTTATTCGCAAACCCGCTGATGCCCAAGTCTGTTTATCACGCCAGCAACGGTGTGACGCTGACTCAACCATGCCTGCTCAATAATCGTGGCGCACCAGGCAGGGACATGAGGTGAAAGCCGATAATGAATCCATTTACCCTGGCGGCGATCCACTAACAGCCCGGCATCGCGCAACAGTGCAAGATGACGGGAGATCTTGGGTTGAGGTTCCTGTAACCCCTCACACAAATCACACACGCACAACTCATCCACTTCTCGCAGCAACAGCACGATCGAAAGGCGGGTTTCATCAGATAACGCCTTAAACAGTTCCAGCGGGGTCAAGGTAGTCATGAAATCCTCCAGCACGAAATTTAATATATGCCAAATCGCATGTGTTTGTCATGACAACTTCATCCCTGTGATACCGAAACAACGCCATTCAGACCTTACCTATTGGCATATCCAGAGCACGTCCCTCCCCTCTCAATCAATTTATTTGATGCATTATGTTAAACAACTGATATTTAATCTCATCAGGTAATGCGTAAAGTAGGGATAACCCAAGGCAGGCGCAGGTTTGCTTCATCATGAATAGTGCCCGCCTGCTGATAATTCCCCTGAAAACCAGGATAAACACGTCATGAAAAAGATCGGATTTTTGTCATTTGGTCACTGGACGCCGTCTCCGCAATCGGGAACCCGTTCGGCCGCTGACGCACTGCTGCAATCCATCGATCTGGCTGTTGCCGCCGAAGAACTGGGGGCAGACGGAGCCTATTTCAGGGTGCATCACTTTGCCCGCCAGCTCAGTTCACCGTTCCCCCTACTGGCGGCGATAGGCGCGAAAACCCGGCGTATTGAAATCGGCACCGGTGTTATCGATATGCGCTATGAAAATCCGCTGTATATGGCGGAGGATGCGGGCGCAGCGGACTTGATCTCCGGCGGGCGTTTACAGCTTGGTATCAGCCGTGGCTCCCCGGAGCAGGTGATTGATGGCTGGCGCTATTTTGGTTACGTCCCTTCCGAAGGGGAAACCGAATCTGATATGGCGCGCCGTCATACCGAAGTGCTGCTGGACGTGTTACGTGGAGAAGGCTTTGCGAAACCCAATCCACAGCCAATGTTCCCGAACCCGCCGGGCCTGTTGCGCCCTGAGCCTCATTCAGACGGTTTACGCGACCGCATCTGGTGGGGCGCTGGTTCGAATGCGACCGCGATGTGGGCTGCAAAACTGGGCATGAACCTACAAAGTTCCACGTTGAAAGACGATGAAACAGGCGAACCTTTCCACATTCAGCAGGCAAAACAGATCCGTGCGTATCGCGAAGCTTGGGCAGAAGCCGGGCATACACGCACGCCACGTGTCTCGGTCAGCCGCAGCATTTTTGCCCTGATGGATGAACGTGACCGGATGTATTTCGGTTCAAGCCGTGACGACAGCGATAAGGTCGGTTTCCTTGATGAGAAAACCCGCGCGATTTTCGGGCGCAGCTATGCCGCAGAGCCGAGCAAGCTGATCGAACAACTGAAACAGGATGAAGCGATTGCCGAAGCGGATACATTATTGCTAACCGTGCCGAATCAACTGGGCGTGGATTACAACGTGCACGTTATCGAGTCCATACTGAAACATGTTGCTCCGGCGATGGGCTGGCGCGACGAATAAGTCTGAAATGAAAACGCCTGGTATGTGTTACGGCATACCAGGCGTTCAATCTGGATTCACTGAGCTGTATTAGCTCAGACCCAATGCCTCACCTACCATAATTATCTATACTTCCCTGTACTTATTCTCATCCATTAGGGGTCCCCGTGTTAGCCAATATCCTTGTCGCAGTTATTGCTGTTATACATCTCTATATTCTTGTGCTCGAAATGTTTTTGTGGGATACGGAAATCGGTCGAAAAGCATTTAATCTCCATGCTGATTTTGCGCGCAGCACCCGCACGTTAGCGGCAAATCAAGGGCTGTATAACGGCTTTCTGGCGGCAGGTTTACTTTGGGGATTATGGCTGGGTGAAAGCGGAATTCAGGTCACTGTCTTTTTTCTGGTCTGCGTGTTGATTGCCGGGATTTTTGGTGCAGTGACGGCCAGCAGGAAAATACTTTACGTTCAGGCGATACCGGCATCGACTGCGTTAATCGCCCTGTTTTTTCGTTGATGACTAACGGTTTTCACGCTGATAACACCCTTCACCATTTCTGCTACCGACAAAAGGATAAAGAGGTCGATGCGGTGAAGGGTTTAGCGCCTATCCCATTAATAGCTCATTTCCACATCGATGAAAGTAAAGCGCTTCGTCTGATCCTGGCCCTGAAAACCGATGCAAACCAAGACGCTCAAGATTTCAAAACAAGCATAATTTGAAGGCTGCTATTTAATTCGCCAGTCATTGCCTTTTTATATTTTCGCTGCAACCGACTTAAAACTTTCACTCAAAGAATCATAAAGATAAAAAATAAACCATCAAAATTAAAAACACAGAATGAATTATTTTATGTGATACGATTTAAAAACAAAATATATCCTTATGGAAAGGATAGTCTCATCGCCAAAGCGGTCCTCTCGACATAAAAAAGTGTTTATTGCCATTTTAAAAACTTATGCCATCCTTATAAGACATTATAACCACCTTATTAGTGAGGTAAGAGCATGCCATTAGAGATGATTTATCGATCAACCAACTCCCAATCACTTTTATTATTGAAAAATAATATTTTTTCCTTGTATTACATTAATTATCGCCGCGAGCACCATTGCCTGTTCATGCAAAAACAGGGGCCATGAACACCCATATACAGGCCCTATCTTACTGCATTCATAATTATCTCTGGAGTAACGCATGAAAAAACTCGCCCTTGCAATTGGTTTGTTATTTCCATTGAGCGTGATGGCGGCACCCGCTGTCGATAATCAGCATAAAGAAGTCAAAGTCGGTGAGCAGTTTGAAGTGACGCTGCCGGCCAATCCCAGCACCGGTTATACCTGGGCGATTAAAAAGTTGCCTGACGTCGCCGTGTTAACCGGCAAAACCTACAAACCCGGCGCAGACTGCCACGACAAAGTGGGATGCGGCGGTCATGAAATGTTTCACTTCAAGGCGGTGAAAGCCGGTGAAGGCGAAATCGACCTGTCCTATGCCCGCCCCTGGGAAAAACAGCCTCAACCTGATGATAAAGAAGCGGTTATTAAGGTGACGGTGAAATAACGTCACCCTGTCGTCAGGCGGTGTCAGGATACCATCGCCTGACGACAGCGATGAGCATCACATCAGGCTTCCGCGTCGGATGCCGCTTGCTGGCGGGCATCCCACGCCGCCTGAGCCGTTAGTACGGCGTCAATATTCTTCTCCGCCCAGTGCGCCAACGTGGCAACGGTTTCCGTCAGTGTGTAGCCCAATGGCGTCAAGGCATACTCTACGGTTACAGGTACGGTGTTAAACACCTTGCGTGAAATCAGCCCGTCGCGCTCCAGTTTACGCAATGTTTGGGTAAGCATTTTTTGCGTTATCCCCTTGATGCCGCGTTTCAGCGCATTGAAGCGAACCGGTTCGAGCGTTTGCGCCAGCCGGGCCAACACCAGCAGCGCCCATTATCACTGCTGGCTTGCTGGTTCCTGCACCGCGTGCCAGCAGGCCACCCGGTGCCCGGCGTCGAGCTCGCGTAACGGCGGCGCGGCGATGCGGCACGGTTCGCTCGCCAGCATGCAGCGGGCATAGAACGGGCAGCCAGCCATCGCCGGCGCAGGCTCGTCCGGCTCGGCGGCAACCGGCTCATCCGGTGCCTGCGCTCGCGGGTCCGGTATCGGGATGGATGCCAGCAGCATGCGGGTGTATGGGTGTGCCGGATGGCGATACAACTGTTCCGCCGGCGCTTCCTCGACCAGCCGCCCCTGATACATCACCCCAATCCGATCCGAAATATGGCGCACCATCGACAGGTCATGGGCGATAAACAGATACGTCAGCCCCCGTTCCTGTTGCAGATCCTGTAGCAGATTAACCACCTGTGCCTGCACCGACACATCCAGCGCCGACAGCGGCTCATCGCACACCACGAATTGCGGATTCACCGACAACGCCCGGGCAATGCCAATGCGCTGCCGTTGTCCGCCGCTGAATTCATGGGGAAAACGCGGCAAATGCTCCGCCTTCAGCCCCACCCGCGCCAGCAACGCCAGCGTGCGCGCCTGTCGCTCATCCCGCGCATAGCCGTGAATTTGCATCGGTTCGGCGATCAGTTGCGCCACCGTCATTCCTGGATTGAGTGAGGAATAAGGATCCTGAAAGATAGCCTGTACACGCCGGCGAAATGGCTTTAGCGCCGCTTCCGGTAACGCGCTGATAAGCTCGCCGTCAAACTGGATCTCACCGGCGGTAATCTCGACCAGTCGCAGCAGGCTGCGCCCGAGGGTCGACTTGCCGCAGCCGGACTCCCCCACCAGCCCGTAGGTTTCGCCCGGCCAGATGTCAAAACTGACGCCATCCAGCGCCCGCACCGGCTCGCCTTGTTTGCGCCAGCCCCGGCGCATGTCGTAATACTTTTTGAGATCGCGGATACGCAACAGCGGTTGTCGGTTACTCGGCATGCTGCACCTCCGCGGAATCCGCCAGCCAGCACCGCACCCAGTGACTATCGCCGCACTGCCGCCGGTCCGGCTGCTGGGCGCATATGTCCATACGTTGTGGGCAACGCGCGGCAAACGGGCAGCCTGTCGGCGGTTCCAACAGTCCCGGCGGAACGCCCTCAATTGGCGATAACCGCTGACGCGCGGCGTCATGCCGTGGCAACGACGCCAGCAATCCCCGGGTGTAAGGGTGCGCCGGTCGGTAGAAAATATCTTCCACGCGTCCTTCTTCCATCACCAGACCGCCATACATCACCACCACCCGCGAGCAAAGCTGCGCGACTACTCCCAAATCGTGGGTAATCAGCATGATGGCGGCGCCGGTCTGCCGTTGCAGTTGCTTAAGCAAGCGCAGAATCTGCGCCTGAATCGTGACGTCCAGCGCGGTGGTAGGCTCATCGGCAATCAGCAGCGCCGGATGGCAGGACAACGCGATGGCGATCATCACCCGCTGGCGCATGCCGCCGCTGAATTCGTGGGGATACTGATCGTAGCGCTGCTCGGCATGGGCGATGCCCACCTGCTGTAACATGGCGATCGCCCGTAGTCGGGCGGTTTTTTTATCGAGTTGCTGATTGCGCATCAGGATGTCACGCATCTGCCGCCCAACCGTCAGCACTGGATTAAGCGCGGTCATTGAGTCCTGAAAAATCATAGCGATATCGTTGCCGCGTAATCGACGCAGCGCCTGCGGACTGTAACCGGCCAGATCGTCGCCGCGAAAGCGGATCTGCCCGCCCACGATACGCCCATTGCCGCCCAGCAGGTGAATCACCGATTTACAGGTGACGCTTTTCCCGCAGCCAGATTCACCGACGATACCGACGATTTCCCCCTCGTTAACGCTGAAGCTGACGCCGCGCACCGCCTGCACTTCCCCCGCGCGGGTAAAAAAGGAGGTACGCAGGTTTTCAATCGCCAATAATGGATGGCTCATCACGGCCTCATTCATCACGTTGCGCTCCCGGTTCAAACGCGGTGCGAAACACATCGCCCAGCACATTAAAACTGAGCACCGTCAGCAGAATCAGCACGCCGGGGAACAGCGCCAGCCAGGTGGCGTCGCCAATATACGCCTGCGCGTTGTTGAGCATACTGCCCCAGGAGGCGTTAGGCTGCTGCACGCCCAGCCCGAGGAAGCTGAGCGTGGACTCCATCAGGATCGCCGAGGCGATATTCAGCGTCGCCGCCACCATAATGGTGGGCAGAATATTGGGGATGATGTGACGCAGGATGATGCGCCACGCCCGTTCACCGGAGGCGCGCGCGTACAGCACATACTCCCGCTCTTTCAGCGACAGGGTTTCCGCCCGCACCAGCCTCGACAGGCTCATCCAGGTCAGCGCGCTGATGATCAGAATAATGTTGGCGACCCCCGGCTTAAGATAAGCATTCAACACCAGCAGCAGAAAGAAGGCCGGGATCGACATCAGCATATCCACCGCCCGCATCAGCACCGTATCCAGACGGCCGCCAATGTAACCGCTGACGGTCCCCACCAACGTGCCGATCAGGGTGGAAAACACCATCGCCAGCACGCCCACCATCAGCGAAATCTGCCCGCCGTAGAGCGCGCGGGTAAAATAATCCCGGCCGTATTCATCGGTGCCGAACCAGTGTGCGCCATCCGGCGGCAGCATCCGCGCCTGAATCGCCATGGCGTTCGGGTCCCACGGGCTGAGCCACGCCAGCGCCGACGTCGCGCCGAACACCGCCAGAACCGCCAGCGCCAGCTGCGCCGGCCGGTTGCGGCGCAGCTGTTGTCTTGCCTGTTGCCAACGTCTTCCCATCAGCCTTACCTCATTGCCTTGATGCGCGGATCGGCCACGCGATACAGTACATCCGCCAGCAAATTGCCGATCACCAGCATGCAGGCCGACAGCATCACCATCGCCATGATCAGCGGGTAATCCAATGACGTGATGGACTGAAGGCCCAGCAATCCCATTCCCGGCCAGGAGAACACGCTTTCCGTCACATAAGCGCCTACCACCAGTTCAGAAAACGACAGACCGAACAGGGTGATAACCGGCAACATCACGTTTTTCAGCACATGCCGAAACAGGATATGCGCGCGCGTTGCGCCATACGCCAGTTGCGTTTGCACGTAGTCAGCGGAGAGTTGCGTGATGGTGTGGGAGCGGATGTAACGCACATAGTGCGACAGGTTGTAAAAGGTCAACGCCACGCACGGCAGCACGCCGTGCCGCACCACGTCTAACCAGGAATCCGCCGCCCCGACGGTACGCATTCCCATGCTCGGCAACCAGTTAAGCTGGACCGAAAAAATGATGATCAGCAGAATACCGAACCAGAAAATCGGCACCGAAATACCGATGTACGCCACCAGATTGAGCAAATGATCCAGCCAGCGGTGCCGGAACGCGCCCGCCAGCAACCCGAACGATATGGCGATCGCCACCGCCAGCAGCATCGACGCGCCCATCAGGCCGAGCGTCGCCGGCAGCCGCTCGACGATCAGGGTCAGCACCGGGCGGTGGGAAATCAGCGAATAGCCCAGATCGCCGCGCGCCACGTTTTTCAGCCACAACAGGTACTGCATCGCCAGCGGCCGGTCTAACCCGAGGCTATGGCGCACCCGCTCGATGTCATCCTGGCTCATACGCGGCGTGATATACGCCTGCACCGGGTCGCCCGGCGCCAGCTTCACCAGCAGAAACGACACCAGTGAAATAAAAAACAGCATCGGCAACAGTTGCACAAGCCGACGCGCCACGATCTTATCCACAAGTAATGTTATCCACGATTAATGTTATCCATGAGTCTTCGCACATATTGCCGCCCGCCGTCGCGGCGAACGGCCGGGGGAGATTATTGCTGATAGATTTTCGACAAATCCTGGAACAGGTAGACCGGTTTCGGCTCCGCTTCCTGCGTACCGCCAAAGCGTTTGTCTACCGCCACCACCGCGTTGGTGTAGGCGATCGGATACCAGACCATCTCGTTTGCCACCGTCTGCTGAATATCCTTATAGATCGCCGCGCGCCGGCCCGCGTCGGTTTCGACGGCGCCGTTGTCCCACAGCGCGTCAAACGCCGGGTTCTTGTAGTGCGCGTAGTTGTAATCTTCGTTGCTCATGAACAGCGACTTGTAGCCGTCCGGCTCGGCGCCCATGATGTACCCGCCCAGACTCAGTTCGTAGGCGGTGTTGTTCTTGTCGCGCCCTTTTTGCGACATGGCGTTGGCGTCCAGCGGCAGTAACTCCACATTGATGCCGATACCCTTGAGCTGCTGCTGGATATACAGCCCCATGCTCTCCTGCGTTTTGTTGGCGTTGATATACGCCAGCCGCAGTTTCAGCCCCTGCGGCTGACCGGACTCGCGGAACAGCGCTTTGGCCTTATCGAGGTTGTAGGGATACGCCTCGACATCCCCGGTCTGGTAGAGCGTATCCGGCGTCAGAATCGAATTGGCGGGTTTGGCGTAATCCAGCGAGGTAAACGCAGTCTGCACCAGTTCGTCCTTGTTGATGGCATAGGCGATCGCCTGACGCAGCGCTTTGTTCTTCATGCTGTCGACGTTCTGGTTGAACACCATGTAAGCCAGACGGCCCTCCGGATAGATGATGAAGTCAAAGCGGCCGGTGGCCTTGAGCGGCCTGACGTCCTGCGGGTCGATCAGCTTGAGGTTGATTTCGCCATTCTGCATCGCCAGCCTGGCGGCGTTGGCATCTCTGGCGAAGCGATACGTCACCGCCTCCAGCTTCGGCTTGCCGTTCCAGTACTCATCAAAACGACTCAGCGCATAGTACTGACCGGAGCGGTATTCACCGAATTTGAACGGACCAGAACCAACCGGCGCATCGTTTTTGGCGCTTTTCGATAAATCCGCTTCGTTGGCAAAAACATGCTGAGGGATGGGGTAAATCTGCACCAGCGAACCGGCAAAGGCGGCGCTGACTTGCGGCAGCGTGAATTTCACCGTCAGGTCGTCCACCTTGCTGACCGCCACCGGCTGGTTGTTGTACACAAACATGCTGCGGAAAAAGCTATGTTGGTTCTCATCCAGCAGTTTATTGAAGGTGAACACCACATCATCGGCCGTGATGGCTTGCCCATCCTGCCACTTCAGGCCGGGTTTGAGTTTCAGCGTGTAGGTCCGGTTATCGGCTGATGGCGTCAGACTTTCCGCCAGCCCCCACTCCACCTTACCCTCGTTGTAGCTGTACAGCGGCGAATACAGCGCCTGCATGATGGTGAGCGTGGTTCGGTCGCTGGCATACAGCGGATTCATCACCAGCGGGTCACCGCTGGTGATGCCGATGATCAGATTGCCGCCCGCGTTGGCTGTCGTCTCCGCCGCGGCCTGACCGCTAACGCCCAACGACAGCATCATGGCCGCCGCCCATGCTGAAAAGGCCAATTTACGCATTGTGTTTTACTTCCCCTGGAATGATAAAAATTCGAATATTGCACCGGGGAGCAGGCTTACCAAAGCGCGTAAATCGCATAAGGTTAGCAAAAAAACGGCTAATCCAGCGTCGCTATCAACGTCCGATTCGCCGCACTCTGGCGCCGAATGCGATAAGGCGCGGTTCAGGAATGATCACCGCCATCCCGCTGGCGGTCGTATCCGCCGGGAAAACTCGCTAGAGTACGTGGAGATATCGACTATAACGCGGGAAAAACAACAATGCAGTTCGATGACTGGTTATGGCGTAAGAAGCTGATTGCGCTGCTGATTGTGGTGGTTGTGATTGAACTGGTGCTGCTGCTGGTTCCCTGGGATCGTTTCTGAGCGCCCGAGCAACGTTTAGCCATAGCAAATAAATCGTTCTGAGAATCCGGCAGTCGACGTAAGATAGACGTATTATCACCGCCAAGCCCGTACGGTTCCTGTCCCCCCGTCAGGCGCGAGGCCCAGTACCATTGCAACGCACAATATCATAGCAACATACAATCACGAGGGTTCTCATGAACAGGCCATATCCCCCCTTGCTGGCGCTTACCCTGTCGCTGCTGTCGCTGACGGCATCCGCCGCCGACGGCTACAAAAACCTGAAATTCGGCGCCTCCGCGGCCACCATCCGACAGCAGGCCAACTGTTCACTGCGCGGCCCGGAAATGATTATGGGGCAGACCGTGTATACCTGCCCGGATTTCGGTTTCGCCGACAAAAAAACCCAGGCGATCTTCAGTTTCAGCAGTGACAAGTTCAACCGTCTGGCGATTTCGATCGCGCTGGCCGACGTGCCCAGCGTCGTGGAAGGACTGAAGAGCAAATACGGCATGACCACACCGTTGTCCGCCAGTGATGTCGATACCTTCATGAACAAGCCTAATTCCCGTGTGACCGCCCGGTTCGACAAGAACAACATCACGCTGGTGTTCGACAACGGCATCGACAATCGGAAGAATATCTACCTGGTGTACAACGCCGAAAACAGCGTCAGCGCCGGCCCAACCGCCGCACCGGTCACCCGTGGCATCACCAAGGACGACCTGTAACTGACGACCCGTAACGGTAGCATTGCCACCCGGCGCTGGTCGCGCCGGGCGTGTTTACCGCCTGCGCCGCGCCCTCATATCCTATCAGGCATAGTAACTGCTCCAGACTTTCACCAGCACCGCCGCCGACAGGCTCCAGCACACCACCGCCAGCATCAGCGCCGACGGCAGGCGCATCACACCGGTAAAGTAATAGAGCGAAATCAGGTACACCAGATAAGGGATCACCGCCCAGATGCCAAACAGAATGGTGGTGCGCAGCGCTTCCACGCCGCGCTCCGCCCCCACGATGTAATGCGCTATCAGCGCAAACGTTGGAAACAGCGGCACCAACCCGGCAATATAATAATTACGGGTTTTGGCCAACAGGCCTATCAATACCACCACGAGCGCGCCTAGCGCCGCCTTTATCAGTAATGCCATGTTTTATGCTGTTCAGTTATCGGTTTACCATCCGGCCCGTCTGTCACGTCCGTCCTTCCCGCCACCTATCCCTGACGGAACGTTTCTATATCTAACAGAAAAGCCGCTAAAAATCAGAATTGCGCTATGTTTCGTCGCAGCAGTTCGCAGACAAAAATGAAACGCAGGTTTATTTTTCGGAAATTATGATCCCGCTTCGCGTTTTTTCGTAGCGGGTTGCGTAGGCTGCCACAGCCTAACGTATACGAATACAGCAACATGACCTCAACCTGAAAGGAGTACGCTGTGAGTCTGACACACTATTCCGGGCTGGCCGCCGCGGTGTCCATGTCACTGATTCTGACCGCCTGCGGCGGCCAGACGCCGAATTCGGCGCGTTTCCAGCCGGTGTTTCCCGGCACCGTCAGTCGCCCGGTGCTATCGGCGCAGGAGGCCGGTCGCTTTACCCCGCAGCACTATTTCGCCCACGGCGGTGAATACGCCAAGCCGGTAGCGGATGGCTGGACGCCAACGCCCATTGACACCTCGCGCGTTACTGCCGCCTATGTGGTCGGCCCCCGCGCCGGCGTGGCGGGCGCCACCCATACCAGCATCCAGCAGGCGGTGAACGCGGCGCTGCGCCAGCATCCAGGGCAAACGCGGGTGTACATCAAACTGCTGCCGGGCACCTATACCGGTACGGTATACATACCGGAAGGCGCGCCGCCGTTGACGCTGTTCGGCGCGGGTGACCGGCCGGAACAGGTGGTGGTGTCGCTGGCGCTGGATTCGATGATGTCGCCGGCCGACTACCGCGCCCGCGTCAATCCGCACGGCCAGTATCAACCCGCCGACCCGGCCTGGTATATGTACAACGCCTGCGCCACAAAAGCGGGCGCCACCATCAATACCACCTGCTCGGCGGTGATGTGGTCGCAGAGCAATGATTTTCAGTTGAAAAATCTGACGGTGGTCAACGCCTTGCTGGACACGGTCGACAGCGGCACCCATCAGGCGGTCGCGCTGCGCACCGACGGCGATCGGGTACAACTGGAAAATGTCCGCCTGCTCAGCCGTCAGGACACCTTCTTCGTCAATACCAGCGACCGCCAAAACAGCTATGTCACCGACCATTACAGCCGCGCCTACATCAAGGACAGCTACATTGAAGGGGATGTCGATTACGTGTTCGGCCGCGCCACCGCCGTGTTTGACAGGGTGCGTTTCCATACCGTGTCCAGCCGCGGTTCGAAAGAAGCCTATGTGTTCGCACCGGACAGCATTCCATCGGTAAAATACGGCTTTCTGGTGATCAACAGCCAACTGACCGGCGACAGCGGCTATCGCGGCGCGCAAAAGGCCAAGCTGGGCCGCGCCTGGGATCAGGGCGCGAAACAGACCGGCTACCTGCCGGGCAAAACCGCCAACGGCCAGTTGGTGATCCGCGACAGTACCATCGACAGCAGCTACGACCTCGTCAACCCGTGGGGCGCAGCGGCCACCACCGACCGGCCGTTCAAGGGTAATATCAGCCCGCAGCGCGATCTGGACGACATCCACTTCAACCGACTGTGGGAATACAACACCCAGGTGCTGCTGCGCGAGTAATGCCGATATGCCGTATGGCTTTCAGCCGAAGAGCGGTGCCAGCCCGGCACCACTCTTTTCTTCGAACACTCAGCGGGTAGCGGTAGTTTCGCGGCAACAATCCCACTTTCGGACCTCGCCGGGCTCCAGCCCTTTTACCAGAACACCCTGTGGCAACGGGCTGACGACGTCAATCCGCCTCACTTCCGGCGCTGCCTGTGGTGTGCGGCGATAATAAACCGCGGTTTTTCCCTGCTCATCCTGGCCGATCTCATCCGGTAACAGCACCATGCCTTTCGGGTCGGATAATATGGTGATTGTCACCAGCGCGGACATACCAAACCGCGGCACCGCCTGCCCGGCATGGCAGCAATCGAGATTGAAGACAACATCATAGGTAGCGCCTGGCTGCCCTTCGGTGTAATTAGCCTGCGGGCTGACCATCCGTAATGTGCCAGCCAGCGGCTGGCCGGGCAGCGCCTCGCTGGTAAGCGTGACGGGCATACCCGGCCGCAGATGCTCGATATCGGCTTCGTCGGCTTTGGCCCGCGCGTCAAAGCGCGTCACGCCCGCCAGCATGAATAACGGCTCCCCCGCGCCGACACGCTGGCCTAGTCGGGGAAACGTTACCTTATCTTTGTCGTCGTTTTGTATACGAACGGCATAACCGTCACCGGGCGCATACAGCCAACTGCGTGCCTGCTGGTCACGAATTTGCTGTAATTTCTGTTCGGCGTTATTCAGCTCCAGTTCAGCCACCGTCTGATTTTCCGCACTTCCCGACGCCCGTACGGATGTCAGCGCCTGACGCGCCGCCTGCAACTCCAGGCGGCGGCTGGCCAGTTGCTGAGCCAGGCTGTCGCGCTCCGAACGTGCAATAATCCCCTGGTGATACAGCGGCTCCGCCGCATTCAACTGGCTGGCGGCGTCGCGTTCGCCCATTTCCGCCATGACCAACGCCCGCTGAGCCGACATCACTTCATTGCTGTTTTCCCAGGCGCGTAAATTTCGTAGCGACTGACGTGCCTTGAGAAATTGCGCCTGACCGTCGCGATACTCAATCTGCAGCGGGGTGGTGTCCAGCACCAGCAGGGGATCGCCTTTATGCACCTCTTGTCCCTCCTGAACGCTCAATTGGCTGATATGACTATCAAAAGGGGCGCTGACCAAATATTGCTCCGCCGCCTGCACGTGCGCCAACAGCGTAATATGGTTTTCCACCGGCGATGGCGTGACAGCACGCCATTGTGTCCCGGTTTCCCCCTCGCTCTCGGCCCGTCGGGATAAAAATACCGAGGCCGCTGCCACCAATATGATTACTCCGCCATACAGCACCCGCCGCCACCAGCGAAAATTACCGATCATTCTGCTGTATTCTCCAGTGGTTAAGGGTGGTGCCCAGCACGCGATCCAGCTCAGCACGCGCGTTGAGATAGGCGATCTGCGCGGACACGCGCGCACTTTGCGCGGTGCGCAGACTGGTCTGGTAGCTCAGCACCTGAAAGTTCGATGAACGCCCTGCCAGTAGCTTGGCCTGCTCCGCCTGCAATGTTTTTTCCGACAGTCGCGTCAGGCGATCGGCAATCAAAAACTGCTGCCAGTTGCTATTAAGCGCGTTGACCTGCTGCGTGACCGTTTCTTCCAGTTGCTGACGCACATCCGCCATCTGTAATAGCTGTATTTTCCCCGCCACCCAGGCGCGCTGCTCTTCCTGACGCGCCTGCAGGTCGTTCAACGGAATGGAGACATTCAGGCCGACATAGCGCTGCCAGCGGCCATCATCCTCGATATCTGCCGCCCGGGTATTCACCCGCCCGGCCCCGGCGACCAGATCCACCCCCCACAGGCGCTGGTTTTTCGCCTGCATCAGGTAGATCTGCTGTTTGTCCGCCGTGAGTTGCTGAATCAGATAATCAGGTTGATTTTTCATCGCCAACGCTATCGCCTGCGGCGCTTTCAGGGTGATCGGCTGTATGTCGAGGCGCTCGCTGGCACTCAACGGCGTACGGGTGTCAATGCCCAATAAACCGTTCAGCGCCAGACGTCGCTCGTTCAACGCATTCTCCTGCTGTTCCAGATTTAACTGCTGCGAGGATATATCGGCATCGCTCTGGAGTTTGTCGAGCGCCGCCTGCCTGCCGCTGTCAATCAATGCCTGCATCACGTCGCGCTGCGCGCTGGCGCGTTGCAGCGATTCCTGCGCCAGCATCACCCCTTGCTGTGCGGCCAGCAAGCCGTAGTAAGCCTGAATAATCCGGGTAATGGTGTCGGCGAACTGCTTTTGCTGGTTCAGGTGACCAATGCGCTCATCAAGCCGGGCCAAACGCACCGGCGCGGTATTAAAGTCAACACCGGCGCCCTTTAACAACGGCTGCACGACACTGGCCGAGTTTCCCAGACTGCGGGAACTTCCTGCCGATGACTGGCCGGAATAGTCATCGTTCCAGTCAGCCTCAAACTGCGTGCCCAATGGCGTCAGCAGGCTGGCGGAAAGACCGGCATGATTTTCCTGCCCGGGCAACTGCGCCCCCATGTTGTGACGATACTGATTGTTCAACACCAGATGCGGCCGGAAGCCATCTTCGGCAACCAGCAGATCAAACTTGTCCATTAGCCGGGTTAACGCAACGCTTTTCAGCGTATTACTGTTGCGTACGCCCAGCGCGACCGCATCGGCCAGCGTAAGCGGCACCTTTTCCTGTAATAACGGCACGCCGGCTGTCGCACCATTCGCCAGCGACAGCCAGGGTGCGACCAGTAACGATAAAAAAGCGGCGGCATACGCCGGGTTAATGTTCACGTAACGCCTCCGCAGGAGATAAACGAGCAGCGGTCAAAGAGGGTTTCAAACCAAAAAAGACCGCCAGTACCAACGCGCTGCCGATAGCCAGCGGAAACACCCACAGCTCGACCATCAGCGGCCAATCGGCGTAACGGGTATAAGCCCAGGCGAGCAGCGCCCCTGCTACGCTGCCCAGCACCGCGCCGGGCAATGAAAGCAGAGCAGCTTCCAACAGAAACAACACGCCGATATCCAGCGAACGGGCACCAATAGCCTGACGCAGGCCGATCTCATACCGACGCGCTGACACGCTCATCACCATGACGTTCATGACGCCAATCCCGCCCATTAGCAGCGCCACGGCAGCCAGCGCAGCCAGCAGATAGCGGAAGGTCGCATTTTGCTGCGCCATGCTATCGATGAGTTGTTGCTGGATCTGAACTTGGATCGTCCGCGTCGGCAGCATCTGCTCAAGCCAGGGCCGGATCGCATCGACAACCGACGTCAGGAGCGTGGTCGACGTCACCTGTATGTACAGCAGATCCGTGGTCGCAAAAGGCGAAATCCGCGTGATGGTTTCTATCGGCACCAACACAATATGCTCGGTCGTCTGACCGCCGATTGATAACGTCGCTGATTTCAGGGTACCAATAACATCAAAGCCATAATGGCCGAGCCGGAAAGTGCGCGCCGGGGCAGAACCCGAAAGCCGGGAGGCCAGATCCGCACTGACGATGGCATAGGTGCTGCGGCTGTCGTAACGGGAAAACGCCCGCCCCTGCGCCAGCGTCAACCCCAGCAACGGCATCAGGTCGGGCGTAGAGCCGATCACCATCAACGGGATGCCGTCATCATCCCCTTTCTGTGGCAACGAGGCATTCCAGCGCGCTACCGGGACAACACGCCGAATGCCGCGGTGCACATGGGACAGCGCCGACAGATCCAGCTTGACAGGCAACAACGGCACCGGCGAGTGACTGTCCTCCTTGATGCCGATATCGACCACAATGATATCGCCGCCCAAATGGTCAAACGCACTCATTGCCATCTGCTGGGCGCTTTTGCCCAGCATTAACAGGGTCACCACCAATGCGCTGCCAACGCCGATGCCCAACATCGCCAGCGACGCACGCTGATGGAAGGCGATCAGATTGCGGCAAGCTTCAAGCCATTGTTGCATCACATTCATGCCGCACTTACTCCGCAACCAGCACGCCGTCTTTCATGCGACAACGTCGCTGCAGCCGTTGTGCCAGTTGCTCGTCGTGGGTCACCATCACGAGGGTTAATGCCCGCTGGCGGTTGATATCCAATAACAGGCTGAGGATCTCTTGCGCGGTTTCGGCATCCAGGTTGCCGGTCGGTTCATCCGCCAGCAACACGGAGGGTTCGCCCACCAGCGCCCGGGCCAATGCGACCCGCTGGCGTTGCCCGCCGGACAGGGTTGCCGGGCGTTGCAGACGATACGAATACATCCCCAATTCGTCCAAAACGTCGGCGGCGCGGCGGCGGGCCTGCGCCACGGGGATATTTCGATACAACAGCGGCAGCGCCACGTTATCCAGCACGTTATGGCTGGTCAGCAAATGAAAATGCTGGAACACAAATCCCAGTTTTTGATTACGCAGCCGGGCACGCAAACCAGCGGAACACAGCCGGATATCCTCGCCATCCAGATGATAACTGCCCTGCTGTAGCGGCTCCAGCAGCCCCAGGATATTGAGCAGCGTACTTTTGCCGCTGCCGGAGCGACCAAGAACGGCACAGGTTTCCCCATGCCGAAGATGTAATGAAAGTGAATGCAATATGGTCATATCACCATAGCAGTGGTGCACATTTTCAATTCGAATCACAGGTATAGGTTTCCCGTCCACATTCCCACGAAAAGCAGTGAGCGAAACTGCCGGGGCATATTAAATAGACCATCAGGGCACATCGTCCAGGTTTATCTCATGAAACTTATAATAAAAATGCTTCTCTTTTATCTCTGTATTTTCTGGCCGCCCTCGCTGTTGACCGCTGTCATTGTTTACTGAATCATTCTTTTCATCAGCGATCATGGCGTTTTATCGGCCGGGGTTTAGACGGTCGATTCTTGGGGATGGTTGCCTTACTGGTAGTCATCCGGCAGGTAATAGTTCGGTTTTTTCATTGCTAAAGGGTTTTTTATCCATTCTGTCGATCTTGATGCAATATTTGGTTGCGTTTCCTACTTGCGTATTCTTATTAATAACTTCTTTCTTTTCTGCCACGGCTATTCCCGATGATATGAGCAGCAAGGCTATCGCAGAATCTAATTTTTCAGCATGTTTCATGATTCACCTCTGATGTTGTTAAAATGACCAAAACAATATTCTTGTTATTAGTAACATCTCTCAGGATGTGAGATACTCCATTATCCAAAGTCTCCTCACAAACGACAGTAAGCGACAACTGCCGGGGCATAGTAACCAGACCATCAGGGCACATCGTCCAGGGTTATCGCATCAAACGGATAATAAAAATGCTTATCTTTTTCCCTGTATTTACTGCCGCCACACTGCTGTACCGTGTCATTTTTCGAACTCTTATAAAAAACGACATGGAGTTTTATCGGCCGGGGAACAGCGGTACTCGCGGCGATAGTGGCCTCCAGGTACTCATCCGGCAGGTAATACACCGACTTATTATCGCTAAACGCTTTTTTATCCATTCTGGAAATCGTGATGCAATACCCGGTTGCATTTCCCACATGCGTATTCTTAGAAAAAACTTCTTTATTTTCTGCCACGACCACCCCCGATGACATGAGAAGCAAGGCTATCGCACAATAAAATTTTTCAGCATACTTCATAATTCACCTCTGATGTTGTTAAAGTTATCCTCTAAAGAACCATGACAAGGCACATCATTTTAATTCCTTTTATCAGACATCAGATTTATAAAAATCAATATAAAGTATTACGGGACGGAATTTTGGTCCAACACCATGCAAACCCGGCCCATATAAATATCCAACTTGTTATTTTTAACAGGTTGATAATCCAGCCTATAAATATCCATACAATCACCAGTGTATTTGTACACAGTAAGTCAAGTGATTATAAGTATTAGCAACCTCTGCCATGCCTGAATCATGGTTACCTTAGCCCGTGCCATAGTTATTATTTCAAAAAATAAAAGTTGTAAAAACCGCCAAAAACACAACCAACCGCTACGCAAGCACTAGGTGTCATTTTGATTTTTCGGCATTATCAATGCCTGTTAGTACTGTACAGTACTCGTTATTGCTACCATAGGGCGATCTAACTTCAGGTGTTTTTTCCCTTTCATATAGAAAGCCCCCTTACAAGGGTTATTACCAATCTTGCCATCGTTACTGTCAGGCACATAAAAATCAACATCGACATAAACAGGGTGTTTTCCCATCACGGTCTCACCACTATCATCTTTAATATAAATGCGCGGTAAACTTTCACCGCCCTTGAAATCACCACTGAGATTACCACCGTCTTTACGGTGAACAACAGCACAATAACCACTTTCGTTAATCACATAAGTATTGCCATCATATAGATTTTCGTCTTTAGCCTCAGCCACACCTGAAAAAAGGAGAGTCGACATCACACACAAAACCCCACCATATACATATTTCATAAGAGCACCCTTCTAAGTAAGTTAAGATTAATAAACCCTCACAAAGCGTCATATCCATAC
Organism: Dickeya dadantii NCPPB 898; assembly: GCF_000406145.1. NCBI lineage: Bacteria > Pseudomonadati > Pseudomonadota > Gammaproteobacteria > Enterobacterales > Pectobacteriaceae > Dickeya > Dickeya dadantii. Next base: position 1,982,539 of record NZ_CM001976.1, on the reverse strand, counting down.
TCTGAATCAGGATTTTCACCTGTGAGTTTTAATACACATTTATTACCTGTTACTGACTTAATGATTTCTACTGATATCACACAGCCATACAACTCTGATAATAAGAGCTTATCCGACCTCACCCATATCGGTATCAGAATATTCCCAACCATTACCCCAGAGAAACTATCACCATAAAACCAAAGAAAATAAACATTTATATACAGCGACGGACAACCTGCAACGATTATGGCAGTATCAGTCAAGCACTCTTAAATATTACTTATAAAAAAGCCCCGATAAAAATCGGGGCGAAGAAATCACAAGAAGGAATAAGAAAAAAATTAATGTTCGTGTTCCAATGCCTGAGTCCCCGTCTGATTACGGTTTTCAATGGCGA